>NZ_PYNV01000009.1:0-174796 GCF_003026095.1 Photobacterium sp. GB-72 | reverse complement strand
TGCTGCCTCTAATTTAAATTCAGCACTAAATAATCGTCTTGTTCGTTTTGTCATGATGTCACCTATCCATGTTAAGAGGTGATGATATCACCTCTGAGTAGGTGGCCAAATTTAATGTACCACTACAAACATCCCTTTATTTATGGTAAGAAAATACGCCGTAAAATAAGCAACTATGATCAAATTATTACTCACTTTTTAAACCAGAACCATTATTAGTAACGACTAGTCATTCCCATTCGGTTCGACATGTCGTCATCCATACGACCACCTTTCCATCCACCTTTACCAAGTAAGTTGAGAACATCACGAGCGTTATATTCATCGGCTAAAAAGAAATCGTAAGATATATCGATACGAATTTGGTGTAGTTCAGTATTATTTGTTAAATCCAGCGCATTAGGATCAGCAAACAAAGCGAATGCTATCTGTTGTTGACGTTTGCAAAGTGACTTTATATTGGCTTCTACTTGTCCAATCGTGAAATAATCACGGCTTCCGTAACCTTTTAATAAGATAGGCGAAAGGATCTTAATAACTTTTTTTATTCTACGGCGTTGGATATATCGAAACATGATCCCTCAACTTGCAATGTTATATATGGATAATTCGCTATATCCAGATACATTACAAGCATAACAAATCAAGTCAAACCCTGTGTTGGCTAGTTAGTCATTAATAACTAAAACTTACAATTTGTAACACTGCACCCTGTCGTAAGGACAATGCTAGATGCTAAACAGTAAGAATATCGATGTTAGTAATATAAAAAAGCCCCCAAGTAAACTTGAGGGCTTTTTTGTAGCAACACCAATTAATGTACCACTTCAGGAACAGGGAAAATCTTATCGTAAATCAGGTTATAAACATAAGCATAGATTAAGTAGAAAAGAACCATACCGATATCCAGTATAAATGCTTCCCAAATCGACACCTTTAATACCCAAGATAAAATAGGAATAGTGACAATTAATAATCCAGCTTCAAAACCTACACTATGTACTACACGCTGCAACGATGTTTTCTTAAGAGTTTTATAGCGTCGTACCATTAACTTATCAAACCAGTTATTATAAATGTAGTTCCAACCTGTAGCTAAAAATGAAAACGCAATGCCAACTGCTCCAACATGATCAGAATCATAGCCAAATTGACTCAACACACCAACTAAAAGCACTAATCCAATAATTTCAAAACAAACAGCATGACGAATACGATCAAAACGTGTTCTCATCATATACAACCTCAGTACAACTTTTTTATATTTTACAGATACCTAAAAGGAATATATGAATTATAAGCATTATTCTAAGGCTAACAAACTAGATACTATCCGAAAAACGGATAGTTATGCGATTATTTCATAAGATCAGCAGCCCTACATTGCGCTTTACCCATTAAATCTATCCTATTAACGACATGGTGCTTTGTCGCTTTCTGTAAGGTATTTTTCTCTGTTTGTAACTGTTCAACTTGTTCTCGTAGCTTATCAATAAGTTCTTGAGAGCCTTGTTGTTTTGATTCATTTTGCTCTAATAATTTAAACAGCTCTGCTACTTCTTGGGCGTTTACATCACTTTTGTGCGTAATTTCATCAATTGATTTTTGGTGTTGTTCTAGCTCACTGACCAGTTGTTTGACAAAAGATCCCATCTCATCAGCCGATCCAGCTAAGCGATTAAACATCAATAAAAATTCACATACTTGTTCATTATGAGAAAAATTAGGGTAACGGATTTTATGATCTATTTCCGTCCAACCTTCCTCAAAAATTGTTCTAACCTGGACTTCAGTAAAAACAGTATGGTTTAACGGCTGTGAACCAAAGACATAATGTAATGACCGATATCCCGCAGGATGAATCTTAACTTCAACATCACTCGGTAATTCAGTAAAGACCTTATCGTCACCATTACGGACGTAATAAATTGGTGGCTCAGCATTTTTCCATTCTTGGCAGAGATAATCATGAACCGGTAAACAATCTTCTTTAAATAAATGCAGCGCACGTACACCTATTAAATCAGTCACAATACGGTCGTAATTAGTTGGGTTAATACCGACATATTTTTGTTTAAATGTGGGAGTATTTGCTTGGGTTTTACGAACAATCTTTTCCATTAAATGCTGCGGATCTTTTACCCGCCAGCGAACGGAATGTACATACTGACAACGCTGAATAATACGCGCGTACATTTCAGCCGTTTCTTTTAATTGTTCAATATTGGCTTCATGATTAAGACCAATTTGATGCAATGTCGGCCAATCAACCGAACTGGCTTGCCATTCTTGTTGGCTTATACGGTTTGCACTTAAAAAAGATGCTTCGGTTAAATCTGCAATGCTCATTACTGCCTACTCTCTTTACGATGAATAAGCGTAATTCTATTAATTATAATTACGCTCTATTATCCTAAAATATGCCTGACAAGCTTATTAAGCAAACTGTATTTTATTCGAAAAATGAAATCTTAAGAAACAAGCAAATAACTGAACATCTATATACAGCAACTAAACTATGACACTTGACTATAAACAGATTTAATATGGCTCTCGAAGTGATCTTCTACCGATTCTGCAGCTGCAAAATGAAAAAAAGCATATTTGGAAACCTCAGAAAAGACGCAATAAGGTTGACGCTGTCCCATATCAACATAAAGCTCATTTTTTGCTTCGCTATAACCCACTTTACGAATTGCGTTAGACTCAACAGTAATCCAGTTAATCATTATAGTGACTCCATTCATTCACGACTTTATTACTGGCTTTAGTTTGAAGAAAGGCTCGGCTTTTCGCCAGTACTCGACAAGCTAAATAAAGTAATTATTTTAAAATTCAGTGATGGATCACCCTGCACTATTGATGAATTTTATGATTAGAAAAATAAAAAGCCGACAAATGCCGACTTTTGGATAATTGCTTAATTTACCTCTAGCTTAAGTATATAAGTGTCGCTCACTCATCAATCCTTTCCATAAGCTCACGCACGTTATTACCAGAATAAAGCTAAACGGTAACGCGGTAATCACCACTCCAGACTGCAATGCTTCTAATGCTTGAGCACCACCAACCCATAATAAAATAGCAGCAATAACACCTTCAATCGTTGCCCAGAAAATACGTTGTGGTACTGGCGCATCTAATTTACCACCAGCGGTTATACTATCAATAACTAGCGATGCGGAATCCGATGATGTCACAAAGAATACTAAAATAAGTACAATCGAAATCACAGATAACAACAGGCTCATTGACATCGCATCAAATACATAAAATAAAGTAAGAGATAGATCTTGTAGGCCATGTAATCCCAACTCTCCTACTTTTGACGCTACTTGCTCTACCGCAATACCACCGAAGACAGAGAACCAAGTCATCGTTACTAATGTTGGAATACAGAGAACGGCAAAAATAAACTGTCTTACTGTTCGTCCTTTAGATACTCGAGCGATAAAGATACCCACAAATGGCGCATATGAAATCCACCATGCCCAATAGAAGATAGTCCAACCATGACGCCATGTATCATCAGTACGACCAATAGGATTGCTTAGTGCAAAAAAGTTCTTCGCATAAGCCATAAAGGTATCTGGTAATGAATGTTTAACGACATCAAAACCCAAAATTGCTACTAAAACTAATAATCCAAACGCAATAACAATATTGATATTACTTAAAAGTTTAACCCCGCCATCAATGCCTCGTATTACAGAGAAAATCGCGATTGATGTAACAAAGGCAATAATACCGAACTGCAACCCTAAGCCGCCGTGAGTACCAAAAACATAATTAATACCACTCGCCGCTTGTTGCGCGCCTAATCCTAAAGAGGTCACTAAACCAAATAAAGTAGAAACAACAGCAAGAATATCAACAGCATGGCCTAACCAGCCCCATGCGCGATCACCAAAAATAGGGAACAACAAAGATCGAATTGATAACGGCAAGTTCTTGTTATAAGTAAAAAAGGCTAACGCTAATGCTGCTACTGCGTAAATAGACCAAGCGCTGATCCCCCAGTGGAACACACTACCCGCCATCGCTAGTTGCTTAGCTTCCGGCGTCAGAGCCTCTACATTAAAAGGCGTCCCAAACCAGTTAGTGAAATAAGCCGTTGGCTCTGCAACACCAAAAAACATGATACCGCTAGCAATACCTGCTGCAAATAACATTGAACTCCATGACAATGTTGAATGCTCAGGCTTTGCCTCTTTACCACCGATACGAATTTTACCTAGCGGTGAAAGCATTAAGAATATACAAAAAACTGCGAACGTATTAACAGCCCACATAAAGTAGCTATCAAACTGCTCCATAATACCGTTTCGCGTATTATTTAATGCCGTTTTTGCTGTCGCAGGATCGACAACTAACATCACAGCAATAAATAGCAAAATTAATATCGCACTAATACCAAACACCGGTTTGTGAATATCAAAACCCCAGCGCTGAATATTATCTTGTCCAACTTGATAATCCGTCGTTTCTATACTGTATTTACTACTTACTTTATCCGTCGAAGTATTCAAAAAATCCTACCTTGTTATGTAAACCTAATAATATTTATTTAGAGCACTAAACAATATTTCGCCGCAACCATAACAACAGAGAGGATAAACAACAAACAATAACAGCAAAAACGGGTTATAAATTACATAAAACTGACAAATAGCAGTGTCTTATTATTTTTTACACGAAGTATTTATTGTGCAAATAAATCATAACGATGACGGTTAACAAGAACACTGTGGTTTACAGCCCATTCATTATTGAATAGGCAATGATTTACTGTGCTGTATTTAAGGTTAAGTGGATATACACCCTTTAACGCCCAGCAATGAATACGGGGGTTCTACTCTGCATTAACTTGAAATGGCACAAGCCAACACCTACTCCCCATATAGCCGCACTGATCCCTAACAAATGAATACCTGATAAAGTTATCAATAAAGTAAGTATCGCTGACTCTCGGTATTCATCGGCAGAAAATGCATTAAACAAGCAGCTAATTAAGGTAGTTAATAAAGCAAAGCCAGCAAGAATATCGGCTAATCCCTCAGGTAAAGATACGAAAATAGCGACCACAATTGATGCCCAAATACCCACTAACATATAAAATCCACCAGCACAGATAGCAGCTTTGTAGCGATCACTATGCTTACCATCAATATCGTCATTCATACAAATAGCGGCACTTATTGCCGCAAGGTTCAACGTGAAGATCCCACAAGGTGCAGCAATCATATTCACTAAACCTGTTCCTAAAAATACTGGGCGAACGGGTACTTTAAATTGAAAATTTTGAAGTACAGCAAAACCTGCAATATTTTGTGACAGCATAGTTATTAGATATAAAGGAATAGCGATATTAATGATCGGTTGAAAATGAAAACTCGGCGTTAACCAATAGAATGTTGGCATTGCCATATGGATTGCAGCGGTATTTAAGGTATTGGAATACAGCGCAATGCCTACAGAAGCAAGTAACGTCAGCAACATCGAATATCGAGCCATAAATCGTTTCGTGATTATATACACACTAAACAACACCAAAAACATGATTGGATGAGTGTCTATTTGCGTGAATCCACTTAAACAAATAGGCAATATGACGCCACACAATAACGCTGAAGTTATTGGCGATGGGATACGTTGCAACGCCAAAGCAAGTGGACGAATTAACCCAGAAATAAAGGTCAATAAACCACATACAATAAATGCGCCAATGACATCTGCCGAGCTGTACCCCTGCACAGCTGTGATCAAAAAAGCAGCGCCGGGAGTAGACCATGCTGTTAATACTGGTACTTTGAAATAAAAAGAATAGCCGATAGTGGTTATACCCATAATTAACCCCAAAGCGAACAACCAGCTATTAATCTGCCACTGGGCTAACCCCATTTCTGTTAAGGCATGAATAACTAAAATAACAGACGAGGTGTAACCGACTAAAACAGCAATTGTTCCAGCTGAAATATGACTTAAATTAAATCTCAGATCGTTCATTTTCTACTCCTTAGTACAATGCTATCATGTGCGTTATAGCGCACGATACAGATAGGTTTATTTGTACGTTATAGCGCACAGACGGAACCTTATCATTGTGCGTTATAGCGCACAACAGGAAAATTGATGAACGAAGACATTTTTAAAGCCAGAATATCGAAACATTTAAAAGCATTGCGTGAGAAACAAAAACTTAGCCTAGATGCAACATCAAAGTTAACGGGTGTATCCAAAGCCATGCTTGGACAAATAGAGCGTAAAGAATCTAGCCCAACCGTGGCAACCTTGTGGAAGATATCGAGTGGTTTGAATTCATCATTCACTGCTTTTTTTAGTGATCAAAATGATACTGATGGACGGATCTTTCCAGCCGATATCGATATGCATGTGAAGACGTTAATCGCTTATGATCCTACGGTTAAATTTGAGATGTTCGAAATCACACTAACCCACTTTCATACCCAACATTCGTCACCACACAAGGTTGGAACCATTGAGCATTCTGTTGTTACTGAGGGAGAGTTAGGTGTGTATGTTGATGATAAATGGCACTATTTATCCAAAGGTGAAAGTATTCGATTTGAGGCAGATAAACCTCATGACTATCGCGCAGTGACAGAAACCGTTATATTTCATAACATCGTTTCTTACTCAACAGTCATGCATGAAGACTAGATTTATATTCATATAAAAAGAGAGTAAACAGTTGTTCACTCTCTCCTAAACACTTCATTGCCCAATTATTAGCTTAACTAGCAGCTTGTAAGTATTTATCACGCACGAGATCATGCATTTGTTTTACAGCCATTAAAGATAACCAAACCAACTCATAGGCTGCTTGCTCATTAGTCGGTTTATCTGAAGTCATTGGTATATTTGTTTCATCAAAATAGGGAAGCTCAATGACTTTTTCACCTTGAATGCTTGAAATCAAAGCGTCCATTGCACGATTAATCGTCCCTTCCCAATCCGTTAGACTATGTATTGTGGTTCCATTTCTCGCAAGAGGAATAAGTAAGCATAGATAGTGAGACAGCAAACGATAATGACTGAGCATCTCTTCATAGTATTGAGGATCACGGCGTGTGAAACGAGGCTCATTCTGCATCTCATTATAAATCAGCTCCAGTCCCCGCTCTTTGGACATCATATCCAAACGTTGTTTACCAAATTGAGTGGGCTCAATCTTATTACTTTCAGATTGAAGTTCCTCATAACACATTAAGAATAAGGTTTTAGATGCTTGAAGTGCTTTAATCGATTGAGCGTGGATCTCTTTTCCTCTCCATTGTGGCCAAAGTAAGCTGTAGCCCACTAATACTAAAGAGCACCCAATAAGGTTATCTATCATTCGAGGAACAACAATATCAATGCCACTGTTAGCGATAACTTGGAACACCAACACCAACATCGCTGTAATACAACCAACCGCAAGTGCATAATTTTTAAGAATATTAAACATCGCAACTGTCAGTAGTATGGTTAACAGTATATAAACTTGGAGATCAGAGATACCAAGGAAAATCAACCCAGTCGCAAATAATAAACCTGAGCCTGTACCAAGCCATCTTTGCCATATTTTACTTCTGATCGATGAAAAACTCGGTTGGATAACCATTATAATTGAAATAAATACCCACTCTGGATGCGCTAAATGAAATGAGTCAGCAATAAAAGCACCCAAGGTGAAAATCATCGAGAAACGCGCTACATGTCGCCATATTGGATTATTTTTCTTTGGCCAATGCCAAGCTAATTCAAAAGGTTGAATTTCAATTTGTCTTTCGAACGTTGGTTGTTCAAGTTCAATACGACGAGAGAGGTATTTAATACTTGCCGCCCAGTAACGAAACCGTGTTTGATGATTTAACTCTGCTTGAACTGCCTCTATTAATTGATCTGCAATGGCAATACACGATTCTGCAGGGAGTATAACTTGTGTATGTTGAAGCGCTTTCGCTTTACACAATAACCTCTGCTGACAATTTTCACTCCATTTCAACAACAGATTACGTTTCTCTTTATCATGTTGAAACTGACTGATCAGATCTTTATTTCTGGTATGGCAACTTATCAAACCTTCAAAAATGTCAGCGGCAATAAATAACTCTTGTTTTAAAGAATTTACATCGTTTTTTGATAATAGAAATGACTCTGATTGAACGGCTTGCTCAAACAATTCAATCAATTGATATTTGGTTTCTATTGCTTTTTTCTCGATATCTTCACCCAATAAAAACTGGGTTCGGTGTTTAAAAAACGCATTAAGCTGATCGTAAATAGCAATTAAACCGACTTTTAGCGCATAGTGTTTCCATAATGCAAACCAAGCCCAACTGAATAAAGCAAAACCTAATGGACCTAAAACCAGCATCAAATAGGAATACATGTCAGCTTTTGAGTTATGCAGTGACAAGGCCATAACAGTAATCAATAAACTAGAGATACCCAACCGCCCCCAAAACGGACCATTAAGGGCACAGCCTGCCGCTAATATCGATAACACCCCATAAATAACCCACAATGGAATAGCACAAGTAAGCATAAAATAAGACAATAACAACGCACTAATCCACACCACTGATGAGATCAAAAAACGCGCCCAACGTCTCGGTCCTGCAATATCTAACCCACTAATTAAAGCGGCAGGTAATGTCATTAATGCCGTCATTGCATAATTGACTTGTCCAGAAATTAGACCAACTAAAATAATCAATAACATTGCACTGAATGCACGAAAACCAAAGTTAACTGAGGGGGTATACCAGATATTACGGACGACGGAAGAGAGCATTAACACACCAGAACATATCACTTACATGATTGGTTAACCTATCATGATTATGTCGTTAAAACGATATCGCATATGTAAACTTGTTTACCTATTTACAACCATAAAAAACAATAGCTATATATAAAAATAGCCCTACATTTATTATGTTTTTATAAAGTATAGGGCTCTAGGTTTAACCACTCTATGCAGTTATTTTAATCGGGGATAATAACTTACAGTTAAGGTTATAACTTTCGACCCAAGCGTTTCTCGACTTGCTTTTTCTCCCATTCAGGACCGAAAATATTAAGGACTTCAAACGCACTAAGCGCATGGCTCACAATACCAATCCCCCAGCCCAGTGCAGGCCATACCGCCCACCAATAACCAGGGCTCGTAAAGTAATTAATTACGAAGAGTGCACTTATGACTAATACGTACGTAGTTAGATTCGAATAAAATCCTTTAATACCTTTAACATAGTTAAGCGCTTTTTTTTCGTCTTCTGTGACACTGATTTCTTTATTCATTGGCGGCTCCATTTGAAGGTCTGATACTTGTATTTCAAACACAGCAGCTAAAGATTTGAGTGATTCTAGCCCCGCTTTTTGTCCTTGCTCAATACGTTGAATCGTACGAATACTTAATCCACTTAATTGAGAAAGTTGCTCTTGAGACCAACCACGTTGTAATCGTAATTTTCGAATAATCATTACAAATCCTTTTTGCTACTTTCCGCCAAAGCCTAACGATATCTTATCAAAAACATCACGTCACAAGCCTGACATAAACACGACAACCTTTATTTATCAGCAAGTTAAAATTACCAATGAAATAAAATAATTTTTCTTCACAGCTAATTTGACGTTTTTGACACGCAACTAACCGTTATCAATAATACCTATTTTAAAGTCTTCATTAACAAGTTCACTCCCAAAGACTCTGCTTACATCACTCTTTCCAACTTTCGTGAAATAGCTCGTATTATTATGTAAAAGTGGAACACTCAAGTATGCACTCATATACGATGCCTACTAACACAAGAAAGTCGAAAACTTAACAAGGAATCGTTATGAGATTGGCATGTATCCTCATGTTCACACTATTAATTTCAGGGTGTATTAACAGAGATGAAATTTACGCTAACCCACCTGCTAAATTAACAGAGAGCATTAATGCTATTCTTCCCGCAGCGACAGAATATGTAAAACAACAAGAGAAAATCGCGCAAGAAAAAGGTCAACCACTGAATGAGCAAGCATTAGCTATTGCCAAACGTATCGGTATTAAACACCCAGAAAAAGTGCATGTTTACTACAGCAACACACTTCCATTCCCTACAGATCCAACATTAGCACAACTGGCCAAAAAATCAGGTTATGCGGGTCCTAACATGGCGGGATACACCTATGGGTATGGTATTTGGATCAAAAATAAAGAGCGTGATAATCGTGAGCTATTAGCCCATGAACTTATTCATGTTCGTCAATTTGAACAACGCGGCGTACAAGAGCAAATTCGCCAGTACTTGATGCAAATTTATATCTACGGATACAACAGCACGCCTTTAGAGATCGAAGCATACTCTGAGGCGAAAAATTATATTTAATTTTCACTCTTGCTATCAAAGACAATTTCAGGAAGCCAAATTAGGGCTTCCTACTCTTCTTTACACTTGTGATGGCTCAATACATCCATATTTTTGCTTTTTTCAGCAAGATACCGTTACTCTGTAACATACGGTAGAATAAACAAATTACAGATGTAGACGTATAGAGATCAGCACAACATGAAACGTATTCCAACCAACATTATTACTGGCTTTTTAGGTGCCGGTAAAACAACTGCAATCCTTTCTCTGCTTGCTCGTAAACCTGAAAATGAAAAATGGGCAATTCTTATCAATGAGTTTGGCAATGTTGGCGTCGATGGCGCAATTCTCGAACAACAAGGTGCCATTATCAAAGAAGTTCCTGGTGGCTGCATGTGCTGCGTCGCTGGATTACCCATGTCTGTTGGTATTAATGCCCTACTGGCGCAAAAACCTGATCGCTTACTGTTAGAGCCAACAGGATTAGGTCATCCAAAGGAAGTGATCAACAAGCTAACTTCTGGCATGTATGCAGATTACGTCGATTTACGTGCCACCATCACCCTTGTTGACCCTCGTCACTTTGCTGATAGTTTCTATACTGATAATGAAAACTTCCAAGATCAGCTTGCTCTTGCCGACGTTGTCGTTGCTAACAAGATCGACCAATGTGATGACTACGATCTTTTCACTTTCCAATCAGCGATTGAACAAGCAGAGCCAAAGAAAGCCTTAATCGGTGAGGTAGAACTCGGTAAACTAGAACTAGAGTGGCTTGATATTCCACGTATTGATCGTGCTGCACAACATAGCCATCACCATCATCACGACGATCACCACCACGATATTGCTCCAGAGCCAGAAATTGAGCTATTACCAGGGCAGCAATTCATACGTAAAGAAAACCACGGTCAAGGATTCCACAGTTGTGGTTGGTTCTTTGCCGCTGATCAACATTTTGAATTTTCAAAGCTTTTCAGTCTATTCTCAAGCTTAAATGCGAACCGTGTAAAGGCTGTCGTAAATACTGAAAATGGTTGTTTTGCCTTTAATGTTGTCAACCAAGTGGTATCGGTTAACGAACTATCACTCGAAGGTTTTGAATCCCGCATTGAAGTGATTGATAATGAAGTTTTACCTTGGGATGAGCTTGAACACATTCTTTGCTCTATTATTTTGCCTTAAGCAAACACCATCAGGATCACTCATCAAACAAGCAAGGTTTAATTGGTTTGACCTACTAGAGTAATAGCAGGAATAAACGATAAAAAAATGCTAATTTATTAAATGGAACTTATAAAAACACAAGGGAGCACACATGCTAAACCCTAGCACTGCAAAAGCAGTCATCGATCATGCGCTATTTTTAGGTGCCGATTTTGCCGAACTCTTTGTTGAACATCACCAATCTAACTCTGTGCAGTTAATTTCAGGTGAAATCGATAAAATCAACTCAGGGATCGACTTTGGTATTGGTATTCGTCTATTTTTCGGATTTAAAGTTCTGTACGGCTACACCAACAGCACAGACGAAGAAGAGTTGAAACGCGTTACTAGCCTACTGGCAGCAAAAGATAAACGTGAACAAATTTTATCTGCTGGAAGTTTGAATTTAAACCGATTTTCCAATAAACACAGTTGCCAGTTACCATTAAGCCAAGACGCTAATATGGCAGCAAAAATTGCGTTTCTTCGCCAAGCAGATGAAGCGGCTCGCGCTGAAAATGAAAAAATTAGTCAGTTCATCGGTAACATTGCTCAACGTGAACAACAGATTGAAATCTTCAACTCTGAAGGTTTGCACATTGGGGATACTCGTCATTATACCCGTATTTCTGCTAATGCCGTCGCGCAAAATGGTAGCGAACAATCCACTGGCTATGAAGCGCCTGGCGCATTCACAGGTTGGGAATTTAATAGCAAGGTCAATCCAGAGCAGTTAGGTCAAGGTGTGGCTAAACAAGCGATGGTTAAACTGTTTGCTGATGCTTGTCCGTCTGGTGAAATGCCAGTGATCATCGGTAATGGTTTTGGCGGGGTGATCTTCCACGAAGCGTGTGGTCACTTGCTTGAAACCACCTCCGTTGCGAAAAAAGCCTCTGTTTTCTACGATAAAATGGGCGAAACCATTGCTAATTCAGTCGTGAACGCAGTGGATGATGGCACGATGGTAAACGAATGGGGCTCTATCAATATTGATGATGAAGGCATGGAAACCCAACGCACTCAGCTCATTAAAGACGGTAAACTGACTAGCTTTATGGTTGATCGTATGGGTGGTATGAAAACAGGCTTTGCTCGTACAGGCTCTGGTCGTCGTCAATCCTATAAATTTGCGCCAACTTCACGTATGCGTAATACCTTTATCGAACCCGGCGATAGCAGTCTTGACGATATGCTAGCGGGTGTTGAGCGCGGTATTTACGCTAAGAAAATGGGGGGTGGTTCAGTTCAACCCGGTACAGGTGAGTTTAACTTTGCAGTGCAGGAAGCCTACCTTGTTGAAAACGGTAAAATCACTAAACCTTTAAAATCTGCAACTCTAATTAGTACTGGTCCTAAAGTATTAAAAGAAATCAGCATGGTTGGTAATGATTTTGCCCTTGCGGCAGGTATGTGTGGTTCTGTCAGTGGTTCAGTACCAACAACTGTGGGTCAAGCTGCATTGAAAGTTGATAATATTCTTGTGGGAGGTGGTAACTAATGGCTGATCAAAATAAATTACAGCAGGCCATCGACCATGTGCTTGAGCGTGTAACTCAAAAAGGCGCGAGTGCCGATGTGATTGCGAATCGTAGCAATAACTTCTCGCTTAAAGCCAATAATGGCGAGCTCGATGAATACAAGGTAACGTCAGGACAAGTGATTGGCGTCCGCGTGGTAAAAGATCAGCGTATTGCCACCAGCTATTCTGAGTCATTAGATCCAACGAGCCTTGATCTAATGGTTGATAACGCGCTATTGAACGCCGAATATTCACAGCAAGATCCACATCAAACCATTAGCTGTATTGATAGTAAAATCAGCACAGATTTAAGTGAGATTTATCAAGATGATGATGGCGATGTAGATCAAAAGATCGCTCTCGCCCTATCACTAGAGCAAGGTGTAGTAAGCAAGCCTGACGCTAAAAGCGCGCCATACAATGGCTTTGCTGAATCAGACGCCCATGTGATTTTAGCCAATACTCAAGGTACGCTTTGCCATCACAGTGAGCGTTCGACCTACTGTTATGCTTACAGCTTAATTGAAAAAGACGGCAAGCAAGCGATGCATGGCGGTATGTCATCAGGTCGTAAGTTCAGTGAGTTAGATGCTAACTTCTGTATTAACTATGGCTATGACATGGCAAAAGCCCTACTCGATGGTACACCTATCGCTACCAAACAATACCCTGTCATTTTCACCCTAAGCTCACTTAGTAGCTTATTCGGTGCATTTGGAATGTGTACTTCTGGTCAAGCTGCAATGAAAGGCATTAACCCTTGGCGTGATGCGATTGGTCGCCAAGTGGCGAGTCCACTTATTACCATCACTGACAAAGCTTATATTGAAGGCGGTTTTTCTATTAAAGCCTTTGATAGCGAAGGTTTTGCCACTCGCGATACTGTTCTAGTCGGTGAAGGTCAACTAAATAGCTTGCTGCACAATAGCCATACCGCGAGTTACTTCGGGATCGAAAACACCGCGAATGCATCACGTTCGGCAAAAGGTGGATTAGGTGTTGGCTCTCGTCACACGGTTATTTCTGAAGGTGTGAACAGCATTGCTGAAACCACTGCAGGTGAATATGTAGAGCTTGTTGAATTGCAAGGCGTTCATTCTGGCGCTGATGCTATCAGTGGTGATTTCTCATTTGGTGCGAGTGGTTTCTTATGCCGTGATGGTCAACGTATTCAAGCAGTACGTGGTATTACGGTAGCAGGTAACTTCTACCAAATGCTCAAAGAAATAGACGCGGTAAGTAATGTATTAGAACACGATTACAATCGAAGCTTCTATGCGCCAAAAATCCGTTTTGCTCGCCTAAATATTGCTGGTAAGTAAATAAACCGATAAAACCTTGCGAATGTTTACTTGTTCAAATAAGTTATTCAGACGTAAGGTTTTATTTTATCTAACAATAAATATTAGCCTTTCCCCTAACCTATCAGCTTTGTAGTGCTTACTTATAGCGTAACTCTTAATGCTATTGGCACTGATTACTTACTTAAGATCTTTTGGACTTCAAAAATGTTAGATAGGTGTCCGCTACTTTAAGCCTTTGTTGCCAACAAAACCCCACAGGTTGCTAAAAAGCCACCAGAGAACTTGTTAAGTAACTTTTTCACTTTCTTTCCCTCAAATACAAAACTTACCCTTGACGTAATACAAGCATAGAGACTTAGTGCCCCACCGACAGATATCGTCGAAATCATAAAAATAATAATAACGTCTGATAGTGAAGTTGACTGTAGATCTATAAACGCGGGAAAGAACCCCATATAAAACAATATCGCTTTGGGGTTAGATAAAGTCATTAACATACCAACAGCCACACTTGAAGTTTTTATCCCTTTATCATGAACTCGTGTTGATGTTACAGAAACATCAGAAGTCCATGTGACATAAGCCAACCAAAAGAGATAGGTAATTCCTACATATTTTATGACGATAGCAAACTCACCCATAACGTTTGCAACCACAGATAGACCCGACAAAGCTAGAAAGATAAAGATGTAATCAGCCAGTACCACTCCGAGCACAACTAATAAGCCTTGTTTCCAACCATAAGTAAGAGATCTCGATATAACAGCGAGCACACTTGGTCCCGGAATAGCGGCAGATAGAAGCATCGCAAGAAATAGTGCAATACCCGTTGCTATAGACATAAACCATCCTTTGATTTAACGCCTTACTAAATGGCGAGCAATAGTGGAAATAACAATATCACTCAGCGTATTTTATGAACAACAACTTACCTATCTCGTATTGCATGGTAAACACCCTGTAACGATTGATGTTTATAGTCGTGCGTTGCCTCGCATTATGTATCCACTTGATAAATCGCCTTATACATTAGCCGAAAAGATCTTAAACAACATTTTCGGGAACTGTGTGGGTTACGCGCTACATATCCTTAACTTTTATAAGCACTGAGATGTGTTCAAAAAGTGAGCCAGTATTCTCTACCTTGCTTATTCATTGCGATGACCGTACTTTGAACATCATTAGTTACTTTATGAATATTTGACTAACTGAATGCACAAGAAATAGGATATACAGGTAGATTAAAATCATGTTCAATTTTAATAAATTTTCCTTAATGAGTAAGAGCAATCAAAATGTCTAATGTCGTTCAATTCTCTGCATTCAGTGGTAATAAGAAAAATAGCGCGGCTTCACCCTCCACATCACCTAGCCCTAAAGCATTAAGGGAAGAAGCCGCACTAAAACAAGACAATTGCTGCTACTTTTGTGGCACTCAAAAAGATCCCAAAGAGCTAAACTGGCTGAATAAAGTAGGCTTTAAACAAAAAACGCATGTTGTTTGCGGTACGTGTAGCTCTGAAGCTAAATCAAGATCAATGGATGAGCTACGCATCATTCTTGCGCTTAAAGCAATGGATTTTAGAACAATTAAACTCAAACAGTTTCTGGAATTAAGAGAAAAAGGCGTTCAAATAGATGGAGTTCGCGACTACAAATTCTACTTTGAAACCATTAATTAATCACATAGCGCATCGCTTTTAACAACATCGATTAACGGGTTTTATTTATTCCATTTTTTGTTTTTTAGATATTGTAAATATCACGTTCATAATCAATTCAATTGTTCTATGTTATTTGCAGCTTATCAAAATGAGATAATAAAAAATGAAGGATTATTTTAATACCCATTACCCTGATGTTGAGTACCTTCGCCGTAAGGCAAAATTCAACTTACCTAAGTTTGCATTTGAATATGTCGATGGCGGCTGCAACATTGAAATGGGACTCAAACGCAATACTCATGATATTCGCCAAATTGAGCTAATCCCCTATTATCTTCGTGATTACAATTCGATTTCTTTAAAAACCACCCTGTTTGGCGAAACGTATGATGCGCCATTTGGTATCAGCCCTGTGGGTTTACAAGGTTTGATTTGGCCAAATGCACCTGAAATATTGGCGCAAGCCGCTTTTGAACAAAATGTACCTTTTATTCTTAGTACTGTTTCAACCTCTCCGATTGAGAAGATTGCCGATATCACAGAAGGTAAAGCATGGTTCCAGCTCTATCACCCTGTTGATGACAAGATTACAGATGACTTACTTAAACGCTGTGAAGATGCTGGGATCAAAACATTAGTATTGCTTTCTGATGTCCCTACTTTTGCTTATCGCCCTAAAGAAATCCGTAATGGTTTAGCTATGCCGCCCAAAATGACATGGCAAAACATTGTCGAAATAATGTTGTCACCCAAATGGGCATTAGCCACGTTGAAAAAAGGACAGCCTCAGTTCGAAACTTTATCTAAATATATGTCAGGCTCAATGAACATGCACCATCTCGCATTATTCATGGATAAAACCTTTAATGGTCGCTTAAGTGAAGATAAAGTCGCACGTTTACGTGACAAGTGGAAAGGCAACCTAGTATTAAAAGGCTTATCAACAGTTGAAGACAGTCAAAAAGCCATTGCGCTTGGCTTAGACGGCATCATTATCTCAAACCATGGTGGTCGACAATTAGATGCAGGGCCTTCTACTATTAGTAAATCCATTGAAATTATGGATAAATGCAAAGGTCAAATTACGATTATGATGGATAGTGGTATTCGTGACGGAGCTGATATTGCTCGTACACTCTCAACAGGAATTGAGTTTGCCTTTCTTGGTCGCAGTTTTATGTATGGTGTTGGTGCGTTGGGTATTAACGGTGGTCATCACACTATTAATATGTTGAAAAGACAACTACAACAAGTGATGGAACAATGTTGTTGTGAATCAGTCAGTAGCCTTACTGATCATATTGCCAAACGTAACCCTTTTACGTTGGATTAAGGCACTGTCTGTACTCATGGATTGTGGGTGCAGGCAGTTTAAAAAACCAACAGTGTTATAGCTAATCTTTTGATTATTCAATAACTTTACTTTAGTTAAAACAGTAATATCATAATAAATACAAAAGGTTACTTATATATTTAAATTATACCTACAGGGTAAACTGCGCTAAGATAGAAAAAAATATAAGATCAAATTACTGTTATGAACCTTACTGCCATCTCTACTCTTCTTATTGAAAATAAGATTTTCGCCAATCCTCGTCGTATTGCTCTACTCAATGCCATCCACCAAACAGGTTCGATAAGCAAAGGAGCAAAACTTGCAGGTATTAGTTATAAAGCCGCTTTTGATGCCGTTAAGGATATGAATATTCTTGCTGGCTCTGCACTTGTAACAAGTGAAAAAGGCGGTAAAGGTGGCGGTGGCGCGGAGCTCACGCGATTTGGTTTACGTTTAGTGCAAATGTATGAACTGCTAAATCAAATTCAAGATATGGGCTTAAAAGCCTTAAATGATGAAAGCGCGCCATTAGATAGTTTGTTGGGTATCATGTCTCGTTTTTCATTACAGACAAGTGCGAGAAATCAATTCTTTGGGCACATTAGTTCTATCGAACGTCATAGCTTGCATGATCGCGTTACGATTACACTTACCGACACCCATAATATCTATGCCACGATCACCCATGGCAGTACGGTAAAACTTCAATTGGAAAAAAACAAAGATGTCGTCGCTCTGATTAAAGGCCCAGCGATTACAGTTTGTAGTGAAGAAAATATGATCCACGGAAAACGTGATCGTTTTGATAACCAATTATTAGGCACGATAACGTCAATTCAGCAAGATACGAAATCAACCGAAGTTACTATCGCATTAAATGATGATATTACCGTCTGTGCATTAGTAGACAATCTAGATCTAATAGAAGAAAACCTTCGTATCGGTATGTCTATTTATGCCCTATTTAAGTCAAATCAAGTCACTATCGCAACAATGTGCTAACAGGTTTATGGAATATCAACAAAGCCACTGTGATCATGCTTTATATTTAATTGATCAGAAAAAGACTGATACTCTTGGTATTGTTTATTGATCAAGGCCGTCCCACCACAAACCATTAATATAAGCGCTAAACGGCTTAACCAAATATTTTCTTTCTGCATTGAATAAAACAATAAAATAACAGCTAGAAGTAATAGCACTACACTCTCAACACTTATATTTTGTATAAAAAAGGTGACCACGACATCAATCCTAAAAGCATAAGTCGACGCAGTTTAATGCTTTTCAAGTGGAAAGCATTGAAAATATTAGCAAAACCCTAATATTTCACACAACTCTGACAATTAAGTGTAAAAACATCACTATTCCAGCAATAGTGATGTTTATTCAATCGCAGTAATTGTTCAAAATTCAATCCATCTTGTTTTGATGTCTATTTAGTAATGCATATTCTACGCTTTTCTCGTTCCAGAAACACATTGCAACAAGGCAAAATACTCCCTCGTCTAAATGAGGTAGGAAGATGAATTATGTATTGCCTCTATATCACTAGCCCACCATCGATTTTCAATGTTTGACCAGTAATGAAGCTTGAATTATCACTCGCTAAAAATAGCACACCATTTGCAATATCTTGCGCCAGCCCCATACGTTTTAGCGGCGTTTTAGACACCATATAATCAATCACTTTTTCAGGTAAATCGACTGTCATTGGTGTTTCAATAAAACCAGGCGCAACACAATTAGCACGTACTTTTGCCCCTTTACGTGCAAACTCTTTTGACCATGATTTTGTCATTGCAATCACGCCAGCTTTTGTCGCTGCATAGTTGGTTTGACCAATATTACCGTCTGTACCAACCACCGATGACATTGTGATAATAGAACCCGAACCTGAAGCCATCATTAACGGAGCAACGACTTGTGTCATGTTAAATACACCTTTCAAATTGACATCAATGACAAGATCCCAATCATTCTCGGACATATTTTCAATTAAGTTATCCCGTGTGATACCTGCGTTATTCACTAATACATCAATGGTTCCATACTGTTGTGCGATTTTTGTGATCGTCTCTGATACATTAGCTCTATCGCATACATTTAATTCAAGTGCAGTTACATTAGGAAATTGTTGCTCTAAATCGGCCATGGCGCCAAAATTCATATCACAAACATATACATGCTTTGCGCCTTGGTTAGCAAAGGTTTCGACAATACAGCGACCAATACCTTGAGCACCACCAGTTACAAGGCAAACCTTATCCGTTAGCATTTTTACTACCCCTCTTAAAAAGACATATTTACTCTATATACTTATTATTACACCCAATACATAAGCTCTAATCTTTACGGCTTAACTTAATAATAGGTAACCTGTCCTCAGCGTGCAGTTGCATTAAAGCAATTCACTCTTGCAAATAATCAAATAACGTTCCACATATAAGAAAAAGACACAATTACCGTGAAGATAGCTTTAAATCATAAACTATAACGTTACTATTTACATTTGATACTCCGGAACGTTATTAATAATGCAAGGAATGCGAATGTTAGACAAAATTGTTTTTTTTCTTCATGTCGTACGCTGCAATTCAGTGACGGATGCTGCAAAACAATATGGTATATCGCCGTCTGCTGGTAGTCGCTGGCTCACAGAGCTTGAAGAAAACATGGGAGTTAGCCTTGTTAAACGTACCACGCGAAAAATCACACCAACACAAGCTGGCAGATTACTATTTAAACAATTTAGCCACATCAATAATCAAATAACCGATGCCATTAATGAAATACAAAATTTAGGCAATGATGATATTGGTACAATAAAAATTGCTAGTACCCCTTTGTTTGCTAAGCATTTTTTGAGTAAAATTATTGGTGAATATATCAGTAATAACCCTACTATCAATTTTGTTGTGATCGAAACAGCGTTTGAAGTGGATAATGTCCACGATGTCGATTTTGCCATTCGAGCAAATGCAACTTACCGCGGTTTTCAAAACAAAGACAGTTTACTGGTTAAACGTTCTCTTTTCAGTGAACCGTTAAAAGCCTGTTGTTCGCCAAGTTATATTCAACGCTATGGAGAGCCAATAATACCCCATGATCTAAAAAAGCATTTGTGCCTATTTGCAACAACATTAGTCGGTGGAAACAAGTGGATCTTTGAACAACATGGTGAATATAACTCTGTTCAAATACCTAGATCGGTAGAAGTAGACGACAGTGAAATTTTAAAAAATATCGCCCTAGCCGGTGGAGGGATTGCTTACCTGCCTTACAGTTTGATTAAACACGATCTTCAAGAAGATCGGTTAGTCACGGTATTAAACAATTATGTTAGTAGCGAATTTGAACTGAGTTTGTATTATAAACCAAGAAAATATATGCCAGTGCGATGCGCTAATTTCAAAGATTATCTATTACAACGTGTAAAAGAACTTAACCTCGAGCGTCAAAGCCCTAAACAAAACTAGAAGCCTTACAGCGTATGCTACGTATTAAAAAATCAAAAAGTTACATTCACGTAAGACTTCTAGCAAAGCTATTATTTATAACTGATTATCAATCGTTAACACCTAAAGTATTTCAACTGTTCGCTTTGCTTTTCAGCAAGATCAGATAACTCTTCACTTGCAACCGTACACTGGCTTAAACCTGATGCATTTTGTCGAATGATATGATGAATATTCTCAATACTATTACTGATATCCATTGTGACTTGTAACTGCTCTTCAGAAGCGGTTGAAACATGGGTATTCATATCACTATTCATTGAAATAGCCGCAGTGATGCCCTCTAGCGCTTCATTTGCTTTAAAAGCAACTAATTTATTGCTTTCTAATGTATCAATTGCAGATTGCATACGCTCATTTGCTGAGGTCGATTGCTCTTGCAGACGCTCTATAATCTGCTGTGTTTCTTTTGTTGATGCTTGTGTTCTTGCTGCTAACTGACGAACTTCATCAGCTACCACGGCAAAACCGCGACCACTTTCACCTGCGCGTGCGGCTTCTATCGCAGCATTAAGTGCCAATAGATTAGTCTGTTCAGAAATGCCTTGTATCGAGTCAATAACTTGGCTAATTTGCGCCGATTGTACTTTTAGTTGCGCAACAACATCAGCGGCCTCCACTAATGATTCAGCCATTTCTTCATTTGCTTGTTGGTTGTTAGAGAACAAATCAAGGCTCTTATTAGCCAACTCACTGGCACTTTTTGAATTTTCATCAGATTTTTGTGCAGCTTGAGTAACTTCTTGTGCCGTTGTTGTTAATTGATCGATTGCTGTTACCACTTGCTCAATCTCAATCACTTGGTTATTTGCGTGAGTCTCAGAATCTTTCATCACAATTGATAATTCAGTCGATGAGGCTGCGACATTACGACCAACATCATTTAATACCGCCACAGTTGAACGCAATTTAACAATCATGCGATTTAAATTACGTGCCAATTCACCCACTTCATTAGAGCCGTCAACGGTGATTTCATCTTTCAAGTTACCATCAGCTATTTTCTGCATTGCACGTTGCAAATCAGTAATTGGCTTAACAATCATTGAACCAATGACTAAACAAATAATAATAGCGATTATCAATGTAATGATAAATTCATAACCAATCGCATTTATTGTTTGTCCGTGCTCTTTCTTTTGCTGGGTGATATAAGCATCTGCGGTTAAATTTACACGCTTATCCAACGCATCAATTGCTGAAATCATGTCATCACCTAATTGGCGATATTTAACAATATATTTTTGATATTCAGAGTCGGTTATTTGGCCGGAATGCCTAAGATCAAGCACTTCTAACATTGTGTCTCGGCTAAAGCTAATATAGCTGATCATTAATGTTCGAAATGCTTCTAATTCTTGGTTTATTTCAGGTATTTTTTGCAATTTTGCAATCGCATTTTTGTTACTTAACTCGCTACTATCAAGAGACTTGGATAAACGTGATAATAAATCTTTATCATAAAGCGCATAAATTGCACTTACTCTCATTGCGTAACTATTGCTAATTAAACTCGCGGTACTATCTTTAGCTTCAACAACTAATTGTGTTGTTGCGTTCATTTTATCAACACTTTCTATAAGGTTATTTCGCCCTAGCATTAGTCCAATAAATAATAAAACAGCCATAAATATAACAGGAATAACTAACTGCAGCTTTATTGATATATCCTTAAGTAAAAACATTAACAACTATCTCCATGTTGTTTGTATTCGTTTTTTATTTCTCGCATCATAAACAGTATTAAATAAATATATCAATAATTTTATTGATATATTTATAAAAAATAATGAATTACTAAAAATCAAGTGAAATCATACGGTTAATTTTCATTCTTTATTTATTCAATCTTATGCATGTTATTTATTCATTATTTAAAAAATAAACAATCATGCTTTAAATAATTATTTATTTTAGTAATCGATGTGATATTTGAGAAATATTAGATATTAAATCTTCATTCACATTACACACAGTATATTAATCTTAATTTACTTCATTTCATCCAGAATTTTTTACTTGATGTAGAAATATTTACTCACATTTAGGGAATAACCAACCAAACTAAATACCTAAAAAACACCAGTGTATACCAATAAAGCCTTCACTCTTTTTAAAAAGAGATTATGATTAACAAAGCAAATCGCACAAACGACGATATTTAATACACTATGAATTTATACAACGTACTTCTCCGTTACCCTACTTTACGGACTTTGCTCAACTTTAGAACCAACATCGCTGCATTTAGCTTCATTACTTGCTCAGTACCTTTGTTCCTTATGGGTCATGTAACCATGGGGATTGCATTTTCTCTGGGTAGTATTAGCTGTGGCTTTGCTGATACGTCTAGTGTGACAAAATATCGCATTCTTGATTTTTGTATCGCTATTCCTGTTTTCTTTCTTATCAGCCTAGGAACTGAAGCCGTTTTCCCACATTCAGTCTTATTTGTTATTAGCTTAACGGTTGTCAGTTTTAGCTTATTTATGTTGGCTGTTTTAAGCCCAAGGCTAGGTGCTATCGGTTTTGCCTCCATATTACTCGCTATATACGCTATGTTACTGCATTTAGATGGTCGACCTATTTGGCTTGTTCCTTTGTGGTTAACCTGTGGCGCTTTGTGGTACATTTTTTGGCAAGCGTTAGCCATCTACTTTCTTCCGAACCAAGAATCCAAAGATATCCTGTCTGATTTGTATCAAGCGATTGCTAAAAAGCTTATCACTCACGATCACGGCTTTATTTTTTCTTCCGACAAAAATGAGTTGTTTATTAAATCGGCGCAATTACGATCCCAAATTGCGGGCTTATCTCACACCTTAGAAGGTCGAATTCACCAGCAATTTACTGCTGGTGAAGATAGCGCAAAACTGCAAGATATTTATCGTTTCTTAAAAGTTGCTGAGCGTATTAACGAACAAACACGTTTACTTTATTTCATTCCAACTTCAAATCTCCAACAAACATGTCCTGAATGGTTAGATAAGATTCACCAAGCAACGTTAAAAATAAGTCAATATTTAGAGCAAGTGACTGTCGATAATGTTCATCGTATAAACGTTCCAAGTATCGACTTTGAAGAGTTACGCCAATATACAATACAAGAGAACATAAAAGAGGAAGCACTGGCTGCGCTTTCATATATTAATAAACTGGATATTATCTACTTAACACTTCAGCAGTTGAACCAACAAACAAGCCAAACATTAAGCTCCAGCATTATTAAGCCTATTGTTGTGTCATGGAAATGGCGAGAGTTAGCCTCGAAGTTAACCAGTCAAATGACGTTAAAATCGAGTTATTTTCGACATGCACTTCGCGGAACATTAAGTTTAGCGACGGGGTTAATTATTGTTCGAACATTAAACTTAGACTTTGGCTTTTGGACTCTTATGACCAGTTTGTTGGTATTACGTCCGAACTTATCAATGACGTGGACACGATTACTTCAACGATTAACCGGTACAATTTGTGGTTTATTAGTTGTTGTTGGATTACTGCACTTCCAAGTATCGTCAAGCATCTTGCCGTTCATATTTTGTATCGCTGTAATACTTTTTTTCCATACCTCTGCACGTCATTACGGCTTTGCGGTATTCTGCGTGACTTTGTTTGTATTTGCAGGCTTCTCTCTTAACGGACAAGGCGATAATATTCTTTTACCTCGCCTAGACAGCACTGTTCTAGGTGTGTTCTTACCTTTATTATTTGTATTTATCTTATCACCTGGTTGGAATAAGAAATTATTCCCAACTCAATTAACGGCAACAACAACAGGCTATATTGATTATCTGGTCTCTTTAAAAATATACGTAGCAGATAAATCAGATAGTACGGCCACTCAGTTACAACGTCACTACCAAGGTTGCGTGGTTAACGATACCAACCTATTTGATCATTGGATGGGCTATTTAGGTGAACCGCATAGAAAGTCACAAACAGGCGAGCATATTTTATTATGTAGTCGCAGTTCTAATATTATCTTGCGTATATTGACCCAACTGAATGAAAACAAACAATCATTACCATTGGATTCTACCATTAATAGTGATCTAGATAGTGTGATTGCATCTCTAACAGAGCTAGATAAAACACTTAAGAAATCGCAAAACCACACAGAACTATTTAAACACATATCAAAACAAGAGAAATTGATTTATCAATCTTTCATCTATATTGAAAATGAAATATACAAACTTGATAACCATACGTTACTGCAGTTATTAGCAAAAGAAGTGGACTTATTTACATCTGCAATCAAAGTTAATAATATTTAACTCTAGAAAGCCCGATAATTATTATCGGGCTTTTTCTTATCTCTTATATTAGAGAAACCTGCTTATTGCTAATAATATCAAAAAATCATACGTCCGTTACTTTTGCAACTTTTTAATCATGACCTTTACTCTCACATGCTGAATATTAAAATCGTAATACTTCTTTTGGATGAAGCGCTAAACCTCTTTTTTGAGTGAATCAGGTGTTTTATTAATTGGAGCACGGCCAGTGTTGCCATGAATAACACATCGAATCCCTTCTTTGCGATAACGACGCAAGTAACGCTCAACGGTTCTTCGTGATTTTTGCAGCAATTGAGTAGCACTATTGATGGTAATTTTACCCTCAATAACTTTGCTAATGATATCAACAGTGAATTGAGATTTAGCATCCATGTAGAACATCCTTAGCTCCTTCTAAGGTCTAATTAATTACTTTAAAAGATAAGCTAATTCAGTCCCGACATATTCCCTTGGTAGTTAGCGTAATGACAAAGTCGCTTGGTGATCACACTGAGCTAGCCATGATAGCTAGCTCGTTGTTGGACAAAACTTTGTTAGATAGCCAGCTCTATTTGGACAAGTTGATATTAGGAAAAGTAAGGATATGTTCGACTTTTAATATCATCCTCTAATGATATTTACTTATATAAGGTGACTTGGGCTTGTCCAACACTTCGGATAGGTATCGGCTCCGCGGTACATATCCTTATTTGTTAAGCGATATTTACGTTGAACGCATCAATTTGGTCACAATACCATGGAATTACTTTTTTACGAGAAATAGAAGCTCCCCCCAAATTCATGTATTGCAAGTCCGTACTTTGTTTTTCTTTTTGGTATTCTTCATCATTATATAGGAAGAACTTAAAGCAAGTAGTAAAATACTCAGGGTAAACATCACGGTAGTAATCTTTCGATATATTTTGAATAGAGAATTCCTCTTCAAACTCATTATACGTATATTTGCTATCTTTCAACATTTTGAAAGATACTGTTGACTTAACCTTTATAATTGAAAGAAAACAAATTACAGGCAAGTAATTAATGGTTTTCGCACTTACTGATGCATAGTATATAGCTAAGTTAGTATACGCCCTTTCCATATCACGCAGTGTTAGATTATAGTACTCAGCATAGCATGCGAAAATTCGACATATATCATCTTCATATTTAGTTAACCAATCAGGAAAGTCTAAAGCGCGATACAAGTAAGATGAGTACTGGAGATAATCATTAGTTTGATTATAGCCATGACGTCTCGGTAAACTAGCCTCTAAATGTATGAATTTTTTCAGGTATGTGGCAGCATCTATTTCTCCGTAAACGCTACGAATTGACTCTTGAAGCTGTTTTTTATTAATTGTTAACACGAAAGCTACATTTTTAGCTGAAAACAAATGTTTAATTTTTTCGATGGTCTCTACGGCATAACTAGGACGACAACGATCTAATTCATCAACGATAATCAGCAAAGGAAAACCCTGAGCATTTCTAATTTTTGTACCCAGTTCTTCGATATTTTTGTTGAATACTTCAATTGAGTTTTTATCGACTTCATGATTATTCAAACGGTCTAAAATAATATTAGAAACTAGATCACCACTATCTTTTGAGATGTCCTTTGCTACATCTTGTAACTCCTCAATATCAGAGTCCTTTATAGCGCCCAAAGTTGCAGTCTTTACTGCG
Organism: Photobacterium sp. GB-72; assembly: GCF_003026095.1. Classification (NCBI taxonomy): domain Bacteria; kingdom Pseudomonadati; phylum Pseudomonadota; class Gammaproteobacteria; order Vibrionales; family Vibrionaceae; genus Photobacterium; species Photobacterium sp. GB-72. The sequence goes on along the minus strand of NZ_PYNV01000009.1, from coordinate 147,907 downwards.
ACTTTTGCCGTCCAACCCACAAGTCTTTTACCTACGTTAACCGCTTTACTTTTTAGTTGCCCCTTTGAGCTGATTATCTCATCATTTTCCGAAAACTCTGTATCCGTAAATGAAAATACTTCTCCAGCAATATCTAGGAAAGGATCGTTGCTATAGTCATTTTTAAATGCGTCAAAGCAAACTGTTTTTATACCTTGATTCTTTAGATGGAGACGCCACATTCTTATAAAAGTACTTTTTCCTTCTCCCCAATTAGCATCTAGCGATATAACTAAGTTATCTTCAACATTTCGAATAAGGTTGGTTAATTTTTCCGCAAACTTCTCTCTTTCAAAAAGATCACTAGAGAACGGAGAGTCCTCATTAATTTCTAGCTCTGGAACTATAAGTTTCATATAAATCCTCTTTTTCTCTTAACAGTATATCGATATAATCTTTACATATTATGAACTTACTAGCACTTTCTTACACCTGCCGATTTGAAAGAGGGTGTCAAAAGTAAAAATGTATTTAATTTAAGAAGGTTTGGGGCAGAAACGTTTTACGTAAATTAGGTCAATAACAGCCGTATTTAACATATTCAATCTTTCACGAACTTCGTGATCGAAGCTCAACACAACTGTACAGTAAAGCATGCATTTTCACAATAAAAAGCATATAAAACAAGCACATATTTGACGTTATAATTTTATTAAAGATGTTACTGGTTTCAGAATATTCAATATGGGCGGTGTTTGTGAATTAGAGCACCAAAAGTGGCGATTAAATAATAGATTTAATTAACCTAATAAAGCCAATCCAAAACCGCGTTAATACGATATGAATGAGTAAAAGGTCTAACGCATAAAGGGGCATTTCTGAGCTAGCCGTGGAAGCTAGCTCGAATGGACAATTCTGAGCTAACTCTTCTGAAGTTCGAGAGCCATGGTCGATTGATATAGTGGCGCGGAAAGCCTACTATTAATAGATAATTACAAAATAATATCCAAAATTGTAACTAAGAAAATTGGAATTAATGCAACAAAATAGTAGATAAAACTTATAAAGAACATTGTCTCTCTTCGCTTTTCCGGCTCGATAGATTCAATGAACTTTTGGGCTCTAACTTTCACTTCCTCATTTTCACATACTGATTTAGTATACAAATACGACAAGAAGTAAAATATACATGTAACCATTGTTACATAGTCGTAATGTTCAACATATCCCCATATCTCAGGGATACTAAAGATCCCTGACAAAATGAACACTCCTGCTAAGGCGACTACGAAAATTGCAGATCTAATATGCACAGGCTCTTCATACTTAAATGAGTTCGTAGCATTATAAAAATACAATACGCAAATTAGAGTCTGTAATTCAGACTTTAATCTTAGTCTACCCATTTCTTCATCCCCTCTCTAACCTGTTCTAGTTCTCCAGATAAGTCTGCTGCAGCCCATGTATTCTTTTAGCAAAAATAAACGCATAAAATACCTTTATCATACTAGATATAATCTATATATATCATGAAGTTGATAACACTTTTTCACGCCTAACGCTCAATGAGAGGATGTGTAAGTAAGAAATGTATTTAATCAGTCTTATTAGACTAAGAACATGTGAATAAAATAAAACCAAAACCAAAACCAAAACCAAAACCAAAACCACGTTAATACTATATGAATGAGTAAAAGGTCTAACTCACAATGGGGCAAAAATGAGCCAGCTATGAAAGCTAGCTCGAAGTTGGACAAAAGCTTGTTAGACTGTTTACCCTATTCTGGTGAGTAGGGATTAGGAAAAGTACGGGAAGCATAATAAAGGCTCATATTTAAAACTAGCTTATATATGAAAGTTACGACTAAATTTAACTAAAGCGATTTCCTTGAGGTAATAAATACTTTTTGCAATCAATCTATTTTTTTACCAGTAATGATAGGTGTATCAAATTAATCTATAAATAACTAAATGATATAGTCTAACTTACTGTATGCTTTAATAATGAATTATACAACAATATAAATAATATAATTTTTTCCTCTGTGTATGCTCTTCGACTTATAATAAAAATAGAAAATATATAACTAATATATTTATAAAGTATAATCTATATTCAGTTAATAATTTAGGAGTATCTAAGACGGATGCTTACATGATCCATACCTATAAGGCATGCTTATCACCTTCATTTTAATCAAAATTTTGGCTTTATATAAGCTAAATGTTAAAATATAATTGGTTCTCAGGTTATAAATCATGCAGTATTCATTGCTCCCTATCTTTAAGTTAAGTTATAAGGAATAGAATGGGTAGAAAGAATAAGTTTCAATCAGTTATGATCAAAGTATATCTAGCGTGTTTTGTTTGGATGATTATTAATATCACAGGCGCAAGATTACCTTATATTTATACTGAATTCTCAACTATATGTCGAGCACTGATAATTTTTCCAATATTATTTAGTACTTCTTTTTACATCATATTCATTCATCGTTTTAAGGGGTATAAAGTTAGTCCACATATGTTAAGTTTGGAGCGCTACTCTTCAACTAAAGAAAAGGTCAAAGACACATTATTTACACTATTTTCACTTGGTTGTATTGCTGCATTTTTTGCGTATTTTAGTATTAATATCTCTGTCTGTATAACAAAGTTAACAGCAACTGATACTTACAGTGAGAGTTTTATTATTGATGGAGTAAAAGATCGTGGTAGTACTGGCGTAGATCTTTTCCTATCAAAAACTGATAAATCTGAGAAAGTCATATTACATCTAAGTAACTCTCGATATAGAGAAAATAATTGGAGAAGATATGAAAGAATTTGTGTTAAAGGTCGTACATCGATGTTTGGTACTATCATCGACCATGAGAATAGATGTTCAAAATAAAAGACTGATTAAAATAGCTATAATTTCTATGTATTATTCCTAGTATTTCTAGACCTTACATTATTCATAAAGAATAACTAAAATTATGATTATTTACTCTAATTTATTCAGCAAATCGATATCACAATTAACAGCGACCGTTCTAGTTGCATACTCAACCTCACCTCTATGGTTATACTTTGTTAGACTAGAAGTAGTTACTTCACCACTAGCAAAACCTAAATACAATTCAAACTCATCAACCTTTATATCAAAACTCCCCGTCGGACCTACTTTGCCTTTGGTGAATCTTTTAATACTTGTCAAACGATATTTCGTTAAGCAATCATACATGGCACCTAACTTTCCGTGTAACGCCACGCCATATTTTTCGGCATAAGGTGGCGCACTGTAGTTTGAATTAGCACTTAGAGATTCTATGTGTGCAAATCTGTCGTCATTCCATTTACCCCAGAATATGTAAAAATTAACTAAAACTAAAATAATTAAAAAAGTATAAAATACTTTATCACCTTTTTTCACTTCTATTTGCCTCCCTGTCAACTCATTCGTATAACTCTTTATATGTGAACTTTATACTTAGCTTTTTTACCCGTTCTCATCATTAAGTTTGAGCTGAATTTCCAAGCATCATTTTTTACACACTAATATTTTATGCATCTATAATGATGTTTTTATTTTTTATTCAATTTAATTTTTATAATATAATGTGCGTATAATTAAAAGTACAAAAAGGTGCATTGAGAACCACATCTCAATGCCACTATAAAAAACAGAGTATTCGACTTATCGATAATCTGCTAAATGATGTTCATATAGTTCGATTGGTTATTCACATAAGTTTGTTAGGAAAAACTGATCCGCAGAATCAAAGTCCCTAATTGAACCCTGAATAATCAAAAAAACCATTACATTCATAGATATACCTACCATACAATGAAACTTCATTATTAATTCGATCTCTAAATTCTTTGCCCATAGCCTCAAATGACTGATCAACTAGTTTTTGTTAGCTCACATGAGCTGGGAGATAGTTCGCCTCTTCAAAGTGCTCTCTAATAACTAAGAGTGACTGCTTTTCTTTAGCGGAAAATCTTTCCCATGCCTCACTTGAAATATATCCTTGTTTCATACGCACCTTTGAAATAACTAAAACAGTATATTAATAAGTACTCTTACTTTCATGCAAAACACACTTATAAAACACCTTTATAATGTAAAAGAGATACTATAAATGATATTGTAGTTAAATAGAAAATTAACCAATAATTGAACCCGTTAATTTATGGATGAAAAAATGTCAATAATTCAAATATCGATATTTGTCACATTCTTAGCGTCTACAATATCTTTATTTTTACATTTATGCTTAGCATTTTTATATGGATTTGTTTTAAAGAAATGTAACCCTACTGAATTTAAAAGCCTTTATTTTTTAGGTTTTCCATATTCATTCTTGGGGCTCTATAGTTACACTAGTTCTAGAGCATTCATAGAAACACCACAGAAAAAAAAAATGGATTCCAAAATATCTAAACTATACAGCCTATTCAACTCTAGCATCAAGTGCCTTGATGTTTTCTTTGTTTGCTATTTTCGTATTTTAAAAACAGTATTGAGCGTCATTATTCTTTATAAGTTCCTCCAACTTCACAGGGGGACTTTTTCGTTATTTCAAAAAATCATCGATATAGTCAATATCCTCATAAAGTAGTATCATTTCTATTATTCATAATATGAATTACCTAATATTCACTGAAATGAAAAAATTATATATATTACATAACTTTAAAGTTCTAATTCGGTAACTCATTAACATCACTAAAATACAATTAACAGTCTATCAATAAGTATTAGAACATTCACTAAAAACATCTAAATCCAGTAATAATAAATTTAGTTCATAAATATTACGAGCTTTATTTCATTATTTTTTAACTGTATTTATTAAAAGCGTTAATAGAAATAAACATACTAAATCAGAATGATTAATTAAATAAAAACTAGCCAAAAATCACATTAATGCGATATGAATGAGTATTTGCTCTGAATGATAATGGGGCAATTATAAGCTTGCTGAATAGCAAACTCATTCGTGGACAGAAAAGTGTTAGTAGGTTTGTTCTATTTGGGCTGATAGGTATTAGGAAAAGTAAGGGTAAAGGCAGATGGGCAGCATCACCGTTTATGATATTCGCAATATTTAGTGGCTTGATCTTATTCAACACTTCAGATAGGTATCGGCTACCCTTTCACATTAAAATCGACAGTAATAAAACTTCCTTAAGTCACTTCCTGTCAGTTTTGGGTATAGCGGTGAAAGTGATTCTAGAGAAAACATTTCTTCCCCTAGCGGTTGGTACATCGCTTCCATTAATGCATAATTCCCTGCAGTTAGAACATAAACAGCCGTTGACATACCATATCCTTCAATATCTTGAAAAAGAAACTTTTTGTTCACTCTAGTCATATTGGTGAACACTTCTTCTGTGTCAACGTCTACCCCCTGGTAACTCCAATATCTCGATAGTTCATATATCGCCGTTGGCATAAATAAATCATCTGAGTATAAAGCTGGTTCTAGCTTCAGCTTTTCAACAATAGCTGTCTTGATTTCTAGAGTTCGTGCAGAATTACTGGAACCATCTTCATAATCAAAATGGATATCGAGATGTGTCTTTATCCACTCATCCCGTTTCAGTCCTAACTCATAGAAATCTACAGCCTTCTTTTTTTTATCAACAAAGCTATCGTACAAATCACCACAATCTTCCATCCCATTCACATTGATTGAATAAGATAGCAAAAGAGCCAGACATATTTTAAATCTAAGCATCTACTCATTAACCTCTACTGCTGGCGGTAACCATAAAGAGTGTATAGTAACATTTGTGCCATTACTGAAATGGACCTCAATTTATCGAGATGTTTGTTCATATCCTTTGTGACCTAACATTATATTAGTGCGCATGCGCATTAAAACTCTGGGGAGTGACAAGACAATCACAGCTAACTATTTGTATTAAAATTACTTTATCCAGAAAACTTAATGAATCTTAGCAGCAAAGTTCGTATGCATATTTAATGGCACACTATCTTTTTTTATAAATTCATATTCCATTGAATTTACTCGACTAAATTTTTATGCGCAATACGAAGTGAGCATAATTAATAGCATTAAAAGGTGATTTTAGAGCTATTTCTCATTATGGCTGTATAAAATACCAGCTTATTGGATATTGGGATAAATGACACGAAGTGAATTGTGGGTGGTTATTTAGATAAGTTTTATTAGGAGAAAAATCAACAAGAGATAAAAACTCTAAATCTTGGCTATAACATAAAGGGACACTTTTGTGTTACGAAGTGCCAACTTTGAAAATTCGGGACAAGAAATGGATAGAAGTAAGCACTGAGTACCATGTAGTTAAGATGTGCGTTATTAATTAATGATATGGCAACTAAGCAGACCTATTCGTCCTACACAAACTATATTCTATCCGTCATCCAGCAATTTCAATCAGGCGTAATTAAATCTTCCTAGGTATCATTTCTACGATTTCTGAGTTGGAGTATCAAAAACAATGAACTTGATGAAACGTCATGAACAACAGATCAAGAAAGTGTGCAATTTTATAGATAGCAACCTAGACGGCGAATTCTCACTTGAGCAACTAAATACTGTCGCTGCCAGTTCAAAGTACCACTTTCACCGTATCTTTAAGGCATTCATGGGGATCAGTGCTATGCAATATGTGCAATTAGCATTACAGACGCTCTTAATAACTTAGACAATATGCCATAGCAGTCTTCTGTGGATATCGTTCTAGTCACGGAAGCCGAACCTCATCCAATATTGGAAAAAGAACGCATAGAACAATTGGTTGAACTAATGCCTTAAACGGGTTCGTTAGCCAATGACAAAGGTAAATTCACCAGTTAAACGCCCGTCGATTCGCATAGTTTCAAACTGTAGATAATCACGGGCTATTCCACCCCACCATTCATTACCAGTATTACCTTTTAAGTACAATTGGGTGGTAAGTAGCTCTTGATTACCACGCCACAACTTAATATGGATATGTGGCGGACGAGAAGCGTAAGGTACAGGATATAATGTCTGGAATAAGTAGCGTCCATCCGATTGAGTTTCAACCGCGCCAAACCCTGCAAAGTGAGCATCAAACATATCGTTATTTGGCTGGTTTGGGTGAAAATAGATACCTTGCCCATCACACTGCCAGATTTCTAGTTTGATGCCTGAAACAGGTTTTCCCGTTGTATCCACTACTTTCCCTTGCAATATAATGGGCTCTCCAATTAATCCTTCAGTCTGAAGTAATAAATTTGATCGAAGAGGAATACGATCGACCGGATAAAATGGTCCTTCTGCTTGTTCAGGTGTTAACTGTATCGGCGTTTTGGCTTTTAAACTTGTCGTAAAAATCAGACTCCAAAGCGCTAAAAAGTGTCGTCGTTCCATGGTTTCACCAATCGCTAGTTTTAGTTAAGTTTGGTTAAAATTGAACGATTTGCCAAGACTAGTGCTGTGGATAATATAGTTTTATCAGCATCAGAAACATTTGGATATAAAACCTTGTTAAGATGTGAAGCAAGCAATACCGAAGTCTCAGCAAACTAACTTAAACACTAAAACCAGCACACAGTAAAATGCCCGTATGGTGAGTAACTCTAAACAATTTGTTATTTTTTCACTGGGTACACAGTTTTAAAATGCTCTAAGACAAGCACCATATCTTCTGATGGACTGATATTGAGTTCTTCGCACTCTTTTGAGAAGAAATTCCAATGAGCTTTTTTCCACCAGCCTAGTGTTTTGTCACCTTCACCTTCTAACGCAGCAAACTCAGCCGTAATTTCATTGTATTTGCACTTTGATACGGAAGTTATTTCTATAATACAAACGGGTTCACCAGACCAATTAGTTACAACCTGAAGATGACCCACTTCTGGCATAAGTTCACCTTGTTCGCTATACCAAGTCTCTAAACTGCATGAAGCTCGTTTTTCATCGCGTAATATAAGATCAGCGCATAAGTTTGCATTGTATTCATCGGCACAAAAATAATCGGAACTAAATGAGGTGTACTTTGATGCATTTTTACAGGGCAGAGAACTAAGATATTGTTCTAGATATAATTTACTTCTTTCATCCATGATCTTTACTCAAATTTCGTCTTGAACGCTTATTATTAGCGTGGTTCAGCTAGGCTCTCGATGCCCAACTCTCGTTGTTTACGCTTACTTAAACCACTGGCTACGATGCGGTAAGACTCAGACAAATAATACTTTAAATCGTCGTCTAATTTACCCGAGGTCTCAATTTGCTGTATCCACTTCATTCCACGATTGGCAAAATATGGCGCAGGTTTATAACCATCACAATTACTCAAAAACTCGAAATTTAAGTTAGACGTTTTAAACGTGAATGCAGCTTGGGAACCATCGCTCCAACCACCTATGGCAAAGACTTTACCACCGACTTTCCATACATCGGAATTTCCCCATTGAACGACGTGACTTGTTCCAACAAAAGAGCCGCAAAAATGATTAAATTCTTCGTAATTCATACTGACTTCCCTATTAGATCATATAGCCGCATTAAGTATTTCCAATATTTACTTCTATAAAGTCGCTTGAGCTTGCCCAACACTTCGGATAAGTATCGACTGCGCTGCACATGTCCTTATCTTTTAAGCATTATTTGAGCGTAGACTTCATACTCTCATATGCCGACAAGGCTTGTTTAGTTTCAGCTTGAAGTCCCTTACTTTCCATAAACCAAAATGAATATATTTGTCTAGTTGATACTTTTTGAAAAACAAACCAATGAATTATACCTAACGGTGAATTCCTAATATACTCAACAGAATTATATTTATCGGTATGTTGCTCAGAAATGGTAATTTCATCAGAGTAACCGCCATTACTCTGATTTTGCTTTTCATTCTCTATAAAGTCATCTAAGGCCTTATTTTTCGACTCAATTCTAAATTGTACACTAATAGAGAATGGTGGTTCACCAGCTTGAAACACTAATGACAATGGTTCTTTACGTGAGCTTTTATCATTATATTTAAGTGAACCTACATCAAAACTTATATCACCTGCTTTGTACTCAAAAACTTTAGCCTTTACTTGAACTGTAGCTAGAGAAAAAACAACTATTACAAACATCCAAATTTTCATTAAAACTCCATTAATGCCGAATCACTTCTTGAACAATTTATTGAAAGATGCCGCGATGCCGCTAAGTGAAAAGCCACAATCTCAACTACAGTAAATACGTATTTTAAAAAGGAGTATTTATTATGAATAAAGAGCAGCAACATCGTTCAGATTATCTTTTTGAACAACACCTTACCATCACTTATTGTAAGGTAAACGTCCAACTACTATAGATACTTATAGTTGTGTATTGCTTCGCATTACCCAATCATGAAATACATTACTGGTCATATTAACCATTAAATACCTCAAATAGAATTTAGCATAACCGTTGAAAAAGAATTGATTAAATCACGTTAAGATTAATCGGTATTTAATGGTTATTTTTTATATTGATAATGCAGAGTGAGATTTAATTAATAAAGACTTCTCTTCCAGAAGAAAAGCGTTAAATAATAAACATAATGGTATTAACACTTAAAAATATTATTGACATTTACTTATATAAGGTCGCTTGAACTTGCCCAACACTTCGGATAAGTATCGACTGCGCGAAAAACATCCTTATCTTACTGATAATTTATCAATTTTCCTAAGTAATAGTACTCTGACCGGATAGAAAAATACTGCTAACATAGACCACAAGATACTTTAATTTCACGAAAAAACCAAACTTATGCTTTTTAAGTAGATATAGAAAGTAAGTCATTTTTTTATAAAAAAAAGGATTAAAGCGATAAATCTCTCAACTTTATTATAACTAGTTATGTATAGAGACGAAAAAAGGCTAAGTAATAACTTAACCTTTTATTCACCCTATTTTTGACAAGTTAAATTGGTAATAAGTATGTTTTCACTATCTTGTTACCAGAGTCTTCATCTGTAATTAAGACTTTATTAGAAATGATTGTCACCCCTTGCGGGTTATTTAGATCATCAATATCATAAACCTTTATTGGTTTGTTTGATTCTTTATCTAAAACTATCAGTTGCTTGCCTGAGTTGTTTAATAAAATAATTGTGTTATCTGTAACTTCCATACCGGTTATTACAGGAACCTCTTTCGTTTTCATTGATATGATCTGCTCAGCGTTTAACATCATATCTTTACGGCTAAATCTTGATAAAATAATAAAATCATTGACTTTATTAGGCAAAGATAAGGTTAGATATTCATTATCTAATAAAGATAATGCACTACTACCTATATAGCTTTTATTAGCTCGAACTGTCTTTAAGTTCCCTCTATCCACTTCTTTCATGCGATATAAGTCATCAACGGATAGTTTTACATAGCTTTTATAAACAGACGTTACAATAACCATTCCGTTTTTATCAAAAAAAACGCCAGAGATATTATTTACATCTTTATTAAACTTCGGATCAACTTTATAACGGCTTAATATCTTTGATACTGTCTTATCCAGTAAATAAATCCAGTTTTTATTTGTCGCAATAACAACGACACTTCTTTTATCATCATAACTTATCGCTGTTACTCGACCGGTAACATTAGCTGGAAGAGCAGTATTTTCTATCTTCAGCAATTCGTTCGCATGTTCAAGTTTAGTGTTTTCATTAGCCGTCAATGTAGTAAATTCAGGTTGTTCAATGTAATTATTAGCTCTAAATGAAAAATGACTCCACGTAGGCCAATGTTTTGTTGTCCAAACCGTTTTACTTAAGTCATAACTAAAGTTTTGCGGGCTTGCTTGACCAATATATGGCGGTGGACCAACTTGAGTGAATGCCTGAATTACATTTAAAAACATAACAATAATAAAACTATACCCTGAGACTTTATGGAACGTCCCCCAGCGAACCCGCGTTGTATTTTTTAATGAGTCTTCATTAGAAAACCCGATTAATAAAGACATAATTAGTAAGTTAGCTATAAATAAGAACACACCCCATGTATAAGCATGAGCACCGAGTATTAAACCGCCAAACCCCTGCCCAATATCTTGTCCAAGATGTACAGAGCTATGCAATATACTTAACCATAACCCGTAAATACATATAATATAATAGGTACTAATATATTTTAATCTCAAACCATATCGAGACATATATAAAGCACAAAGAGAAAGAAGTATAATTGCAATTCTTTCCTGCCAACATAATATACAAGGATTATCACCCAGAATATAACCAAGTATCACAGTTGCAATACCAATAGGGATCAGGGTTAATCCAAAAGATAAAGCCGATAAAAACAGAGATATCTGAGAACTATTTAAACGTTTCAATTAGTAGTTCCCCATCGGCAATACCATATTCCAACAAACGACAAGAGATAATAAAACACTTAAAATGACAGAAAAAAACAAAGAAACATCACTCAAGTTTTTTCTTTTTGGATAAAAGACAACTAATAATGAAGATATTAAAATTATAAATAATAATAAAAATTCCAATTTCGCACCTTACTTATTTAATTAATAGATATCATCTATACCTGATGATTTAGACACTATTTCTACCGGCTAAATTTATGACCGATGTCTTTGTTTATTCGTAAACCAATGTGATATTAAGTAGTCTTTTTTAAACACATGGCTTTTGGTGTGCAATATGAGCGACAATCGCAATATTACGAATACTTTGAGCATCTAACATTTTTTATCCTCATATTGATGTGACGAATTGATCATACAGACTGTCAAACAATATCAATAACAACATTCAGACGATAAACATCACTAATAGGACAATTGAAGAACGACTAACGAAAAATATTCCATAGAACGCCCAAATTATTGATGCATCGTTTCAATTCACATTTCTGAATTGCAAGCTTTTGATGAAAATTTTAGCTTGATGAAAACATCTACTAGCATCTATGGTGTTTACCTAAAGTCGCCAATAACTATATTCAGGTTTGTACATTTACTATCGATGGGAACTATGGCGGTGTATGTGTGCGTTCAGATGATTAATTGGTCATTAAAAAAGACAGCGATATCGAACCTTTGATTGTATTGGAAGACAGTGTGTTCTTAAATTAGTCGCCTGCTTCTATATATAATAAAAAACGCACAGCTTACTTTACGTAAAACTGTGCGTTTTTATTTATATAAGTATTAAACGATTAAAACTTATATTCAGCAGAAATTTTGTATGAACGACCTGGCTCATAAACTTGCGTCCACGGTGTACGGTAGTTTTCATCAAACGCATTGGCAACAGTGAAATCAACCGTTAAGCCTTCCATGTTTGAGGTTGGCTCCCATGAAGCATAGAAATCAACAAGTTCATAAGACTTATAAGGACCTTCGCTATCACCTTTTGGACGGCGATCTTGAGTGCTGGCAAAAATAGCTCGAGTACCTACCTTGGTGTCAATTTCCCAAATACCGTAGTCAACTTGCGCCACCCATTTATCGGCAGGGATATGACTTAGCCACTCACCCGTGTTTTCATCTTTACCACGTGTTTGACCATACGATAGCAATGTATTTAATCTGTCATAACGGTACTGGGCAACAACTTCAAAACCTTTTAGCTTCGCATTATCAATATTATCTGAGGTACTTGTACCACCACAACCAACACCAGAGCCTCGGTTTGCCATCATACACGCTATCATTTCGCTACGGCTTGGTACTGTTACATCGAGATTGATAAAGTCTTTAACTTTATTTTGGAAAACGCTAGCGGTGATCAGTAACTCATCATCACCAATAAGGTTATCAAAATTAAATGTACCTTTTAACTCGATGTTATGTGCCTGCTCTGGCTTCAAATTCGGGTTAGGTACAAATACATTGGTAATAGGTCCCATTGCAAAGTGAGTACCGTCCATAAATAATTCAGACGTACTTGCCGCTCTGAATGCTTCGTCATATCTTAATGACCATGCCATCCAATCTGTCGCCTGCCAGTTAGCACCTACAGATGGAGACCAAGCATCTTGCTTATTATTTTCGAACCCTTCTGCTTTTGACTCAAACGTGTCGTAACGTAAGCCAGCATCTAGTTCAAGTGACTCTAATAAGGCGTAATTAACATGAGCAAAGCCACCTAAGGTTGTTGCTTTAGCACCATCAGGAGGTGTTGGACGACCTGAGGTTGTTACTGGACGTTTAGTATCTAACTTATCTTCATAGCCATCAGCACCAATAAAGACTTGAAAACGATCTAAATCAGATTTATTGGTAACAGAAAAACCTGTTGTGGTGATAGAGCTGATATCTTTATCAGTACTGCCATTACCCAACTCTTTAATATCTGTGTCGTTACGATAAACTCTAAATGCACTATCAATGAAGTTACTTTCAGGGTTATAAGCGTACTTTAATGTAATGTTTTGATCCGTGGACGTACGATCAATCAGTTTATCTTCTGTACTTAATGGCTCAGTCGAGCCGACAACTGGTGGGTGCCCGTCATAATCAGAAATGCGGTAATCTAAACCAATGCTTTGGCTATCGGTAAAGTGCCAATTAAATTTCGCTAACCCCGTCTTATTAATCGCTTCAGTACCATAGAGCTTATAGCCATTGCCTTGCTCCATCACACCACTGTCTTGGTAACTACCGGCTAGTAACCAATCAACATTATCTTGTTTGTTAGCAATCGCACCAACGGTGGTAACAACATTTCCGTTACTCTGATAGCCCGTCTTAACTTTGCCACCAAAGCCTGTATCTTCGACTAAATCATCTGCAGTGATTGTATTTTGAATAACCACACCACCAATTGCACCTGAGCCATATAAAGAACTCACAGGGCCTTTTACTACCTCAATGTCACTGATCAAAGTTGGGTCTAAGAAAAAGGATGGTCGGTGATCAAATTGGGCATTTTGGCGGTTACCATCAATAACCTGTAGGACTTTATTCCCTTCTAAGCCACGAATATTAATAGATTGATTACTCGCAACATTACCACCAGCAACAGACACGTTTGGTATGAATTTTACCGCTTCAGCGACTGAATTAACCTGCATTTCATCAAGTTCTTCGCTGCTAACTTTTGCAACCGTCCTTGTTTTATCTTGGTTAGTTTCATCAACTCTCGAAGCCGAAACAACAATCTCATCAAATTGAGAAACATCGTTGCTGGCATAAACGGATGGAGAAAGGACCGCGACTAAAGAGCTGGCGATCAGAGTTAACTGCTTGTTCATATATCCCTACTTCACAATTTTTTATTTGTAACAAAATTCGCAAACATTATTACAAACAAAAACGATAATTACTATCATTTAGATTAAGAAATGATATTTATTTAATTATCATTACCATAAGGAATACTCATTGCGATATAGGCTTTGTATTATTGATTACCTAAAATAAGAAAAAGTGGTCACGGTATAATTAACGTGTATTTTTCACACAAAAAGATAGCAATTCGCTCATCTATTTATTTGTTATTTAATAAGTATTATTTTTCACTTTAATACGCTTGCTTAACAGCAATATGATTGTTAGTATGCGCGCTCGTTTTACGACGCTAAGTAAGGTCGCATTACTTAGTGAATCATTTATATCAAAGAGTATTGATTATGAAATTTAATGCAGTAGTACGTACTGACCTAGGTAAAGGTGCGAGCCGCCGCCTACGTCTTCAAGAGCAATTCCCAGGTATCATTTACGGTGGTGAAGCAGCACCAGTTGCTATCGCTCTTAAGCACAGCGATGTTATCAACCAAATGGACAAGCCTGAGTTCTACGAAGGTTTCGTACTAGTAATCGACGGTCAAGAAGTTAAAGTTAAACCTCAAGACATTCAACGTCACCCGTTCAAGCCTAAAGTTGAACACATGGACTTCAAACGCATCTAATTGCGAGTTCATAAACGTTTTATTAAGCACTCTTCGGAGTGCTTTTTTTATATCTAAATAACTGTATCGATATATTTACTAAAACAACGACTGTTGCGGATCATCCTCTTGCTCAATATTCTTATCTAACTCTTGCTGCAATTTAGCTCGGTGACGCCTTAGTACTTGCTGTTTGCGGCGACGACATATATCAAGTACTAGATGTTTTTCATCATCGGTCATTTTAAGCCAATACAAACGCTCTTCCCTACTACGGAAGCATCCTTTGCAATACCCCTTATTATTCACTTCACATATGCGCTTACAGGGACTTGGAATATCAAAAAAGTCTTTCTGTTCCATGCCTATTAAATTTCATCATCATACCTTTAATGAGAATAATAGATTTTTATAACTCGTGCTGTTATTAAGTGAAAAACACTAACAAAATTTTGCTAATTCGTTAATTCTGTATTGATTTTATGAAAAAATAGTCAGTTATGTTAGTTGCTTTCATCACCTCAACTCTGATAAGGTTATTCGAGTTGTCATGGCTGATAACTAATTTTTACATTATATATCTAGTCATGTCCCCGAATAGATATATCAAAGGAGGGAACCATGGATTTTTTTGTACCATCGGCTAAAGACCTTGAACAAGCGGAATCTGTTTATTCCTCGATTGCTGCACATGTCTCAGCACCTATTCCGAGCGACAGTAAACGCGTAAGTAAGTTAGTTTGGTCACATGAAGGAACGGTATGTATTGGTGAAGTAGGTAAACTTCCGCCAGAAATATTCCGTGCACCTGAAGAAATTTTAGCTATTTTTGAATGTGGTGATGTGTACAAGATCTGTACTCAAAACCGTGGTGTGATCAATTTCGATCCTATTCTTGCCAATACTAAAGACGTATCTAAAGTTGAATTCTTTAAATAGTTTTTATTTATTAGCAACAAAAAACGCGCTTATATAGCGCGTTTTTTTATATCATTTCCGAATATTAGTCATTTTCTTCAACGCGATCATCCGATTCTTCAGCTAAGTTTAAAAACTTCAATCCTAGGCTAAGTAATAAAATAGAAACGGGTAAAATAAGTATCTTCCAATCAAGATTATTGAAATTGACCAATACCGCTTCTAAGAACTTAACAAAAAGAATGATCACAATGACTTCTGCTAATACATTTTTTAAATGCCCAATATTAGGTGTTTTGATCCAACCTAAAACATTTGTTTTATCTGCGTCTGGCGATTTTTTATTTGATATAAATAGTGTGAATACACCGTGTGCAAAAATAAACAATACAAAAGCGATTAAAAAAATATCGAGTGACTTGATTAAATAATACGTCGCTATATCTGCAGTATCTAAATGCACTAGGCTGTTATGCGGTACTGCATTAAAAAACACCACAGTAAACGCGGTATACGTTTTCATTGAGCCAACAATAAACAGCAACAATGAGCCAAGAGTAGAGCAAATGATAGCTAACCAGCCTACATATCGAAAAGCATTAAATGTTTTTTTCATAATGGGATAATCTAAAAGTTTTTCACATTATAAAGAATAAACCATAAACTACTAGTAACAGTGAATGTGAAAAAAGAATAAATAACCATTATGATAATCGTTAAAACAACCCTAACTGCGGCGCAGTAATCTCATCAAAGTATTTACCTATAAACGGCAAGATACCATCAGCAACTGGCTTTAATTGCTTATCAATATAATGGTTATAGTCGATAGGGCTTTGACGATACTCGCTTGGCTCAGCACCTGATACTGTAAATACATATTCAATCGTCCCTTTATTTTGATATTGACGAGGACGACCTAATTTTAGGTTCATTTCATCAGCTAAACGGGCTGCACGCACCTGCGGTGGTATATTTTTCTGATAATCCGCTAAATTTCGTCTTAATCGCTTACGGTAAATAAGCAAATCATCAAACTCCCCTGCTAACGTTCGCTGCGTATAATCACGAACATAATCATCAACATCCTGATCATGGAAAACCATTTGATACAGTGACTGCTGAAAATGTTGAGCGAGTGGTGTCCAGTCAGTTCGAACCGTCTCTAACCCTTTAAATATGATCTCTTCTTTATCCCCTCGCCACACTAATCCGGCATACCGTTTTTTACTGCCTGTTTCTTGTCCCCGAATAGTGGGCATTAAAAACTTGTGGTAATGGGTTTCATATTCAATTTCAAGAGCCGATGTTAAGCCATATTCATCACGTAGATGTGTTGTCCACCACTGATTAATATAAGAGACTAAGTCATGACCAATCGCATTTGCATCATCTTGTGAATGGGCTTTTTTAAGTGATACAAAAGTTGAGTCGGTATCACCATAAATCACTTCATAGCCTTTAGCTTCAATTAACTCTCGAGTCAATTTCATGATTTCATGGCCACGCATGGTAATCGATGAAGCTAAACGGTGATCAAAGAAACGACAGCCTGACGATCCTAATACACCATAAAATGAGTTCATGATGATTTTAATTGCTTGGGAAAACGCTTTTTCGCCATCACGTTTGGCTTGATCACGTGCAGCCCATAAATCTTCAATCATCTTCGGCAAGAAATGCTTGGTCCGATGAAAGCGTCCGCCACGAAACCCATTAATAGCTTGGTGTTCCGCTTTACCTTCTTCTTGGTTTAACCCTTCGACTAGACCCATAGGATCAATCCGAAAAGATCGGATAATCGAAGGATATAGTGATTTAAAATCGAGGACTAATACAGAATCATATAATCCGGGTTTAGAGTCCATAACATAACCACCCGGGCTTGCGATCCAATTATCACTGACAAGGTTTGGTGCGATATAGCCTGCTCTGTGTAATTGCGGCATATAAAGATTGGTAAAGGCGGCAACTGAGCCCCCTACACGATCCAATTCCACGCCCGTTAAACGGCACCGTTCAATAGCAAAATCGAGTAAATGAGTATGCTCAAAAATGCGAGTCACCAACTCACAATCTTGTAAGTTATATTTAGCAAGAGAGAGCTTATCATGGCGAAACATATGATTAATTTCCGCCATCCGATCGTGTACGTTATGAATCGCTTTACCTTCACCCAATAATTCTTGTGAAACCGACTCTAGCGACCATGAACGGAAGTTATAGGTCGCGGTTTTAAGCGTATCAATACCATCCATGACGACTCGTCCGGGAACAGTAATAAACCCTTGATTAGGATTTTGCGAAGATGGTCGATAATGCGGCGTTTGTCGTCCACGACCAATACGTAAATTAACTTTATTCCACTCAGCACGATGCAATAATAAACGAAAATCAAAGTCGATCACGTTCCATCCGATGATCACATCAGGATCAAAAGCCATAAACCACGACTCTAACGATTGCAATAACGCCTTTTCATTTTCAACCCACTCGATCAACAAGTCACTAGACTCGCTATAACCGTCAGGTGCTTGCCCTACCATGATCACTCGGCTATCAGCATCGCTGTGTAAACCAATAGAATACAATACGCCTTTTTCAGAACACTCAATATCTAACGACACGACACTCAGCGTTGGTACATAATCAATAGGTTTTACTTTAGTTTTTGTGACTTCAATGTAGCCAGAACGCTGACGTTGATCACCGGTAAAAACCAAGCCGCCACGAACAAAACGTTCCATTAAATAGCGATCTGCTAAACGAATATCCGATTCAAAAACATCAATTAGCTCAGCCGAAAGTGCTTTTACCGCAGAGAAGCCATCGCGAATAGTGTGGCAATAACAGGCAGAAACAACATGATGCTGAAACGTTTTAAGTGGCAGATCTTTCCACTCTGTTGTGATATTCGCACTCGTTAATACCTGTTGGGCTTGCGCTTTTTGCTCTGTACGAACAAAGAAAACAGGCTTATCGCCTATAATAGACAAACGATATGGACCATTTTCTGTTTTAACCCAGAGAATGATTTCTGTTTGTCCATTAATGTCACGACTTTGGCGAGTTAAAACAAAACCCGTTGCTAACGACTGCAAATAAAACCTCTGCTGTTGATATGATCACCCGATCTTTTTTTCTATTTTTTCAAACTCCGCCACAATCCAATTCCCGACATGTTCAACTAAAAACAAAGCGGCACGTTTGGGTACTTGCGGACCATTGATAAGAATTTGAATACGTTCAATATCGACTTTTTTGTCAGGATAAAAATGAAGAAAGAAGTCAACACATTGCTGTTCACTATAAGCTAGACTCGATGTGCGATGTGCCACCAGCATAAAACAGCTTCGTAGCATCTTCTTACCCACCTTTCGGCACAATGCGTTATATTCTGTCACGCTTTTCGTTGCCATGATTTTACTACGACAATCCGCAAGTACCGTTTTTATATCACTATTAAAGGCTTTTGCTATTTCCCAACTCGGTTCAAACAAACCAAATTGTGTTGCCAAACTATCGCCATAGAGGCATACGCTACAGTGCTTAAACCAAAAACCCCATTTAAAAATCGATGCCAGTGTCATCACTTCATCTCGCGTAACCACCGTCAGATCAACCTGAGTGATAACGTTATAACGATAGGCTATTTGTTGACATAGTGAATCTAATACGCGGTTTTCTGATGCCGATAATGATCTATTAACAACCAGTGTTATATTAAGATCTGAACGTTCTGTTATCGCGCAACGAGCAGCAACACTGCCATTTAGGTATATGCTGTGTATTTGCTCTGAAAACTCAGCCTGTAATTGTTTTACCAAAGCTAATAACACTGGCATATAAGGTGCTTGAAATGGGGTTAATTCATCAAGAACAGGTAGTGTTTTCATTACAAATACAACTCATAGACAGCTTCAATCCGTAAAAAACAGCAATAACAAATCGTAATAAAAATGTAGATTTATATGCTTTATTCTCTCTATATACTACCAAATTCAACCTATCGAAAGTAAATACTCAAAATCGTTGTTTTTCTGCTTAAATTTTCATTCAAACCATTATAGGCATCGCTTCTTAGCGAGGTTTTAGTATAATCACCACTCTTACACACAAAGAGACAGATCTTAATCTATGGAAACTCAAAACCTGATTTCTTATGATGACGTTATCGATGCGGCATACGATATTTTCTTAGAAATGGCACAAGATAACTTAGAGCCAGCAGACGTATTACTCTTCACTGCACAATTTGAAGATCGTGGTGCAGCTGAAATCGTTGAAACACGTGATGACTGGGCAGAGCACGCTGGTTTTGATGTGGATAAAGAGCTTTTTGCTGAGGTTATCATTGGTCTTGTTAATGAAGAAAACGATGAACTCGATGACGTATTTGCACGTATGCTAATTAGCCGTGATCCTGAAAACAAAGGCTGCCATATTTTATGGAAACGCGATTAATCATCGTATTCCTAATAGAAAAAAGGCGATATCAACATCTTTTTAATGGATGTGATGTCGCCTTTTTTACTTTCACAACACAATAATCGAGCTTAATTAACTTGCCAGTATTGTGATGTCATGTTTCTCACTGCGTCGGATCCACACCAAACTCAACACGACAAGAATTGCCATTACTGCAAGCACTGCACCTAAATTAAATTGGCTTTGCGCACTCATTGCTGATGCAGCTAGTGTCGCTAAACCTGCGCCTAAATTCTGAAGACCACCAAGTACGGCTCCAGCTGTACCTGCATGTTGCGGAAACGGCTGAATTGCTAATGTGGTAGCAGCAGGAAATAAAACCCCAGCGCCCATAAAATAGATAAACGCACCACCAATTAAACTCGTCACCGTTACCAGCCCCTCCATGCCTGGAATAATAATCGTAATAGCACCTGCAAGTAAGGCAAACATACCCAAGAATAAAACGCGGTTGGTACCCAATCGCTTCATCAATTTATTTGAGCCCCAAGAACCCAATAAATAACCCGGCAAAGGCAAAATGAATAACCAACTTACGGTACTTGGATCCAGTTTTAACACACTACCCAGTAATACCCCTGCTGATGCTTCAAACGTAGCGACACCTGCAAATGTGGCAATTAAACACACCACATAACCTTGGAAACGACGATTAGATAACACATAACGGTAACTTACCCATACTCGCTCCGCTCGGCGATTTTCAACGGGTAATGTTTCACCAAAAGAACGCATGAGGGCAAGTGTTACAAGTGCACCAAAACCTAAAAGGTAAATATAAATAGATTCCCAACCTAGATGCTCTGATAAATAGCCACCTAATACAGGTGCGATTAATGGAGAAAATATCACCCCCATACTGACTAAACTATTTACTTTATGTAAGTCATCACCGTCATAACAATCGCGTGTAACTGTTCGGCTCATTGCACCACTGGTACCAGTACCCATACCTTGGATAAAACTAGCAAGGAGTAGTACTTCAAAACTTGGGGCTACTAACGCAATAACAGTACCGATCAAGAAAATGACCATACCGCTGATCATTACGGGACGTCGGCCAATACGATCAGATAACGGCCCATAAACAAACTGCGATAAACCATAAGGAATTAAATACGCGGCCATCACTGCCTGTAAAGAAGCAGCTCTAACACCAAAGAACGTCGCCATTTCTGGAATTGCTGGCACGTACATTGTTTGGGTCATTTGCCCTACAGCAATAAATATAATAAGCAAGAATAGGAACTTGCCCATATTCGAAGACGATTGCTTAACCACAACCATTACCCTCAGACAGAATAATATTTTGCAAAGAACCCGATAAAATAAAAACGAGCCCTTCAAACAGGATAAAACTCTAACCTAACAATAAATATTGAATTCAACATTCAATAAATATTCTTATATTAGAACCTATGACTAAATTTAAGACGAGATGTTAATCTTGATGCTGGATTATGACAAGAAGATATTGCTTGATTTAGCACGAATAAATTTTGAATTTGGATTACATTTTCTAATGTGTAAGTGTGGGGAATCTTGTTCAGAAAAATTGCACAGAAACAAAAAAGCCCTGCGAGCAATACAGGGCTTCTTTTTACAGATAATACAACTTAACTTTCGAAATATAAGCGATGATGACCATGACTTGCTTTGGTTTTAAGATAACTTTCATTACCATCTTTTACATGCGCTTTAGTACCAACAACTTCAACAATATTGATACCATTTTCGCTTAATTCACGAATCTTTTTAGGGTTATTAGTAACAAGTCGAATCTCAGTTAAACCCAGTGCTTTCAACATATATGCCGCTTCACTGAAATCACGTAAATCGTCACCAAAACCTAGATGATTGTTTGCTTCATATGTGTTCATACCTTCACTTTGAAGCTTATAAGCATCAATTTTATTGTACAAACCTATACCACGCCCTTCTTGACGAAGATAAAGAATAATACCGCCTAACTCCCCCATCTTTTCAATAGTTTCATCTAACTGTTCACCACAGTCACATCGAGATGAGTGGAAAACATCACCAGTTAAACATTCAGAATGCATACGCACCAAAGGTGCTGTCGTTTTATCTGCATCTTTAAAAATAACGGCAACGTGTTCTTTACCAGACTCAAGCCCGTTGAACGAAAGCAAATCTGCAGGAATATTGCTTTTTAAACCAACTTTAAAAGGCACTCTCGCCCTAACATTTACCATATTCTTCCTAAGCATTTTCTAATACTCGATCATAAGGAATGCTATTGCTTATGATGACTATCGACTTAATTTCAACTTGTGAATAATAGCGAAAATTACCACATGACAACAGTACTGCGCTTTAAACAAAGATAATACGTGATTAATCGTTTAAAAAGATCACCAACAGGTTAAATTTATCGTACTGTGCAGCAGGAACTCACGTGTACCATTATCAATATGTTATATTATAACACAAATAATACCTAAGCAATTTGCTCAACTATTTTATAGGTTATCGGCTAACGTCATTAATTTAGATAAAATAACTTCTCCAGCAACACCTAACCCATTATGTTCATATTCATTTGTTACCCACACTTTAGCCTGATTTAACCCTGCTAGTGTTTGGCAACTTAAATCATAATCAACATACATATCATCAACATAGACAGCAGCAGCAACGGGAACGGTATTGTTCGCTAATTGCTGAGCATCATATAAGCAAGACCAATCATCTTTCACTGCAAGTAATTCTGCCGCAATCTTTAGTGGTTGTAAGCAATGCAGTTGATCGAACATCCACGGATAGACCATCTCCCCTGTGAAGAAGAAATCCCCTCCCTTTGCGTAATTAAATTGCGGGTATTCACTCCGTACACGTTGCGCTGACCAGCTCGACGCTTCATGTTGGCAATATATAGATTCATGCAAAATAGCGTAGATAGGATTTGTCTGATAGCTTTGCTCTAATAACATTTGGTTTAAAAAGCTGTAGCTCAACTCAGGCTGACCACCAACCTCAACAAAAGCTTCATCAAGCATGTAGTACATCGCTAAATCACCACCACCTCGACCTAAATTAATCCCCCACAGTTGGAATTGTTCAACAGTAAATCGTTGACCATTAGGTAACCGAACATCATTGTCCAATAAGAAATTAGCAATATCGACACATTGCTGTTGTGCATTAGGAAAGCGAGAAAAGAAACCATTATTTTTACCGAGTACACGTTTATAAGTTGCACGGTAAACGTTATCAGCATGCCCTGTTATCGGTGGAATACCCCCCGTTAAATAAGCACGTGTTAATGACTCAGGGTAATAAGATAAATAATGCAATGCACAGAACCCACCAAAGCTTTGCCCCAAAATAGCCCATTGTTTAATATTTAATGCTTCACGAATAAATTCAGCATCTTTAACAATATTATTAGCGCGAAAATAACTTAAATAGTTTGTTTGCTGCTCTGGTGTTTTATCAGACAAAGTTTGATGAGAAACCGGAGTACTTTTCCCTGTACCTCGTTGATCAAGCAGTAATACGCGGTATTTTGTTAATGCCTGCTTAAGCCAACCTGAATTGCCCGTCGGGCGTGGCGATGGAAATCCAGGTCCTCCTTGTAAATAAACTAACCACGGTAAATCATCATTTTCGTGGCCTTGCTTCACCACTTCTCGAGCATAAACAGTAATTTTTTCTTGATGTGAATCTCTATAATTCAGCGGAACAGTAAACCAATGTGATTTAAATAGTAAACCATCACTTTTATATATTTTTTGCATTTACTGCAACTCCATTATTAGGTCAATTAATAATACAATATTTAACATAAGGTTATATAACCGTTAAAATATATAACCACAAGTGCTAATTTTCTAGTCATTTATTCAATAATTGTATTTATATTTGAAACAAACAGCTAAAGAATAATAGAATATACCTAGTTAGAATCCATGCTAATTTAAATATCATGAATAACAATTTATTACTTCGTTGGAAGCAACCTTTTATAATTCTTATTATAGGTTTAGGCTCTATCTTTTTAATGCAGTATTTTATAAAAGTTAGTTTATTCCAATATGGACTGTATAATCGTGTCAATTTAAAAAATAAAGCCAATGAACCGGATACCATGGTATTCGACTCAGGCATAGACGCGTTAGTGCCTACATTTTACCTTTCTGATAATGAGGGGGTTGCTCTATCTACAGGTATAGAAAAGTTAATACCAAAGCTAACTTTTACATGTTCAAAACATGATATTAAAGAAATGCGATTAGCAAATGATTTGTCGAGTAACATTCATTATCTTGGACTGTTCACTCCTCACAGTAGTTGTTCAAATTACGGGATAAATTCACCTATAAGTGATAACTACAATAAAGAAAATGCAATCACGCTTGAAGACTATGTGGTTACTTCATATTTAGGCAGTCGCTTGAAAATAATTCGTAATTTGCCTAATGATACCCATTTAATCACAATTACCGACCCATTAAATCGTCAACTTTATTTTAATAACACAAATGATAATAATGTTGTTATTAATATTATTTATAAGGATAAAAAAATTCAAATCCAGTCGAAGATTAAAAAAAATATCTTTTATCATGAATTTAAAAAAAAGCTGACAAAAAACATTTATCTTGAAGTTTTTGTAACTAAAAAAGGATTAACGGATATTGTTCATTCAGAACTTTTAATGGTTAATGTTTTTTTATGCATTCTACTTGTTATTACATGTATATTTTTAGGCCTTCGCCCTCAACAACGAACAGTTAAAATGGCTATTGAACGGGGTATTAAACGCAAAGAGTTTATCCCTTTTTACCAGCCTATTATTAACTCAATGACAGGCTCAATTATCGGTTGTGAGAGCTTAATTAGATGGTGTAAAGCAAATGGTGAAATTATTTCTCCTGCTAACTTTATTGATATTGCCGAACAGAATAAACAAATTTACGAGATAACAGATCTTTTAATATCACAAGTAGCCGAGGATCTTTCAAAACTAAATAACATCCATGACAACTTTTATATCAGTATTAATGTCATACCGCGTCAACTTCAAAATCAAACGTTTGCAACAAAATTACTCAACACATTATCTTCAGCTCAAGTGTCTAATCACCGTGTTGCGATAGAAGTAACCGAGAGAACTCAGTTCACAAACGTAACCTCAGCCAAAGAAGTGATGCAGCGATTAATTGACCATGGTATTTCCATTAAGCTCGATGATGCAGGAACGGGGTTCGGTGGATTTAGCTACTTTCAAGAGTTACCCATCAGCACCTTAAAAATTGACAAAATGTTTATTGATACAATCGGTACTTGTGACGTTAAAGCCAATATATTAAACGCTATCATCAGCTTTGGAAAAGAAGCAAAATTGACCATGATTGCGGAAGGTGTGGAAACACAAGAACAAGTCAATTATTTAAGAGACCAAGGCGTATTTTTAATTCAAGGTTATTATTACGCAAAACCAATGCCCTTTTCTGATTTAGAGAAATATATTAATAACAATTTAAAAAAAGATAATCATTAGAGACTAATGAGAATATAATGATATTTATTCTCATTCAGTTTTTCCATATTTGAAATCTTTATTCTTTTTTTTAAATTACACGGCATTAGAATAAAAGCGTATATTTATCTTATCAGAGAAAGAGATATTTATATCTCTATATCGTATGCCATAAATAATAGGTTTTATGGCGGGAGATGATGTTCCTCCTTTAACCGCCTTTCAATAAAGGATAATGACGTCTAACAACATTCGACTTTAAATCGTCGAGGACCGTGTATTTGTTTAAATGGATATTTATAATTTTAATTAATTATATTAATTTTTGCATTCGTCGCGTTGTTATTTCATTTTTGTCCTCTTCTATTTTCTGCTCGATAAAGAATTATCAATTCAACACGGCTGAGCGTTATACAACTCTTTCCTACTCTGAGTTTTATAATTAGTAACGCGGTGTCTAGTGAGGCAGAGCAATGCAATACTCAACTGAAGTACAAAATATGTGTCCTATCTCTCGTGGTCCACATCACGAGTCTGCACCCATTCCTGTTGAAGGTCGCTGGGTACAACCTAAAGATGTTATTGCAATTTCTGGTGTTAGCCACGGTTGTGGTACTTGTGCACCACAACAAGGTGCTGCAAAACTAACTTTAAACGTGAAAAACGGTATCATTGAAGAAGCATTAATCGAAACTATCGGTTGCTCAGGTATGACTCACTCTGCAGCAATGGCTTCAGAAATCATCACTGGTAAAACTATCCTTGAAGCACTAAATACTGACCTAGTATGTGATGCTATCAACGTTGCAATGCGTGAAATTTTCCTTCAATACGTTTACGGTCGTACACAAACGGCTTTCTCTTTAGACGGTCTACCAATTGGTGCTGGTCTAGAAGACCTTGGTAAAGGTTTACGTAGCCAAGTAGGTACGCATTACGGTACTCGTGAAAAAGGCCCTCGTTACATGGAGATGGCTGAAGGTTACGTTACTAAAATCGCACTTGATGACAACGACGAAATCATCGGCTACCGCTTCGTTAATATCGGTAAGATGATGGAATCTATCGGTAAAGGTGTTCCAGCAGATCAAGCAATGGAACAAGCAACAGGTCAATATGGTCGTTTTGACGAAGCGGTTCGCACAATCGATCCTCGTCACGAATAATCAGCCAAGCTGTTATCCATATATTCAATTACACCTAATTTGCTAAATTTATTGAGGATTTTATCATGGCTGCATTATTTGAAAGCTTTGATCGTCGTATTAACCAAATCACACCCGTTCTAGAACAATATGGTTTTTCTTCACTTGAAGAAGCGCGTCAATACATCGAAGATAAAGGTGTTAACGCTTACGATATCGTAAAAGAAACCCAACCAATTGCGTTTGAAAACGCATCATGGGCATATGTTCTAGGCGCTGCAATCGCACTAAAAGAAGGCGCAAAAACAGCGGCTGAAGCGGCTGAGTTTTTAGGCCAAGGTCTACAAGCATTCTGTATCCCAGGCTCTGTTGCTGACCAACGTAAAGTGGGTTTAGGTCATGGTCGTCTAGGTGCGCGTCTTCTAAGCAATGAAACTCAGTGTTTTGCATTCCTAGCAGGTCACGAATCCTATGCTGCGGCTGAAGGTGCAATCAAAATCGCGCTAAACGCAAACAAGGTACGTACTAACCCACTGCGCGTTATTCTTAACGGTTTGGGTAAAGATGCAGCTTACCTTATTGCGCGTATTAACGGCTTTAACTATGTACAAACTCAGTTCAACTACACGACTGGTGAACTTGAAATCGTTAATGAACGTCGCTTCTCTCAAACACAACGTGGCGAAATTAACTGTTACGGTGCTGATGATGTGCGTGAAGGTGTAGCGATTATGCACCGCGAGAATGTTGATATCTCTATTACAGGTAACTCGACTAACCCTACTCGCTTCCAACACCCAGTGGCTGGTACATACAAAAAAGAACGTCTAGAAGCAGGCCAAGATTACTTCTCAGTTGCATCAGGCGGCGGTACTGGTCGTACTCTTCACCCAGATAACGTAGCGGCAGGTCCTGCATCTTACGGCCTGACTGACACCATGGGTCGTATGCACTCTGACGCTCAATTTGCTGGTTCTTCATCTGTACCTGCTCACGTAGAAATGATGGGCTTAATTGGTATGGGTAATAATCCAATGGTTGGTGCAACAGTGGCTGTTGCAGTAGCAATTGAGCAAGCACAAACCGCGTAAGCAGAAATTTAGAATCTTTATCTTCAAATAACGATAAAAGGCATGGTTTTAATTAACCATGCCTTTATTTTTTCAGCTAGTTGTTAATTTTGTTGAATATAAGAAAAAAATCTCTAAAATCCTCGGTACTCAATAAACTTGATAACACTTATACCTATAAAAAAGCAGGCTTATAGGTATAATCGGCTGTAATTAAGTTAAATCGTATTACGTCATTCAGTTAAATATTATTGCATGACTTAGTTAAGGAAACATCATGATCCAAGTAGTAGGTCACAAAAACCCTGATAGTGATAGCATTTGCTCAGCACTAGTTTGTACAGCGTTTCTTAAAGCACGTGGTCTTGAAGCGACAGCAATTCGTCAAGGCGAAATGAACCGTGAAACTCAACACATCCTTGAACTTGCTGGCGTTGCAGCTCCTGAGCTACGTACAAGTGTTGCTGGCGAGAAAGTATGGTTAGTTGACTACTCTGATCTTGCTCAAGCACCTGACGACCTAGCAGACGCTGAAGTTGTAGGTATTGTTGACCACCACCGTCTAGGTGATGTAATGACAATCAATCCAATGGAAGCATGGATCTGGCCTGTAGGTTGTACTTGTACTGTTCTATTTAACCTATTTAAGATTGAAGGCCACGAAATCACACGTGAACTTGCTGTTCTTATGATGTCTGCAATCCTATCTGACACTGTTGGCTTCGCATCGCCAACATGTACACAAAAAGATAAAGACGCAGTGCACGAGCTTGCTCAAATTGCTGATGTTCAAGATCTTGAAGCATTCATTAAAGCACTACTAATTGCAAAGACTGACATTGAAGGTCTTACTGCTGCGCAATTAGTTGATAAAGATCTTAAAGGCTACCCTTTCAACGACCGTGACGTTGTTGTTGGTCAAATTGAACTTGCAACACTAGAGCAAGTTGACAGCATGATTGAAGAGCTTCAGGCAGATCTACAACGTCGTTGTGACGAAGAAGGTTTAGCGATGGCTGCACTAATGCTAACAGACATTACAACAAGTACGACTCGCCTACTTTACACTGGTGATTGGAACAACATTTTAGACGCGCATGCAAAAGATGGCGTTCTAATGATGGAAAATACGCTAAGCCGTAAGAAACAAGGCTGGCCTTGGCTACAAACAGTACTTGCTTAATTATTAAGTTTTAGTATTAGCCACCAAATATGACGCGATAGGAGCTCTCTCTTATCGCGTTTTTTATTCCAACACATTCTATAGTTATCGATATAAACTATCGTTATTAGCTGTCATTTTTTTCTGAAGCCAATACAGCGACCTTCTTTATTTTTGTGCTTTTTTTAAACAATTTATAATTTACATGACTGATATTAGAGCAAATACTTTAATTTTAAGCTCATTTTATTTGTATAAAAAAACAACGTGAAGAATAAAACACAGCCAAACAAACGCTATTTATGTGACAATTGTCAAATTTACTTAGTATTCTTTTTAGGTATACATATACTTCTCTCTCTAAAAATAATGCCGCCATTTAGCACCCCAATGGAAGAGCAAGAAGCTAATAAAAAGAGAGACAGTTAATGTCCATTAAAAAACGTTATATTACATGTGTTATTGGTCTAGCCATTTCGAGTCAAAGCTATGCTGCTGGCTACCAAGTATCAGAACATTCAGCTGCGGGTTTAGGTCGTGCCTACGCAGGCGATGCTGCCTTTGCTGATTCTGCCGCCGTGTTAGCTCGCAACCCTGCCGCGATGACCTTATTTAAACACGCAGAAGTTTCTACCGTAGCAAGTGTTGTCATACCCTCTGTTGATATTTACGATCATAGCTTTGATCAAGGCGCAAAAAATATCGCCCCCGTTAGCTTTGTTCCTGCGGGCTATTATATTCAACCAATCAATAACAAAGTCGCGGTTGGTCTTGCACTTTTCAGTAATTACGGTGTAACAACAAAGTACCCTAACGATTTCAACGCAGGGTTATTGGCAGGCAAAACGTCCCTTGAAACATTCAACTTTAATCCAAATATTGCCTACCGTTTAAATCCACACTTCAGCATTGGCGGCGGTGTTAGCCTTGTTTATGCTAATGCCGAGTTTGATCGCCGTTTAGGTGTACTTTCATTGGCGGTTCCTAATAGTCAACCAAGTGACAATGCAATCAACTTAAAAGGCACAAGTTGGGGCTGGGGTTGGAATATTGGCGCACTTTATGAATTAGATCAGAATAACCGTTTTGGCCTAAGTTACCGCTCACAAGTTAATCTTAACTTTGATGGTGATTTTACCGATTATTTAGGCTCAATAACCGGTAAACCACATAACACTGTTTCTGCTAACCTTTCGTTACCGCTCCCCGCTATCGCAGAGTTTTCTGGTTTCCATCAACTAAATTCACAATGGGCGATCAGCTATAGCTTACAGTGGACACAATACAACAAGTTTAAAGAAATTCGTGCCACTAGCTCACAATGTAAGCCAGGCTTTAATGGTCAAGTTGGTACCTGTTTACTGAAAAAAGAAAATTACAAAGATACCTATCGTTGGGCTGTCGGTACGACTTACACAATGAATGATGAATGGACACTTCGTTACGGTTTTGCCCTTGACCAAAATGCAGGCCAAGCAACACTAAGTATTCCAGATACTGATCGTTACTGGTATTCAGCAGGTGCGACTTACCACTTCAACCCAGATCTTTCTGTCGATATGGGTCTTTCATACATTCACAGTAAGAAAGCCACCTTCGTTGAAGATAACAGTACGTTTACCTCTCGTGGTAAAGCGTATCTTGTCGCTGCACAGCTTAACTATCGCTTTTAATGCGTTGTAACTAATTAATTATTTGGAATAAATAACATGAAATTTAATTCAATCGCATTAATCGTCGCGTCTGCATTAAGCATGGTTGGTTGTGGTGGCGGTAGTCAAACAACCGTTAAACCAACCATTGATCCTGATATTGCAGACAGCTTAAAAGCAGAAACAAAGATTGATTTTGATTTACTGTCAGCTAATAAAACTATTATGATCCCTAGCTATCTAGGCATGGATGCACAAGATGGCACATTAGCAACACGTGAAGGCGCAACTGCACCTGAAATCGCAATGGGACAAACCGATGGTTGGAGTACAACTCAGCCTATTACGATTAATTTTAAAGGTAAGGCACTTGATCCTGCAACAGCAGCGAATAGCTTTTACTTAATTAAATCAGGCGATCCTACCAACCCTGACGATACCACACAGCCTACACAATTATCCCAGCAAAACGGGGACTTTATGGTGACGGTTTCTGGCAATAGCTTAATTGTAATGCTGCTTAAGCCTCTGGATCCATCAAGTAACTATATGTTTGCAATAACAAATGATCTTAAAGATGTAAATGGTAAAGCGGTAGGTATGAGCAACTCTTACGCTTTACTAAAAGCTGATAGCACGCCACCAGCCAAAGCATTAATTCCAGCTCAAAAGATCACCCATGCAACAGAGGAAGCATTCCATAATATCGTTAAAAAACGGGATATCATTTTCTCTTCATGGTTTACCACATTATCTGTTGGCGATGTATTGTATGCTGCAAAAATGGCGACTCTACAGACAATTTCAAAACAAATTGAAACAGATGAGCCTGTGATTGCTAGTGACGACATAGCAAACCAAGATAATCTCTATAAAATAACACGACCGCAACTTGGTGGAGCAGATGGAGCAACAACACCTGCTGGTAATGAGATTTATACTGGAACCGTTTTTCTTCCTTATTATTTATCTACAGACAGCCATAAAATATCCTCAGCCCCTAACGCACCAGAGAAATATTTAGTCAGCCCTTGGAAAAGTGATATGCCAAGCCTTGCGAAAATTAAATATATTCTGACTAACGGTAGTGAAGCTGATAAACGCGCGATTGCTTCTCAACTTTCAGATCTACATATCTCTGACATAGATCTTGCAAAAGTAGCAACAGATAAAGCGACACAAATTAAAGTACTAACAGCACTGAAAGGTCAAAAGTTAACGCTAGCTAATGGTAAGCAACTCGATCCAGAAAGATTGATCACTCGTTATAGTCCTGTTCCCCAACTACAATCAGTTGCGGCAGTACAATATAATTTAATCATGCCGAAGTTGGACAAAGAAAAACAAGAAAAATGTAAGCAGTCAGGTTACAGCGTGACGATTTTCCAACACGGTGTAACATCAAATAAAGAGCAATTTGTTTATTCGAATCCAAGCTTACCTGACAAAATTATTGGTAATCAATGTCGAGCTATTTTTGCTATTGATTTACCTCTTCATGGTACTCGAGGTGTCGGTGGTAAGAACGCTTCAGAAGATCCAAAGATGTTTCTAAACTTTATAGATCTTGCTGTAGCTAGAGATAATTTACGTCAAAGTGTTATTGATGTTGTTAACTTGCGTGCAATCATAGGCAAAGTAATAACAGACTCTGATCCTAGTGAATTAGGGGAACAACTGTCAGCATTATCTCTTAATAATGGTGTAAGTTTTGCTGGTCACTCTCTTGGCGCTATTACCGGTGTTGATGTCGCAGACATCGCGAACAGAACTGTATTTAATGACCAATATAATAAAACGTTATTTAATATTGATACCGTTGCACTCGCAAACCCAGGTGCTGAAATACCATACTTACTACTAAACTCGCCAAGTTTTAGTGATCTCATTAAAGGTGGAATAGTTGACGCAACTAACCCATCATTCTCTAAACAATGTGGTAACACAAATCTTGCATTGTGTTTTAAGAGCTATATTGCACAGCTAAATACAAGTAAAGATTCAGGGAACTCACTGGCCCAAATAACACTCGATACTTTAAATGACAATTTTAATAAGTTTGCCTATGCCGCGCAAACCGTCATGGACCCAGAAGATCCAATAAATCACGCTTCATTTATTCCAAAAACAACCGTTGTTTTATTAGAAGAAATGAAAAATGATATGGTGATTCCAAATAAATCGACACAAGGCACGGATCCAATTTATTCACCATTTACAGGAACTACGCCACTTCTAAAACCACTACAATTGACTCAAACACTCAAGTCTGTAACAGGGTCACCTCTGAAAACAGCGGTGAGATTTGAGGGTGGATATCACAGTTCAGTGCTTACACCTCTGAATCCATCCGAGCTATCACAGCCCGCAACAGAACAAAGTATTGCTGCAACAAATGAAATGCAGAGTGTTATCGCCTCATTTATTAATAGTAAAGGAACATCGCTTACTATTAATAATGGCAGTGTTATTACTTCATTTTATGATTAATAGATAACAAAGAGACAATAGCCGAGTAAGCAATTCTTACTCGGTTTACTCATTTCGCATGTACTGCATTAAACTGCTTTTTTCATTTAAAATATTTGAAAAACAATCTACAAACTTACGTCCAATTATCTTTCCTTCTCGATAATCCATTTCTAAATCATCTTTGCTACTCAATAGGGCTCGGCTCTTCAATGACTTTTCAGGCGCTATTTGGATAACTTGTAACCCATCGGGTGGATTCACTAAAAAATCATTCATATCTTGGTGAGTTTTGTAATATTGAAGTAACATTTCAATTACGTCGGAATTATTACTCTGCCTCGCTAATTTTAATAAACGTTCAATATTCATATGTGATAGCCAACTTTTATTACCAAAAATAGGCAGCTTCAATGCCTCTTTACTTTTACTATCCAAATATGAAAGTTCTTTCTGTATATCATCTTTATCTTTAATATCGATAGTGTCGTTACGGTATTGTTCTCGCCACTGTTCAAAACGGTGACTTAATTCATGATGAACCGTTTTAATTTTATCTACCGATTCATTAAGGCTAAGCTTATTAATATAATAGGGTAAGTAAGTTTCAACACTTTCACGCCAGTCATCAAAGATCCCCTTATCGGCATGATTGTCATGATCAAGAGGCTCAGTTCGAATCACAATAACCAGATCAGCCCCTCGACGCCATGCTTCTTTAGCCGGTATCGCAGCGCTCACACCACCATCAACCCATTCCAGCTCATTCATATTAACAGGTAAATTGTATAAAACAGGAATAGCACAACTCGCACGCAAAACTTCATACCAATCATCTTGGTACATCGGCATATAGATATCTTCAAGGGTATCTTTACGTGTTGCGCAGGCGAATGCCTGTCGATGTTGTAGGGTTCTTTTCGCGGTATGAAAGTCGAGGGCTAATTCGCCAGTGGGAGAAACGACTTGCAGCGCCCAATCAAGGTTCATTGGCTGTTGTTTGCTTAAGTACTTATACAAGCTAAAAAATTTATCTGTTGTTGTATAGTTTTGAATAAACTGATAGCCGAAACGTGGCTGACGGCTAATAAATGAAGATAAATTGAGAGCACCTGCAGATGTGCCTATATACAAAGCAAAAGGATCAAACTCGTGTGCTAAGAAACTGTCTAAAACACCAGCCGAAAAAATACCTCGCTGTCCCCCACCCTGAACAACTAATGCTATTTTCTTATTATGTGCATCAAAAAGCTGTGATGAAAAATGTGATATCGATTCTTCATCAAAAGCACTCAAACTAAACGGCAGATAATTCATTTCTCCCCCAAAGGTTAGAAAACACTCTGACGTAATATACGTATTTAATTTAAGAGTTGGAATCGCTTATAAAAAACAAGTTAAAGAAATTAAAGCTCTATCTTATCTTTTTAACTTGCCATTGTATTACGCTAATAAGGCTACTGCTGCGTAACTAAAGATTGTCGTTAGCGTCATTGTTGCTGTAACTACAGCAAGTTTCAAATTACTATCCATACTTCGCCCCTTAAAATCTTTCAAATGTAACATTTTGTTAACCATAGTATAGTTATGTTACAGCTTTGTTATCAATTAAATTGTACAGAATTTAAGATAATTATCACATTAATATCAATACTGTATATTGCATTAAATTTTCCACTGTCATCACGGACTATCGTTTGATGACATGGTAGAAGTGAGCGCATTATTTTCTTGGGTTGGAACGCCATTGAAATCATTACATTTTGCTTTCAACAAGTGTTAGCAGGGACATCAAATGAAACTTGCGACAGCACTGCTTATTATGGTTTTAGTGCTAACAGCGGAATTTGCAAAGTGATTAACGCCGCCTATCGATATCAAACAGTCGTTAGATAGCTATAATGAAAAAGCAGAAATTAGTTGCAGTAACATGCAAATAGCCCTTTAAAATATTGCTCTTATTTTCACACCTTCCTATAAAATAAGAGCAATTATCAACGTAGTGCGGTGGCATTTCATCCCAATTTCCATTGAATAAATAAATCTATTATCAAATAAACAACAAAATACTGTATTTCGATTTAATAACATCCATCGCTATTATAAAATTAATCTATATTTAAACTTTATTTTTATTCCTTACGTTAACCATTATCACAGTAATGAATAATTGAAGAAAAGGATGCTTAAAATGAAACCGATTTATATTGGTTTAGTTACCGTAGTTGCCAGTTTTAATACCGTTGCAAAACCGGTGGATTGGACACCAGGTATCAGTGGTGATATCTCGCTCTTGGCTGCATACACTAAAACAAATTCACAGTTTGATTCTGATAATGTCACCACCTCAAATTTGAATTCATCAGGTGATGATCAAGGTCACACACGTATCGCCCCACTTGGTACACTTTCATATACTTTCAGCAATGCTAAACAGCAATTATTTTTTGGTACTGATCGTTCTGATGTCGCTTTAGGGCGTTTCCATACTGAGCTTGGCTTTCGCCAACAACTTCAAGGAAACGGCACTGTTTCGTTAAGTTACATTCCTGGATTATTAGAATTAAAAACATGGCAAAACCCCTATTTAACAGGGGAGCCACGTGTAAAAACAGGAAGTAATGTAAAAGCGGTACGTGCGCAGTGGGACAATATTGCTGGCTCTATGTACTCATTAGATACTGCATATGGTCGTTATGAAGTAGATCAAGAAAAAAGTGGAGAAGGCTTAGCTATCGATCAAAATCTACTAGATAGAAACGCAAAACTCTTTTTTGTAGAAGGAAGCCACCTACTTCCACTGAGTCGAACACAAATGCTTCGTACCGCATTAAACTACAGTGGTATTGATGCTGACGGTAAAGCAATGTCTGCCGATATTTTTGGGGGTTCAGCCACTTTTATTCAACTCTTCCAGCGTTCAAGCCTAGCTTTTACTTTAAGTTATAAGAAAGCTTTGTTTGATGCAGAAAACCCTATTTTTGATAAGAAACAAGAAGAAGACCGTTTAGGTGCCTTCCTAGCTTATGAATACAAACAACCATTTGGTTGGAAGAATTGGGGCGTTGTTTCATTAGTGGGCTACAACACCACACAATCAAATATCAACTTCTATGATGCAGATACTATGCTTGTTAGCTTAGGTATGAACTACACCTTCTAACAACAATAAATGCCATCCCTTCTTCATTGTAAGCGATGAAAATTATGGCTCTGTTATGATACAGAGCCATAAATTTTACGAGACATAACACTACTTTTCTATTAGATTAACAGCACTTTACCAAAGTTAAAGAAACGTTACTGAGTATTATGGCTGTTAATAATCGCACTGCCGATGCATCACAAGAATCTCTGCATCGAATTTTTACAGTACCGGAAGCCCCAGATTCAACACTGGGTATGATCGAAAAAGAGCTATCAGAAAACTTAAATGAATTTCTGCGTACTCACATTGCTGCAACAGAAAAACCACTACTCGAAATAGAGAAAGACTTCTCCGATCCAGCAATCCCTGAAATACCGAGCTTTGTCTCCGAGCATACCCAATTTCTATTAAATAAGCTGGTTTCGCAATCAGTCCACACCTCAGCGCCAAGCTTTATCGGTCACATGACTTCTGCCCTGCCTTACTTCATGATGCCGCTCTCTAAAATCATGATCGCGCTGAATCAAAATCTCGTAAAAATCGAAACCTCTAAAGCTTTCACTCCTCTTGAGCGACAAGTTTTAGGAATGCTTCATAAGCTCATCTTCAATGAAAATGAAAGCTTCTATCAGCAATGGATGCATAGTGCTGACCATTCCTTAGGTGCTTTTTGCTCTGGTGGCACAATTGCTAATATCACAGCATTATGGGTAGCAAGAAATACAGTCCTAAAACCTGACGGGGATTTTAAAGGTATTGCCCAAGAAGGATTATTTCGTGCGATGAAGCACTACGGTTATGATGATTTAGCGATCTTAGTGTCTGAACGTGGCCATTACTCGTTAAAGAAATCAGCAGATGTATTAGGCATTGGTAGAGATAGCCTCATTTCAATTAAAACTGATGATGATAACCGTATCAACATCGACCACCTACAGTCGACGTTAGCTGATCTGAAACAGCGTAACATTAAACCCTTCGCCATTATTGGTATTGCAGGCACAACAGAAACAGGCAATGTTGATCCTTTAGATCAATTAGCAGATATTGCCACTGAGCACGATTGTCATTTCCATGTTGATGCAGCTTGGGGTGGCGCGACATTAATGTCTAATAAGTACCGTCATTTATTGAAAGGGATTGAACGCGCCGACTCTATTACAATCGACGCTCATAAGCAGTTGTATATTCCTATGGGTGCGGGCATGGTGATCTTTAAAAACCCAGAGCTCATGACAGCAATTGAACATCATGCTGAATATATTTTGCGTAAAGGATCGAAAGATTTAGGTAGTCACACCTTAGAAGGGTCACGAAGCGGTATGGCTATGTTGCTATACGCTAGCATGAATATAATTAGTCGCCCTGGCTATGAATTGTTGATTAACAATAGTATTGAAAATGCACGTTATTTTGCTGATTTAATTAAACAACAAATAGATTTTGAGTTAGTTACTGAGCCTGAACTGTGCTTGCTGACTTACCGTTATGTTCCGGAAGCGACGCAAGAAGCATTGTTAATCGCTACAGATGAAGAGCGCGAAACATTACTGGAGTTACTTAATGACTTAACCAAGTTCATCCAAAAACGTCAGCGTGAATCCGGTAAATCATTTGTATCTCGTACCCGCATTACACCGGAAAAATGGCAGCATAAGATAACAACTGTGTTCCGTGTCGTATTAGCAAACCCACTCACAACAGAGACCATCTTACAAAACGTGCTAAGCGAACAACGTCAATTAGCAAAAGAAAGTACCATTAGTCTGCCAAAAATAGAAAACTTAACCGCAGAAATAATGAGAAAAAAGACCGCAAATCGATATAAATAAGCTGTTTATCTATATTATTTTTTTATTATTTAGTGTTAACGCCCAGTTTTACTGGGCTTTTTGCATTTTATAACCATTAACAATCAAAAAATTCTATGTCTATCTTATGAATAATCTGCAAATCAACTATGAACAGCACATTATTGTAGTATGAATAGCTTCAATAATTGGCCAAATATCTACTTTCATCTCTCGCATACTGTTTCTTATTTCTAAGATAAGTATTCATTGCTCTATTTTGAGCACTGTTCAATAAATTGCCTTATTCACATTCTGTCATTATTTTTTTGTGTTGTTAACGATATGATCTCAATGTTGTTCTTTATTCTCATTACTAATGTTAATGAAAAGTTTAAATAAATGTATGCATTTGAGAATGGTTAACAATTACAGTTTTTGGTTAAAAAACAAGCAAAAAGACACCTCTTCATTGATTGATTTATATCAAGAAATTAGCTCATTTTTTTCTAGAAAAAAGGCCATATCACCGAATGATATGGCCTTTTTATTTCAAAATGTTTCACTGCAATATGCAATTTTTGATATCAGTTATATCTAGTATTGAAGGAAATTAATCCCCTGCAAACATATATCCTTCACCGTGAACGGTAACAAAAATCTGTGGGTTCTTTGGATCTAGCTCCATTTTAGAGCGCATACGACGAATTAAAACATCAATAGTTCTATCGTTTGGCGCTTCGACTCTATGGCTTAACATATTTAAAATACGTTCACGACTCAACACTACATTTGGGTGTGAAGAGAAGGCGACTAATAACTCATATTCCGCTTTAGTTAGCTTCACCGGAAGACCATTATGAGTCAGCGCTCGTTTGTTAATATCGAACTGCCATTCGCCAAAACGAATGATGTTATCTTCTTGCATTTCGACCAAGGTTTCGTCACGTGCTTTTTCCACTAAGGTTATGCGCCACAACAAGTTTTTCACTCGAACAAGGAGTTCGCGAAGCTCAAAAGGCTTAGTGACATAGTCATCTGCACCCATCTCTAAACCCACAATTCGATCGATACTATCAGTACGTCCTGTGACCAAAATAATACCCACTTCAGAGCGACTACGAAGCTCACGTGTAAGCATCAAACCATCTTCGCCAGGAAGGTTAATATCAAGCATGACGAGGTCGATTTTTTCAGTCGCCATGATCTCTCGCATCTGTGCGCCACTATCCGCTTGGCTAACCTTATATCCTTCATTCTCAAAATACCCGACCAGCTTAGTACGGGTAACAATTTCATCTTCCACAACAAGTACGTGATGAGTCATGTTTGTCTCTTTTAGTTTTTTAGGTGTTCTTACGAAACGTTAGCACAAACCGTAGTTATTCACAATTTGTCATAAACATGAGTTTGCTATTCATTCGTACCGTTAACCTTATTCACATCGTGGACATAAGATTACCCCATAAAATTTATAACGTCACCGTAGCTTACGGTGGGCATTCATTCTTAAATGGAATCATTCAACATGAAAAAACTTTGGCAGATGTTGACAAAACCAAGTAGCAAGTATTCGATTCTTGCTCTTGTATTTGTTGGTATTGTTATCACCCTTGTTGGTATCTTTGCTGCACATAAAGGTTTTGAGCACGCATCAACCAATGAATTCTGTATCGGTTGTCATACCATGCAGCAAAACTTCGATGAGTATAAAGAATCTGTTCACTTTAAAAACGCTTCTGGTGTTCGTGCTGATTGTGTTGACTGTCACCAACCTAAAGATTTAGTTGGTATGGTTCAAACTAAGCTGATGGCATCAAAAGACGTATATAACCAATTTATTACTAAAAAGATTGATACGCCTGAAAAGTTTGAAGAGCACCGTTTAGAATTAGCTCAAATGGTATGGGATCGAATGAAAAAGCAAAATTCGAGTACCTGTAAGAGCTGTCACAATTACTCTGCAATGGATCACGCTAAACAATCACCTGAAGCTGCTGCTGCAATGACAGACGCTGCTGCAAAAGACATGAACTGTATCGAGTGTCACAAAGGTATTGCACACGAACTACCAAACATGGCTGGCGGCTTCCAGAAAGACTTCCAAGGCCTACAAGCAGAAGCAACTGCACAAGGTGCAACCGCTGACAAGCTTTACTCTCTTGGTGAGAAAGATATGTTCGCCACTGACGATGCTAACGCTAAATCAGAAGGTAAATTACTACCAGCGTCTGAAGTAACGGTACTTGAACGTAAAGGCGACATGCTAAAAGTTGAAGTAAACGGCTGGCTAGAGAAAGCGGGTAAAGGTCGCGTTATGACAGAATACATGGGTAAGCGCGTATTTAAAGCGACTATCCGTGGTGACATTAAAGCTAACGAGAAAATTATTAAGGAAGAAACTGATCCAGCAACTGACATCGTATGGCAGAACGTAACAGTACAAGCATGGATTACTAAAGCTGACATGATCGATAGCATCCAGCCTATCTGGAACTATGCAGAAGAAATGTACGGCTCTACTTGTAACGCTTGTCACGCGGCGCCAGCACCAGGCCATTTTACTGCAAATGGCTGGATCGCAAGTCTGAAAGCCATGAGCTCTTACTACCGTCTGTCTAAGACAGAAGAACGTACGCTACTGAAATATCTTCAGAACCACGGTAGCGATACAGGCGGTGCAGGTGCGCACTAATCCTGCAGCCTAATAACAAATAAATGATAGGCGGGTGATATCACTATCCCCGCCCCATCGATAAAAATTAAAGTTTAAGGATTCTCCAACATATGGCGACTCAAACTCATAAAACTGGCATCTCACGCCGCCGCTTCCTATCTGGCCTTGCAATGGCAAGTGCTGCATCGGTTGTAGGTCCTAGCCTTCTTGCTCCTCGTAAAGCAATGGCTGCAGAAGAAGCAAAAGCAGCGTTTTCTGGCGAAGTGTTATCTGGCTCTCACTGGGGTGCATTCCGCGCTAAAGTTGTTGACGGTGTTTGGACTGAAACAACGCCATTTGAAAAAGACAAGAACCCAACAGATATGATCCAGGCGGTACGTGAAGTGGTTTATAACCCTGCACGTGTTAAATACCCAATGGTACGTATTGATTGGCTAAAGCAAGGCTACAAGTCAGATACAACACAGCGTGGTAATAACCGTTTTGTACGTGTGCCATGGTCTCAAGCGTTAGACTTCTTCTACCATGAGATGGAGCGTGTTCAGAACAACTTCGGTCCAAGTGCACTGTACTCTGGTCACACAGGCTGGCAATCAGTGGGTAAACTGCATAACGCAGGTACCATGATGAAGCGTGGTGTTGGCCTTCACGGTACCAGCCTAGGTAAGATGGGTGACTACTCAACAGGTGCTGCTCAGGTAATTCTTCCTTACGTTGCTGGCGCAATGGAAGTTTACGAGCAACAAACATCATGGCCACTAGTACTTGAGCACACTGACACTATCGTTATTTGGGCATCTGACCCAATTAAAAACCTGCAAGTGGGTTGGTTAGTACCAGACCACAGCCCATACCAGTACTATGATCAACTTGCAGAGAAAGTGAAGAATAAAGAAATCAAAGTGATCTACGTCGATCCTGTGGTTTCTAGCACACAAAAAGTGGTTGGTGGTGAGCAGATCCGTGTTAACCCACAGACTGATGTTCCATTAATGCTTGCTATTGCACATACGCTATACACTGAAAACTTATACAACAAAGACTTCATTGCTGATTACACAACTGGCCTTGATAAGTTCATGCCTTACGTTCTTGGTAAGACTGACGGTGTTGTTAAGAACCCTGAGTGGGCTGAAAAGATCTGTGGTATCAAAGCTGATGATATCCGTGCTCTTGCGCGCACAATGGCAAGTGGCCGTACGCAAATCATCGGTGGCTGGTGTCTACAACGTATGCAGCACGGCGAACAGTACGCGTGGATGCTCGTTGTACTTGCAGCAATGCTAGGTCAAATCGGTTTACCTGGTGGTGGTTTCGGTTTCGGCTGGCACTACAATGATGCAGGTTCAATCACCTCGAATGGTCCACTAATGTCAGGCTTTAGTGGTGTTACAGGTGTTGCTCCAATTCATAACGGTTCATTTAACGGTTACTCTACTTTCATTCCAGTTGCTCGCTTTGTTGATTGTATCGACAACCCAGGCAAGACCATTAACTACAATGGTCAGAAGATTAAGTACCCTATTATGAAGATGGCGATCTTCAGTGGTAACAACCCATTTGGTCACCACCAAGATCGTAATAAGATGATCAAGGCTTGGACTAAGTTAGAAACTGTTGTATCGATTGAGCACCAGTGGACAGCAACTTGTCGTTTTGCAGATATCGTATTACCTGCAACAACAACTTACGAGCGTAACGATATCGAACAGTACGGTAACCACTCTAACGCAGGTATTATTGCCCTTCGTAAGATTGTTGAGCCAATGTACGAATCGAAAGATGACTTTGAGATTTTCCGTGAGCTATGTTCTCGCTTTAACCGCGAAGAAGCATTCACTGGCGGTAAGACGCAAATGGAAATCATTGAAGAGATCTACAACGGTGCGCGTCTGCAAGGCCGTGGTCTAGGCGTTCGTATGCCTAACTTCAAGAAGTTCTGGGAAGGTGAAGGTTTCATCGAGTTCCCTGCGGGTAAAGAGTGGGTTCGCCACGAATCATTCCGTAAAGAACCTGACCTTGAGCCACTAGGTACGTCTTCAGGTATGATCGAAATCTACTGTAAGACTATCGCAGATATGGGTTACAAAGACTGTCAAGGTCACCCAATGTGGTTTGAAAAGACTGAACGTAGCCACGGTGGTCCTCGCTCTGATCGCTTCCCGATCAACATGCAGAGTACGCACCCGAAAGATCGTCTACACTCACAGTTATGTTCGTCAACGGATTTCCGTGCGACTTACGCTGTTGCTGAGCGTGAGCCTATCTTTATGAACACTGAAGATGCTGCTGCTCGTGGTATCAAATCTGGCGATATCGTACGTGTATACAACGACCGTGGTCAGGTATTAGCAGGTGCTGTTGTAACAGATGATTACCTACCAGGTGTTTGTCGTCTACAAGAAGGCGCATGGTACAGCCCATTAGAAGGCGGTAAAGTAGGTACTATCTGTACTTACGGTGATCCAAACGTATTAACAGAAGACATCGGTACTTCTAGCCTAGCGCAAGCAACATCTGCAGCTGCTGCCCTAGTTCAGATCGAGAAGTACACAGGTGTTGTTCCTGCAGTAACAGGCTTTAACGGTCCTATCTATGAAGAAGGTATCGACCCACTGTTCCCTGCTATGGATAAGTAATTTTACTTAGCTAGTTGATTAAAATAAGGCGATGAACGAAAATTCATCGCCTTTATTTCACCTTTTTAAAATAGATTCCAATATAATGTCTTAAGTTATATTTGAATGTGTTTTATCTGTCTGGAGTGACAATGCAAGAATTTATTGCTTTCAACGAACAACGTGCAGAGATCTACTGGTGGATGTCATCACTTTTCGCTCGCGAACTCACTGATGCAGATCTACATGAATACCACGGTGGTGAAATGTACACATTCCTTTCAGGCTTAGGCATGACCGAGGAATTAAAAGCCCCCGTTGAAGCTTTTCGCGAAGTAATTAATCAATCAAACACACGTCCTGATGAACAACTTGAGCTAGCGGCAGATTTCTGTGGTTTATTCTTAAGTACACCAAAAACAGGCGCGCTGCCTTACGCATCTATGTATGTAGGTACTTCTGGTTTACTTAACGATAAGCCAGCACAAGATATGAATGTACTAATGAATGATTACGCGATTGCACAGCGTAAAGAATTCAATGAGCCAGCCGATCACCTTGCGGTTGAATTGGATTTCATGGGTAACCTTATCATCATGGCAAACCAGCAAGAAACTGAAGAAAAGCGTGAAGAGCTAATGCAAGCACAGCTTTCTTTTATTAACACTATGCT
The DNA here is from genome assembly GCF_003026095.1 of Photobacterium sp. GB-72. Taxonomy (NCBI): domain Bacteria; kingdom Pseudomonadati; phylum Pseudomonadota; class Gammaproteobacteria; order Vibrionales; family Vibrionaceae; genus Photobacterium; species Photobacterium sp. GB-72. The sequence goes on along the minus strand of NZ_PYNV01000009.1, from coordinate 103,763 downwards.
GCTTAACTGGTTACCACTGTTTGTGAAAGAGTGTCAAAACCGAGATCAATTTGGCTTCTATGCTGCAGCGGCTAATTTATTATTGGCATTCTGTAAACTTGATGCGGCTTTCCTTGCCGGTGAATAATCAAGCAACATGTTAATAATTAAACCTCAGTATCGACTGAGGTTTTTTCTATCTGCATTTAAAATACACAAAAAAAACTAAATACTTCTAATTTTCTATTTTTTCCTCTCTCGTTAAATATTATTTATTTTTTATCCGAAAATTAAGTTGCATATTCAAGCATATTATTCGCATTTGAAATCAATACCACTTATTACGTTGATATTTTTAATCTTTAAATTTCAAAACCTTAAGCTCACGATTGACACCGCAAATTAATGAAAAGAATTCTCATTAAGAATATCAATGAGTTATTTATGCATCCCGCCATTTTTGATTTTTTATATTGTCATACAAAAATCAAAAATCTGATATAGATCAATCATCTCTCATCATTACAAGCATAAGATCTGTACGCTATTCCCTTAGCGTATAAGTATTCATAATAAACAAGGTTGATAGATGGACTCGCATGCAGCCCTTTTCGAGCTAGGCAAGAAGCGTCTTGCAGAGTTACGAGCAATGAAACCTCTTCGTGAGGAATCATTCAAAGATAAATTAGAACAAAATGGCATTACCCGTCGTGACTTCATGATTTGGAGTGCCACTATTACATCCCTACTGGCTTTACCTTTACCGTTTAGCACCATGGTTGCAGAAGCTGCAGAGCTTTCCGATCGCGTGCCTCTTATCTGGTTAAGTCTTGCAGAATGTACTGGCTGTTCTGAATCACTAACACGTACAACCACGCCAGATATTAGTACCCTTTTATTTGAACATGTTTCTCTTGAATACCAAGAAGTATTAATGGCAGCGGCTGGTCAACAAGCTGAAGAAAACCTCGAAAACGCAATGAAAGCGTACAAAGGCAAATACCTATTAGCAGCAGAAGGCGCAGTTCCTACTGCTAATAACGGTATTTATCTTACGCTTGGCAGCAAAGCTGAAACCGGTATGTCACTGATAAAGCGTGTGGCTAACGATGCAGCAGCCGTTATTTGTGTGGGTACTTGTTCTTCTTTCGGTGGTGTACAGGCAGCTCGTCCTAACCCAACGGGTGCGAAAAGCGTAGGTGCCGTGATTGATCGTCCAGTGATTAACGTTGCAGGTTGCCCACCAAACCCAGCCAACATCACGGGTACATTGATGTACTACATTATGTTTGGTCGTCTTCCTGCTCTTGATATGTTTAACCGTCCTAAGTGGGCATATGGCGCACGTGTGCATGATAACTGTGAGCGTCGTGGCCACTTTGATGCCGGTGAATTTGTCACTGAATTTGGTGATGACAACGCAAAGCAAGGGTACTGCTTATTTAAAATGGGTTGTAAAGGTCCATACACGTACAACAACTGCCCTACTGAGCGTTTCAACGCGCACACAAGTTGGCCTGTTCTTGCCGGTCATGGCTGTATTGGATGTTCTGAACCAGATTTTTGGGATGAAATGGCGTATTTCGAAAAACCATTAAGCCGTCAACCTTTACATGGTTTAGATGCCACTGCCGATACCATTGGCGCTGTGACATTAGGCGTTACTGCTATAGGTATTGGTGCTCACGCAGTGAGTAGTATTTTTGCAAAGAAAGTCGAGGAATAATTCATGAGCAAGCGTGTCGTAATCGATCCCATTACTCGTATCGAAGGCCACTTACGCATCGAAGTTGAACTTGATGCTAACAATGTTATTGAAAAAGCTTATGCCTCTTCTACCCTGTTCCGTGGTTTAGAGATCATCATGAAAGGCCGTACACCTTATGATGTAGGCCTATTAATGCAGCGTATTTGTGGTGTATGTACATCATCACACTACCTATGTGGCACATTAGCGGTTGAAAATGCCATTAATGCCCAAGTGCCTATTAACGCGAAATACATTCGTAGCTTGATTTTAACGTCACTTGAAATGCACGACCACATTGTTCATTTCTACCTACTACACGGCCTTGACTGGGTGGATGTGGTTTCTGCATTAAGTGCCGATCCTGCAAAAGCGGCACAAGAAGCAATGAAGTGGTCAAAAATACCAATGGCCGCGGGTGAAGGTGAACTACGCGCAGTACAAGAAAAAGTACAAGGCTTAGTAAACACAGGTAAGTTAGGCCCATTTGCTAACGCATACTGGGGCAACAAAACATATGCATTTACACCAGAGCAAAACCTAATTGGTTTATCTCACTACCTTAAAGCACTTGAAGTTCAACGTATTGGCGCTGAAATGATGGCAATTTGGGGTGGCAAAAACCCGCACCCACAATCTATTGTTGTTGGTGGTGTAACTTGTGTTCGTGACATGTTAGATCCTGCTCGCCTACAAGAGTTTAAACAAAAGTTTGTTCATGTCGCTGAATTTATTGAACGTGCCTACCAAGCGGACATTTTGATGGCGGCAGCGGCATTTGGCAAAGAGCCAAGTGTATTAGGCGGCTGTAACGTTAGCACTTTCATGTGTAGTGAATCTATTCAACTAAACGAAGAAGATCAGCTATTTACTGGCGGTGTTATTCGCAATAAAGATCTAACCAAAGCAGAAAAGGTTGACCTTAGCCTGATTGCTGAAGACGTGACCCACTCATGGTACAACGCTGATAAACCACAGCACCCATTTGATGGTACAACGATTCCTGAGCACACTCCGTTTATTGAACGTGACACCTTAGAAGGTAAACGTCCAACGATTAACGAAGCCGGTAAATATTCTTGGGTTAAATCGCCACGCTATAACGGCGAGCCTGTTGAAGTAGGCCCACTAGCGACTATTGCTGTGAACTACGCAAAAGGTAATCCATACGTTGTACCAGTTGTTAACGAGTTCTTAAAAACAACAGGATTACCTGCTGGTGCGCTATTTACAACATTGGGTCGTACAGCAGCACGTATGCTTCATACCTTGATCATTGCACGTAATGGTTTAACTACCTTTGAATCTATGGTCGCCAACCTAAATTCAGATCAAACTACGTACATTGAACCAACCATTGATCCTAAAAAAGAATACAAAGGTGTAGGTGTGATTGAAGCGCCTCGTGGTTTATTAAGTCACTGGTTACGTATTAAAGACGGTTTAGTTGAAAACTATCAAGCGGTTGTTCCTACCACATGGAACGCAAGCCCAATTGATGGCAACGGCAAAATTGCACCTTATGAAGCTTCTTTAGTCGGCTTAAAGTTAGAAGATCCAACTAAGCCTCTTGAAGTTCTTCGTGTGATCCACTCATTTGACCCATGCATGGCGTGTTCAGTACACGTGATGGATTACAAAGGCCAATCTTTGAGTGAATTCCGTATTCCAGCACAAGCAGTGTAAGGAAGGAATTTATGTCAACAGATACAGTGTTGTACAAACGATCCTATGTTTTCTCTTTTATTATACGTCTATGTCACTGGCTCCGTGCTTTTGCCATATTTGGTTTGGTGATCACAGGCTTTTATATTGCTTGGCCATTTTTGGTTGCGCCAGATAACACCAACGTATTAGAGCAAGGCTGGGTACGTTTTGTCCATGAAGTACTGGGGTTTGTCCTTATCGCTGTCACGTTAATTCGTGCTTATTTGTTCTTCTTTAGCCGCAGTAATGTTGAAAGACGTTCAGTAAAAGATGCTGTAAGTCCGAATAGCTGGGTAAAACAAATCAAAGCCTATTTTTGGGTTGGACAACCACCCCATCATGGTGCTTACGGCCCGTTACAGTTAGTGGTTTATGCGGGTATTTCTATCGCCGCTATTTTCATGTGTGTAACAGGTTTAACCTTGTATGCCAACGTGTATCACCTCGGTATGGGAGGCCTATTCTGGCAGCCAGCTGAGTGGGTAACCTATGCGATGGGCGGATTAGCTAACGTTCGTGAATGGCACCACATTGTAACTTGGGCGTTCATCGTGTTTGTCTTAATTCACGTTTACATGGTGATTTGGACAGGTATTCGATTCCGCAATGGCTCCGCTGACGCCATTATGTCGGGTTTTGATTACCACCCAGTGCACATTAAAGATAAGAACAAGGGTAACGACCCTGTTCAGCATCAAACTCACCAAACAAACACTGACCATAAAGGCCACTAGCACTAATGAAGATATTGCTACTTGGTATTGGCAATGTCTTGTACGCCGACGAAGGAGTCGGCGTACATTTCGTCAATTACCTCACCGAAAACTACCGCTTTTCACACCCAGAACATCAGATTGATCTCGTGGATGGCGGTACCCTTGCGCATAGTTTGATCCCAACCTTAACCCAATACGATCACCTTATTGTGATTGATACTGTTAATGCTGCTGGTGTAGATGCAGGCGAAGTCTACTTTTTCGATTTTGATAAAGCACCACCTGAGATCGACTGGCAAGGCAGTGCCCATGAAGTAGAAATGCTGCAAACATTGATCATGATGGAATTGGTCGGCGATCGCCCTAAAACATTCGTATTAGGTGTTACCCCTACTGTACTCGAGCCGATGCATTTAGGACTAACACCTAAAATTTATGCTGCTATTCCTACCATGGAATCAGCCATTCTGAATCATTTAACGGATCTGGGCATTAGCTGCGAACGTGTGAACAATATTGAGATTAATAGCTTGATCCCAACCGCTTATAAACGAGGAGTAGAGGCATGAAATTAATTCAATTTTCTTTTAAATGCTCACGCCAAGTGCCGTTTTATGCGCAATTATGTAATGACTATTTAGCCAATGAGCCTTATGAAATTACCGTTGGTTTTGTTAAAAATCGTTATCTAATTGAAGCGGTCGGTGAACAAGCACAACTTGAAGCATTAGCTGAAAAAATTGCCAATGATTTCCTGCTTTCCATTTGGTTAGTTGAATCTAAAGTGGAAGAAATCATCCATCGTGAAGGCAGTGTTGTTCCTCTGGTTAATACTCAACACCACTTACCTTTTTGCCAACATTGCGAACCATTGTTAGGCGATAACCAATCGCCACGATTTGGTGAGCTAGCATTACCTTGTGCATGTTGTCATGGTGAGCAGCGTTTACATCAAGCAATTAGCATCAACCAAGTAAAAGTTTGGGCTAATGATATTCTTACCACTGGCAATGTGTTATTTACCTTAACCACAGAGCAAGGTAAACATCAGGTATTCCAACTCAGTACAACACCGGTTTTAACCTCATCGCAGGAACGCCCACAAATTCTGATCTGTAATCCTAATAATGTACCTTCGCATTTCTTTACTCCATCAGAGCACGTACTCGCGTTATCAAGCCTTGAGAAACCGCGCGTGACTGTACAACCCAGAACACAGCATCGACAGTTACAAGCCCCCTTGTATGATTTGTGTTTTAGCTATAATCGCGTGCTCACTGTACTTACTGAAATTTTACGTCAACAAGGCGTTGATTTCGTATTTATTGATACCAACCATTGGCAACCCTTAATTACATGGATTGAAAAAGGTTGGAGCCAAGTCGATAGCGATCCTGAACTTGATCTTCCTGTGTCAATCAAAGCACTTGAACCCTTACACGATCAAGCCTGTATCAATGGCTTAAATGCCTATTGGCATAAACGTCGTATTCATTTCGATTATAAGCCGAATCATCCAAACGATGTCCCCTCTCATGCACTGCCTATTTGTGCGCTGCATGGCGGTAATATTGAATCAGGAAATGGACGAAATACCGCGGTTATTTATTTTGGTCGATACGCCGCAGGTGAGATTGTTTGCCAAGATAAATTTACCCGTACAGATAGCTTTTTAGTTTTACCTAGCTTGCCACAAACAGGTCATGAAATTATTCGCCTAATGGCAGCAGGAGAACAAGCAGCGATTCTTGCCAAATTTAAAGAATCGCTACCTTATAGCTATCAAGCCCTAAGCCAAATTAACCTTGCTGATAGTCATAATCAGCTATCAGGTTTATTTGCTGTTGCTGCCACCATTCTTGGCTTATCAACATCGAGTACTAATAGTATTCAATACTTAAACGATGCACTGATCGCTAAAGCATTACAAAATAGTGGTCAAAAAGGTCATCGTGTTGATTATTCATTAGATATGGTGAATGGCAAACGCACGATTGAATGGGCAAAAACACTGGGCAGCCTAATGAGTTTTTGCTTAGTTGTTGATGATTCAGAGCTTGATAAACTTGCTTTTGGTATCATGGATTCACTGGCTGACTATATTGCTAACTGGCTAGAGCGTATAGATGAAACCACGGGGTTAAATGCTGTTGTTTTAGCTGGCAGTGATTTTGCCAATGAAGTGTTGACTGAACGCCTATCACTCCGTGTGGGTAAAAACTTTGCAATTACTGTTAACCGTCAATTAGAACTCGATGGTAGCAACCTAAGTGCTGGCGCGTTATACCTAAAAATGCGTCGACGTTAATTCAATTAAAGCTCTATTTAGCTTTCGATAAATAGAGCTTTAATGGTCAATTCACATAACAACGTTCTCATTAATACATGAGTTATTAATTCCTGCTTATTCTTGCTATATGAGAACATAACATTGCAAATGATTATCATTAATGTTTGATAGCCAATTTTTTGACACCCTGTAAAGAAAAATGAATATATGCAATAGATATAACATAATATGTTAGGCATATAGCCACTAAGATCTCAATCTGAATATCGTGTTATTCAAATTATCTTCAGAATGTTCTAGATTAACTTCATACCTAGCCGGTAATTAGGCCCCTTGCCTAAAAATAATCTGAATTCATTGATTATTAAGCCTCATTCTCAAATGAGGCTTTTTTATTCCCTTTCAAACTACACGGTTGTCTTTTATAAAAAATCTTATTCCGCTGCAAACGTGTAACACATAAACAAGCTGTGGGGATCCGGTAAATAATCAGCAAACGGTTCACAATATTCAAAACCAAACTTTTCATATAAACGACAGGCTGACTCAAAAAAATTATGTGAGCCTGTCTCTAAGCTAATGGTCTTAAACCCCCTGTTATTGGCTTCAATTAAAACATGTTCTAAGAGCCTTGCTCCCACTCCTTGGTTTCGCGCATCAATCTTCGTCCGCATTGATTTCAGCTCAGCACTTTCAGCATTTAGACGTTTAATTGCAACACAACCAAGCAACATATCTTGCTTCCAACAGGTATAAAACGTCACATCCTCAGCCTGAAGTGCATCTAAATCTAACGCATGAACACTATCAGCAGGCGATGTTGCATACATATCTTCTAAATGCTCCATCAACAACTGAATGACTTGTGGGTGTGTTAAGTCACCAATTTTAATATCCATTTAAAATTCCTTTTACCATAATCTGAGCTGCTAACTACATACCTTGAAAACACGAGTTATAACATGATCGTACTAGGTAAACATTGACTTACCTATTATTTATAAAATGGCACCATAACGAGTGGTAAAATCCTTCCTCAATTTCTCACTCAATTTATTTTCTAAGAAGGTAAGCACTCTCTAAATTTGTAACTATTCTCAATAAAGTATGTTCAAAACTGAAACAATCAACATTCTAAATAAATTGCACTAGAGATAAAACGTTTCAACATTTTTTTCACCTTTTAGCGTTTATAACTTACGGCGAATAACGACGTGGAGAAAGAAGGGTTATTCCGCTTATTTGCATCAATTTGGTTTGTAATCCTTCGAAATAAACAATGAATATGATTAAGCAAAAACGTGTTGGTGGCGTATCTTATGCTACCTTTACTTTCCTACTCGCACTGTATTTTACAGCCATAGTTAACTTACCTGTATATAAGGCACTGATTGGAATATTTAGTCAACTTGAAACCGTTAAACTTGGTTTTGTACTCACAATCCCACTTTTCTTTCTCGTCTGCTTAAACTTTCTTTTTTCATTATTTAGTTGGCCTAAGATAAGTAAGCCGTTCTTTATTATCTTACTGATTTTATCAAGTATGGTGAGTTATGCTGGGTTCAACTATGGCATCATGTTTGACTACGGCATGATTGCCAACATCATAGAAACAGACAGCAGTGAAGCCAGCTCTTATCTCAGCTTATACTCTGCAATGTGGACACTTCTAATGGGTGTCATACCCGCGCTGCTCATCTATAAACTGCCAATCAAGCCAATAACAAGCCCTATGACTTTTATTACAGCCAAGCTTGTATCAATGCTAATTTCATTAGTGGTGGTTGGGTTAATTGCAGCAGTGTATTACCAAGACTATGCCTCGGTTGGACGTAATAATAGCTATCTGAAAAAAGTGATTATTCCCACTCAGTTTGTCTACAGCACTATTAAATACGTAAAACACACCTATTTCACCACTCCACAACCTTATAAGCACATAGGTTTGGATGCTAAACAAAGTGACGCAGCCTTAGCGCAGGCAAAAACAAAACCCACACTGATGATCATGGTAGTTGGTGAAACAGCTCGTGCGCAGAATTACGAACTAAATGGCTATCACCGTAACACCAACCGTTATACTCGTGAGCTTAATATGATCTCGTTTCAAGACGTAACAGCATGTGGTACAGCAACAGCAGTCTCGGTGCCTTGCATGTTTGCCAATTTGAACCGAGACAACTTCGAACGCTCGCAAGCGGATAACCAAGATAACCTCCTTGATATTCTGCAACGCGCTAACGTTTCTCAGCTATGGAAAGAGAACGATGGTGGTGATAAATCTGTCGCGAAGAATATTACTAAGATCGAGATAGATCGTTCCCGTAAAGATGAGATGTGTAATGGCTCAACTTGTTACGACATGGCGCTACTTGAAAATATCGAACAAGATATCGAAGATCTAAGTGGTAATCGCATGATCACGCTTCATTTAATTGGTAGTCATGGCCCCACGTACTATCAACGTTACCCATCAAATAAAGCGATATTCCAGCCTGATTGCCCACGAGCTGATATTGAAAACTGCAGCCAAGAGCAAATCATCAACAGCTACGATAATACGATTTTATATACTGACTATGTGATCAGCCAAATGATCGAGAAACTACAACAACTGAATGAGCAATATAATACTGCGCTGGTTTATATCTCAGATCATGGCGAGTCTCTCGGTGAAAACGGCACTTATTTGCACGGTATTCCTTATCGGTTTGCCCCCGAATACCAAACCAAAGTACCGTTAATAGTATGGATGTCGCCAAGTTTTCAACAAACGAAAAATATTGACTATACCTGTTTAAAACAAGCAGCTAGCAAAACGGGCACCTACTCTCACGATAATATCTTTCATTCCATGCTGGGCGTGATGGATATCAGTACCGAAGAGTATCAAGCAGAATTAGATATTTTCAGTCAATGCCGTGATAAATTTGCAACTGAAGTTGCGAAATATAACAATTAACTATCATCAATCTAACGAATAAAAGAAAAGAGAATAACTAACCTAACAACCTATTCTCTTTTCTCGTTACTTAGCGTGCTGATCAACCATCGAACTTAAATATAATGAAATTATTACTCATTGAAGATCACCAAGATATAGCCAATATCATCTTCGACTTTTTTGAAATTAAAAGTTATACGCTTGATTACGCTAACAATGGCATCCAAGGATACAAACTGGCAAAGCAACATCATTATGATTTGATCATACTTGATGTCATGCTGCCACGTATGGACGGCTACATGGTATGTCAACAATTACGTAAAGATGGCATCGATACTCCTATACTCATGCTTACAGCCCGAGATACTCGTGAAGATACATTAGAAGGTTTTGCAACGGGTGCTGATGATTACTTAATTAAGCCTTTTGATTTAGAGATCCTTGAAGCAAGGATTACCGCTTTAACCCGTCGCCGTAAAGGAAACACAGCGGCACAAATACTGCAATTTGGTGATTTGTTCCTTGATCTCAAAACTCACATTGCCACCCGTGAAAACAGACAGATACCACTTAACCCTACTCTATTTACTATTTTGAAATTAATGCTGTTACGAGCACCAGATACCCTCACAAAACAAGAATTAATTAATACCTTATGGGGCGATGATGAACCTGAAAACAATGTACTACGTAGCCACATCTATCAATTAAGAACTCAAATAGACAAAGGCTTTAATCATAGCTATATCAAAACTATCCCTAAAGTGGGCTACCAGCTCATCAAACAGATTAAAGAAGATAAGCAACAATGAAAAAACTACGCTCTGCACGCGAAATAACGTTTTTCTATTTTGCTGTTGTCGCTATAGCCATGATCACCATCCACTTCGCTTTAGTTGAGTCAACAGTGGATGAGCTCGAATTATTAAATGCACAAAATGCCCTAGAACACAAAACTGAAGATATTATAAATAAGCTACAAAACTCACCTTCAGAATTACAGTACATAACTCGCACCAGCCAAAGTTATGTGGGTTTAGCCAATGTTCCTAAACACTTTGATATTGATAAAGATCTCCCCTATAACGAGGCGATCGAAGTATACCAACCTAATGGATACTCAACAGACTATTTTGTAATGAAAAGTTTAATGACCAATAGTAACGGTCATCATGCTGATCTCTACACTTTTTACTTTGATGAAATCTATGAGCTTAGTGAAGATCAGATCTTTAAAGAGAATATCGAGCAAGCCGTAATTTCAGTCATACTTTTAATTATCACCTTGACGATTATGCTGCTAATTTCACGCCGCCTAAACCATCCTTTATCGGTTCTCACCCATCAGTTGCAACGTCGTTCAGCCAATGATTTAAGCCCAATAGTCATCCCCAAAGGTGTTAAAACACAAGAGTTAACCATGCTTGTTGATAGTTTAAACCAATACCAAGATCGTATTAAGCAATCCATCGAACGGGAGAGAGCATTTAATCGATATGCAAGTCATGAACTTCGTACACCACTCATGGTGATAAAGGGAGCAACCTATTTATTAGCACATTCTTCAGCACCCGAGTTTATTGACACGCAACGGGATCGTTTATCTAGAGCCTGTGATGAAATGAATGACTTCGTTACAACGTTACTTTCTCTTACTCGTGAGGAAAATCTAGATGAGCTACAAAGCCGTGAGTTAACCAAAGACGAATTAGAAGAAATAGTACAAAGTCACTTACATTTGTTAAAGAATAAGCCCGTCGAATACCGTATTGAATTAAGCCACTCTATTGACATTAAAATTCCTAAAACCAGTTTAAAAATCCTAGTAGGAAATTTACTCAAAAACGCATTTTCTTGCACCGAGAAAGGTTCAGTCGTGATTAGTGTTACCCCATTACGTATATCGATTATTGATACTGGAATCGGATTAGAGAAAAAGCCAAGAGGTGTGGAAGGATATGGCTTAGGATTACTCATATCCCGTGATATATGCCATAAATACGGTTATGAATTCGAGCTTCTGAATAACCCACACGGTGGTTGTCGTGCACAAATAAGCATTCAGCCGGATCAGTAATTTCACTAATATACCCAAACAACTTCAAGATGCCTGATTCAGAGCGAAGTCACTGAGTTGAATTCAAGGAAGACAACGAAGCGGAATAGCGAGCTCTTTCCAAGTTGTCTGACGCAAGAAGTCGGCTCAGTGACACGCTCCCAAAGGGCGAGCGTCCTTAGCTCTCAGACTTTGTTAACAATTCTCAATGTAGAACCACTATATCTACGAATCGTTGCCGCGCCTGAGAACTAAGGTCGTCTCGCTGAACACTGCATCTTGAAGTCGCTTGGGTATATAAACATAAAGAAAGGCAGCCACTGTATTCGACAGCGCTGCCTTTATCTTATTCATAGGATTGTTGCTTTATTCCAACTCAAGTTGCATCAGTAACAAATCTTCGCCATCAATAACCTGTGTGCGATTACTCTGGCAATGGCTGCAAATAATACTGCGCTCGTTATGCGTGGTTTCTTGCCCACACTCAAAACACGATAATACTAAGGGTTGGATCTGCATTTCAAATATTGCGTCATGACAAACCCCTTCTAACTTAAAGGTTTGAAAGGCTGTTTCTAATAACGCTGGTTCAACACCGCTTAATATACCGACTTTTATTGCAACACGAGTCACTTTGGTCGCGTCATTATCTTCGGCATGTTGTTCGCATTGTTCAATTAAAGCGCCAACAATGGAATATTCATGCATTAACAAATCCTCGGAAGTAACTCACCTTGTGGTAAATCAAGGTAACGACGGCTACCCCATCCGCTAGTTAAGATTACGCGACCTGCATAATCATCACTGACTTCACCAATAATGGCAGCATCACCACATGCAGCAAATGCGCTTAATACTTCTAATGCTTTTTCTGCTTGTTCTTGTGGTAGTGCGATAATAAATGTTCCTTCGTTTGCAAGATCAAACGGTTCAAAACCGTATAACTCACAAAGCCCACGTACTTCTTCACTTACAGGCACATCATCTTCAACCACATTGATACCAATGTCAGACGCTTGCGCCCATTCGTTAAGTACTGCAGATAAACCACCACGTGTAGCATCACGCATTGCATGAATATCAAGATCTGCGGCAATTAACGCCTCAACCGCAGGCCATAAGGTATTGCAATCACTAATAAGTTCAGATTCTAGCGTTAGCCCTTCACGTGCCATTAAAATAGCGGCGCCATGACGACCAATATCACGAGAAACAATGATTGCATCACCTTGTTTTAGGTTACGTACCGAAATGCCAGATTTAGTAATAGTGCCAACACCTGTGGTATTGATAAACAAACCATCCGCACACCCTTTAGGCACAACTTTAGTATCGCCGCACACGATTTTAGCGCCAGAAATACTGAGCTCATTTGCCATGCTATCAACAATGGTCTTTAGATTAGCAACATCAAAGCCTTCTTCGATGATCACACTGCAACTCAAATACTGAGGTTTTGCGCCCATCATCGCAAGGTCGTTCACCGTACCTGCAATGGCTAATTTACCGATATTGCCACCAGCAAAAAACAATGGCGAAACCGTAAAGGAATCGGTAGTAAAAGCCGTGTTACCTTCCAGTGTTAAAACCGCAGCATCTTCTTCATTACGAAGGATATCGTTATCAAACGCTTTAAAGAATAAGCCTTTGATCAGCTTATTCATTTCCTGACCACCGCCACCATGACTTAATTGAATCGACTTGGTTGTAGATAAGGTTGTTAAATCAATATCAGTCATTATTAAACGCCTCGGTAACGGAAATAAGCATTACATGCACCTTCAGAGCTCACCATACAGCTACCTAATGGTGTTTGCGGTGTACAACCACGTCCAAAGACTTTGCAATCTTGAGGTTTCGCTAAGCCGCGAAGAATATCACCACATTGACATGCTTTATGATCATCAATCGGTGTCATGGGTAAGCAATCCGCAAAACGTATTTCAGCATCACGGTGTTGATAAGCAGCATTTAATTTCAACGCAGAATTAGCAATAGGTCCTAAACCACGCCAGCGAAAACTATCGCGCACATCAAAACAACGTTTTACGGCTTGTTGAGCAACCGTATTACCCTCTTCTGTTACTGCACGCGTATATTGCACGTCGAGTTCAGGTTCACCCGCGATTTTTTGTTTAGTGATACGTAAAATAGATTCCATCACATCAACAGGTTCAAAACCTGCAACGACTACGGGAGTATTGTATTTCTCAACCAACGGACGATAAATCTTCGCCCCTTCAATCACACTCACATGTGACGGGCCAATAAACGCATTCACTTTTACCGCTGGATCAGCCATTACCGCATCAACAGCAGGCGGCACTAAAACATGGTTAATGTGAAAGTAGAGATTATTGATTTGGCGTTGCTCTGCAAGCTCAACTAAAACGGCGGTCATAGGCGTTGAGGTTTCAAAACCAATGGCAAAGAAAACCACCTCTTTATCCGGGTTTTCTGTCGCAATGGTTAAGCAATCAAGCGGATCGTAAATAGGTCGAATATCACAACCCTTAGCACGATATTGCGCCAAACTACCTTTTGAACCCGGAACGCGGATCATATCGCCAAGGGTAACTAAAATAACATTGGGTTGGCATGCCAGTGCAGCGGCATGATCAATACGTTCTTTGGGCATAACGCAAACAGGACAACCAGGGCCATGAATAAAATCAATATTCTCAGGTAGTAACTGCTTTAAACCATACTTCATGATGGTATGTGTATGGCCGCCACACACTTCCATCACTTTTAAAGGCTCAGGTAATTGTGGCGCTATGGCTTTTATCTGCTCGGCTAAACTCAGTACAGTATCAGCATCACGAAAGCCTTGATATAACTGTTTTAAGTCAAAACTCATAATGCTAATGGCCCTGCTTCAGCCAACAGTAAACGGTACATTTCTAAACTTTCTTGGGCATCTTTATCATCAATTTTGCTCATCACAAAACCAATATGGATTAATACATAATCCCCTAACGCCAAGGGCTCAGTTAATAAATGACAGCTTACTGTTCGCTTAACTCCCATGGTATCAACCGTGACACTATTTTCTTCAGGATGTAACTCAACCACCTGTGAAGGAATAGATAAACACATGATAATTATCCTTCAATCAGATTGTTGTTAATCCATGATACAAGTGGTTGGAAGCTTTCAGGATCTTTGGTTGATAATGAAATAACTTCAACATTAGGATTAAGTTTTTGTAGTTGCGCTTTTGCTTCTTCAATACTGAAATCAAAATACGGCAATAAATCACACTTAGTAATAAGAACGACATCAGCGCGGCGGAACATCACTGGGTATTTTTCAATTTTATCATCGCCTTCTGGTACTGAGACCAATACGATATTTTTATGCGTGCCCACATCGTAACTCGCAGGGCAAACAAGATTACCGACGTTTTCAACGAAACAAATATCAAGATCATCTAATTCAATATGATGAAGCGCGGAATGCACCATGAACGCATCAAGATGGCAGGCCGAACCCGTTTGAATTTGGTAGGCATTAATCCCTTGCGCTTTTAATCGATCAGCATCGCGTGATGTTTCTAAGTCACCTTCAACAACGGCATATTTCAGCGGCGTATACTGATGTAGATGTTCTAATAAGGTCGTTTTACCGCTACCAGGGCTACTCATTAAATTAAATGCAGTCACATTCTTAGCATTAAAATGCGCACGATTGTGTGCCGCTTCTACATCATTTTTATCTAGTATTTTGTGAATTACCGATAAGGTTTTTTTATCATTAAGCTGAGGGTTTGCTTGTAATTGGTGATGATGGTGATGATCACCACCAGCGAGTGAACAACCGCAATCTTGACACATAGGAGCTCCAACCGACATCAGTTTACCGACTCAACGAGATAAAGAGGTAAACCTTAATAGACTAAAAGGTATAAAGTGGTCATTTAATATGCAATAACCAAAAATTTAGCCTCAATTATCTATGCTATAAAAGAATATTGCAATTGTATGACGATTTATTTGCGTAGAACTATGATTTACGATATTAGTAATAAAAGTTAATACGCAGGCAATGCGAACAATTGTCAGACTATATTCAGGCTTACTGACTATCATCTGACAATACAAATTGAAACGCATCGTATATTAGCGATATCAACATAATTAAAGAGAAAGTCATATGCATACTAAAGCATCAAGCTTAAAATCAAAGCTACTAAAAGCAGCTGTTCCTCTAGCACTTGCATGCGTATTTACCGCAGCTCCTGCTATGGCTAAAGAGGCTACCGTTGTTCCAGCTGCTGCTCCTCAGATTACAGCTCAACAGCAAAATATCGCTAACCGTATTGGTGTGATTCAACAAGAGCTTGCGGGTATCCGTCATCAGACTCTTCAATCTCACCCTGAATTGGTGAAAGAGCTAAAAGCTTACGAAACAGCTTTTAATAACAAAGTAAAAGAAAAAGGTTACAACCCAGAGAAGCTAATCAAACGCGCTCAAGAAATTCAACTTGAAGCACGTAAAGACGATTTATCTAATGCGAAGCGTACTGAGCTTATCAAAGAGTTTACTAACATTCGTATGGAATTAGCGAAACAGCAGCAATCTATCCTGTCTGATCCTGCAATTAGCAAGCAAGACAAACAAGTACAAAAAGATGTACTTACAGCTATGAAAAAGCAAGATCCTAAAGCAGAGAAACTGCTTACTGAACTAGATAGCTTAGTGAAACAATTCAAAAAAAGTTAATTCCTTTTATTAACTTTTAAAAAAAAGGATAGCACTATCGCTATCCTTTTTTATAAACAAAATTTGCTATCAGCACTACTCGGCGTCAATCACCTCAAAAAAAGAGCAACCATGTTAGCTACTCTTTCTTCTTAACTTAATGTTTCACCAAATGGCTAAGCTTATAAACACATTGGCTTATTTTCGCTTAGCATTCTCATGCCTTTAATAATTTTAAATAGCCAATAAAGTACAGCAACGATAGCAATGGCAGCGCCAACAAATGGTAGAACATTTAACACACTATTCATTACATCGTGAAGCATTGAACCTTGCACCCAATAATCAGCACCGGCAACCATACCCGTTGTTGTTGCCGCTGTTACACCCAATACCACAAAAAATGTAAAGAATAAAAAGAAACTACGGATAATGGAGTAATAGTGGCTATATGTAAGCTCGTCAGTACCTTTGTTTAATTGGTACCCTGCATAAATGATTGCCACAATACCAGAGGTAAGCAGTGTAAACGGAGTAAGAAAGCTTGCTATATACGCAAACCAAACGCCTTTTTTATTATCCTGTGTCATAACGTTAATCCATATCTGCAATAAAGGTAATGATTTAGCTCTAATTATCACAGGTATTTCAGCGACTTCAAGTTTCGCTGCAAATTAGAATGATCAGGATCAAAACAGGCTGTTTACACTTCGCTAAAGTCTGCTATAACACCCTAAACAAACAAATGCCTGTACATTTCAGCACAGGCATTTATAAGAGAATAGTTTGAAATACTATAGCTTTTCTTCGGCTGACTCGATCTCACTCCCGTCTTTAACACGACGGTGACCTTCTTGTAGATGAACAAAATCTACTAAATCATCGCCACTGACTTGGAATGCCTGGCCAAACCCTTTAACAAATAAACCTTGAGTCGGTGCTAAGCGGAACAATGAAAAATCTTCTAACCCACTTAAGCCTTCTACAATTTCACCAAAACGCGTTTGCAGTGCAGCAATTCCTTGATGCCAACGATCTGATTTTCGTTCAATCACACTCACATCAGCTTCAAACGTTAGACGCTTGCGGGCGTAAAGCACTTTAGATGCAGATTCGTCTTCAATCATCATTAAAGAGACTTGCGGGTTTTCAAGTAGATTTCTGGCATGTTTAGCAATTTGGCTAATTAATACGTAATAACCATCATCAAGCAAAGCGAACGGTGCATAGCTCACATTGGGTTTACCGTTCGCATCTACCGTTGCTAATTGTAGCGTTTGGCATGCTTCGCGGAATTCTTTAATCTCAGGACCAAGGCGATTTTGCAAACGTTCCTGTTTTACTTCACTCATGATATTTCTTCCTCAATTTGACTAGCTTTTCTTTGGCCTAGTTCTTCGACTAGATTTATTTAATTTGTTTTAACAACTTAAATTTCTCAATTTGCTCTGGGAACAAGTTACGATGTTTATCTCTACCTAAATAGACTTTAAATACACACTCGCCTGTTACGGCAAAAAAACCGATGAAGTAACTTTCCTTCCCCATAAAAGGTTTACTGACGAGCGCAACGTCCGAAACATGATCTAAACGTAAGTGACCATGTAACTCGCCCTCTTTACCCATTAGATTATAATATCCACGCGCTTCTTTGCCTTTTGGGAACGCCGCTTTTACTTCAAAGATAGAGCCCATTGAATGCACAATCGTAGTAACAGGTCCCCATTCAGGTAACGACTCTACGATTGTTTTCGCTAAGTGGCCGGGCAATAAACACACCATTTCATCAGGGTAAGACATGACAACCTCACCTTCTGTTACGGCTAATTGCTCTGCGATTGAAACAGCATGAAGTTTTGGGTTATCAGTTAATAAATCAGCGACTTTCAATTTCAATTCTTCACGAGTGTATTGCTCAAACACCTTGGTTTTCCTTCTCTTTAGATATTTTTCTATACAACCAGCTTCCATAGAAAAAAAACTATTTATTGCGTCCATAAATTCTATGCATTTTTACTTTAGCCTTTGTTACTTAAACGTTCTCAATTGAGCAAGTCTAAGTCTTACATCATCGGCTAACTGTGCTCATGATATTAACGATCAAATAATATTGCAAATGATAATTGATATTATTCGTATTTCATGGATAATGATGTTTATACTGGTTATAAACATTAGTGTTACATCTGAAAAACAACTCTAATCTATTGAATAAACGGAATTATATTAAGAAATACACCATGCAAAAAACCGCAATTAAACATTTAGTTCACATTCCTTCATCTGTTCAATAAGGCGTACATTGTGAATATAAAACGTTATCTCATTGCTGGCTGTGCCTCTATTCTCTTCCACAGTCTTATTGTGTCAGCAATGCCAGAGAAGAAGATCATTACAGTCCCTCTTGAAAAGTCGACGAGCGTGGCTGTCAACTTAGTATCACTACCTAATATAAAACCAGAAACCATCGTTGCACCTGCTACGGCTCAGCCTTCAGCAATCGTGACTCCTCAACCGGTTGTTAAAAACACACCAGCGCCAAAAACAACAATGAAAAAGTTGGTCAAAAAATCACAACCTGAAAAGAAAAAGAAAACAGTTAAAGCTCCGGTTCAACCCACGAAGAAAGCCCCAAAAAAAATAGAAAAGAAGCCAGTAGTAACGAAAAATATTCAGAAAAAAGTTGAGAAAAAAACAGCGACTAAAAACGTAACAAATGCCCAACGAAAAACTGAGAAATTTGAACTTAAACCAACAAATTCTAGCCAGCCTGTGTCATCACAACTGGCATTAAATAAGACAACTAAAGCTAAAAAAACAACCGTTGGAGCACATTCACCTCAATTGGTCTCAAAACCCACGTTTGCCACGAAACCTTCCGCTGTGAAGTATCCACAATTAGCAAAACGTCGTGGTATTGAAGGCACAGTCTTAGTTGAAGTACTGATTGCAAAAGATGGTCATCAAGTTAAACAAAAACTGGTTAAATCATCTGGTGCCAATGTGCTTGATGATGCGGCACTTAAAGCGATTAAAAAGTGGCGCTTCTCACCCCATATTGTTGACGGCATTGCTATTGCACACCGTGTTCAAATTCCCGTTCGTTTCAAATTGGATTAAATCATGCCTTTTATTGATAACCTCAACCAGCAACTTGGCCTAATGGCGTGGCCTCTTATTATTTGTTCTGTGCTCACTGTTATGATTTTAACTGAGCGTCTTATTCAAGTTTTGTTATGTACCGGTGTAGGCAAAACAAAAGTTACAGCACTCCTTGCTCAACAAAACCGTCACGACGAACACGCACTAGATAATTTAACCGAGGAGCTAAAACAGCAACGCCCTTTGCTTTATAAAGGAATTGCGATGTTAATTGCGCATCGCCATTTCACTAAACCATTACGTGAAGATGCTGCCGCTATTTGGTTAATACAAAAACGCACTGAATTACGTTCAGGTTTACGCTTATTAAGTCTGATTGGTGTTATTAGTCCGTTACTTGGTTTACTCGGTACAGTGCTTGGCTTAATTGATATGTTTACCGGTATTTCCCATTCAACAGGCTCTGTGACTCCCAGCGATCTTGCTGACGGTCTTGGTCTTGCTATGCGAACAACAGCTGCTGGTTTGATCATCGCACTTCCTGCCATTACTGGTGCACAACTACTTGGGCTATGGGCTGATAATGTTACGGCTAAACTAGAACACAGTTTAAACCGTTGTAATCTTTGGCTTGAAGGAATGAATGTTGACGCTGAAAACGGGAAAACATCAGCCTGTGATACCTGCGAACAAAACCCTGCCGTTAATGGGACTGCATCATGATCAAAGCCAACAGTAGCGTTTTCCAAACCGAGGAAATGAATCCAGACCTGACTCCATTACTGGATATTATTTTTATTGTCATGGTGTTTTTACTGTTAACAGCCACAGTGAAAATTAAAGCCCTCGATGTCGATTTACCACAAACAGCAACCAAAACATTACAGACAACCCAAGCCGATCCTATTGCTATTAATTTAGTATCAGAAGCACCTTATTGGGCACTGCAAGGTAAAAAAATCAATCAATGGGATGACTTCAAAACAGCCTTGTTACAAGAAGTGAAAACTAACCCAACGAAACCTGTTGTGATTGGTGCAGATAAAGCAGCCTCTGTTGAACAAATGCTCAAATTACTCGCCTTCTTGCAAGAAAATAATATCAAAGCGACTCAGCTACTTATGGAAGAATCAAACAATGCATAAACTCTCTCTATTAAAAACCTCTTTATTGACGCTGGTGTTAGGACTTAGTAGCTACGCGCAAGCAAGTACGGACTCAGCAACTGAGAAAAATAAAATCATCAGTGCTGGTGCTTCAGTTACTCAAATCATTAACGCCTTAGATGCTACTGATCAAGTCGTCGCCGTTGATCTAACAAGTAAAGGATTAGTGGATAAATCAACCCCTAAAGTGGGTTATCACCGCCAGCTTTCAGCTGAGAACTTAATGTCTTTATCCCCGACTCACCTTGTTGGTTCTAATGAAATGGGGCCACAAAGTACACTTAACCTACTTGAGCAATCAGGTGTTGAAGTTGATATTGTTAACTCAGGGGAAACCGTTAAAGATCTACTTATACGTATCGATCAAATTGCTAAACTCACTGATCATCAAGATCGTGCTGAAAAGCTAAAACAAAAGCTTAATGTTCAGCTAGATAAAATTAATACTGCAACTGCCAATATTAAGACTCCTAAAAAAGTCTTGTTCTTAATGATCCATGATGGTCGCCCAATTAACATTGCAGGAAGTAATACTACTGCAGATAGCATCATTACACTTGCTGGTGCTAAAAACCCTGCTGCAACATCAATCAGTAACTACAAGCCTATATCTGGTGAAGCAATTGTTACCATGCAACCAGATATTATTTTGTTGAGCACACGTACAGCTAGCAAGATCAAAAACATGCAAGATCTTATTGCCCAAATGCCATTAATTGCCGCAACACCGGCTGCAACAAATAATGCATTACTCACAATAAAAAGTACTGCGCTCATTGGTGGTTTAGGACTCGAGAGTGTTAATGAAGCTTTAAAGCTTAATCAGGCTATTTATCCTTAAATTACGCCTCTATCATCCCTATTTATTCGTGCGTAAGGTTGTTGTTACATGTATGCAAAACGCTTCTCAGCCCATCATATTTATATAATAAGTATCGCCTTACTTATTTTTACAGGGCTTTCTTCTATTGTTATAGGTCCTATGGCGATCAGTTATAAACAAAGTTTGTTAGCACTATTACCCGGTGATCATGAACTTGCTAAACATGTCAGCCTAGTGATCCATCAAATTCGTTTACCACGTACGCTTCTCTGTTTTGCTATCGGTGCAATTTTAGCTGTATGTGGCGCTGTACTACAGGGACTGTTTCGCAACCCGCTTGCAGATCCTGGGATCATCGGAATCACGGGCGGTGCAGGCTTAGGTGCTGCATTGGCCATTGTCTTATTTGCCCCTCTCACCGCATCATTCCCTCAGCTTTTAAACTTCGCTATTGTGCCTATTTTTGCCTTTATTGGCGGCGCAATCAGCACCGTTTTAGTTTATCGCTTAGGCACAGATAAAAACGGCACATCGGTGATGATCATGCTACTCGCTGGTGTCGCGATAACCGCAATTTCAGGCGCAGGGCTTGGGTTACTCAATTATGTTGCCGACGATCAAGCCTTACGTGATTTATCATTGTGGTCAATGGGTTCACTGGCTGGTGCAACATGGACAGGCATTATTCTCGCCTATTGCACATTCGGGTTACTCTTTACCTATTTTTATCGTCATACCAGTAATTTAAACGCGTTGTTATTAGGCGAAGCTGAAGCTCGACATATGGGGGTTAACACGCAAAAACTAAAACGTAATTTAATTATTACATGTGCTGCGGGAGTGGGTATGACTGTTGCCGTTTGTGGCCCGATTGGCTTTATTGGCTTGGTTATTCCTCATGTGGGTAGAATGCTAACAGGTCCAAATCATAAAACCTTATTGCCAATTTCGGCTTTACTTGGCGGCTTAATCCTCTTGGTTGCCGATATGATTGCTCGAAGCGCATTCTCGCCTCAAGAGCTGCCGGTTGGGATCATCACCGCCATGTTAGGCGCGCCTTTCTTTATCTATTTATTAGTTAATCAAAAGAGTCAGATGTCATGACGTTAAATCATTCAGCAAAGGTCGATTTTACAGCAAGTAGCGACAAAGTCTGTGTTATTCAGGCTCGCGACTTATCATTACAATTCGGTGATAAAGTCCTGCTAAATCATCTTGATATTGATATTCACGCAGGAGAAGTCACCGCATTACTTGGGCCAAACGGTGCAGGTAAAAGTACCCTGTTAAAAGTATTATGTGGGGAGATTACGCCAAAATCAGGCACGGTTTCTTTCTTTGATCAACCGCTTAATAATTGGGCTCGGGAAGAATTGGCATGTCACTTAGGTGTCCTTCCACAAC
This sequence comes from Photobacterium sp. GB-72, assembly GCF_003026095.1. Classification (NCBI taxonomy): domain Bacteria; kingdom Pseudomonadati; phylum Pseudomonadota; class Gammaproteobacteria; order Vibrionales; family Vibrionaceae; genus Photobacterium; species Photobacterium sp. GB-72. The sequence continues at coordinate 81,122 of NZ_PYNV01000009.1, read as the reverse complement.
ATAGCGCATTATCGTTTGCCTTTACCGCGAAAGAAGTTGTCGAGCTAGGCGCAATTCCATTGCAGCTCACTTCGCCTGAACTGAAAGATGCAACAGCATCAAGCATGCAATACGTTGATATTAACAATTTAGCTAAACGTCTCTACCCCACCTTATCGGGGGGTGAAAAACAGCGTGTACACCTTGCCCGGGTTTTAACACAACTCAGTAAAGCCGGTGATAAATGTATCTTGATGTTAGATGAACCCACCTCAGCACTCGATCTCGCCCACCAGCACCACACCTTACAAATTGCCCAAAATATGGCTATACAAGGCGCCGCTGTAATTGTGGTATTGCACGATTTAAACCTTGCAGCCCAATACACTGATCGGATGATTTTCCTTAACGAAGGAGAAATAAAAGCCGACGGCACGCCAACACAAGTTCTTACTCCTGAAGTAATAGATACCTTATATGGTTGGCCTGTCAGTGTTCATACTCATCCAAGTGGTGATTTTCCTTATCTTTTATCAGCCAATCATTCTGTTTTTTAACGTTTTATCTATTAATGACTAGATATACACAATAAATTGAAGCTATTAGCATGACAAACATCGAGTTTTTACGGTTAATGATCAATTAATTCAATCAAGTTGAATAGAAAGATTGCACAACGCAAAACACACAGTAAAATGTGATCGCAAGCGATTACATGTGTAATTAGTGTAAAAATAGTTTCTATCTTCTAATGCCGCATTTTACTGCGGCTTTAGTTGTTTATGATCCATGATAATTGCAACACCCTATAATTCGGTATCAAATTGAATAATTAAGTAGCTAATAACTAAAGGATCTTCATCTCTGCGAGTGAACTCGTAAGCCATAGACTACGTAATTAATCAATTTGGTATCAAAAACCTTTGTCAGATCCTAATCTGACCATGATAAGAAGAATAAATATGGCAACCATTAAAGACGTTGCACGTATGGCAGGTGTATCAACTACTACAGTGTCGCACGTGATTAATAAAACACGCTTTGTTGCAGAAGCAACGCAACAAAAAGTTTTGGCTGCAGTAGATGAACTTAACTACGCCCCAAGTGCAGTAGCGCGAAGCTTAAAATGTAATACAACACGTACTATCGGCATGTTAGTCACTAAATCGACTAACCCATTTTTTGCCGAAGTTGTGCATGGTGTTGAAGAATATTGTTATGGTGCAGGCTACACACTGATCTTATGTAACACCGAAGGTAACTTAGAAAAACAACGTGATTACTTACGTATGCTTTCTGAAAAGCGTGTTGATGGCCTATTGGTTATGTGCAGCGATCTGGATCAAATGCTGCTCGATTTACTTGAGCGTAAAAATGATCTTCCTATGGTTATCATGGACTGGGGCCCAGAAAGCCCACATACTGATAATATTCTAGATAACGCTGAAAACGGCGGTTATATTGCGACTAAGCACCTTATTGAAAATGGTCATAAGAAAATTGGCTGTTTATCTGGACAAGTTGATAAGTCTACTTGTCAAGAGCGCCTAAAGGGCTTCCGTAAAGCGATGAAAGAAGCAGATCTCACTGTTAATGATAATTGGCTACTTGACGGTGACTTTGAGTGTGAGTCAGCCGTTGAAGCTGCTCATAAGTTTATCGCAATGGAAGATCGCCCTACTGCTATCTTCTGCTTTAACGACATTATGGCTATGGCTCTGATCAGTACCTTTGAACAGGCAGGTCTGCGTGTTCCTGATGATATCTCAATCATTGGCTACGATAACATTGACCTTGCGCCCTACTTTGCGCCACCGCTAACAACTATCCACCAGCCTAAACGTCGTTTAGGTAAAAAGGCCATCGAAATCTTGCTAGAGCGTGTGAAAGACAAGAATCATGAGCGTCAAACCTTTGAAATGACGCCTAAACTTGTTGAGAGAAAATCGGTTAAAGATCTCAACTAATAAAATTTATCTTTCTATGTTAAGGAAAAGCCGATAAGTTAACCTTGTTGGCTTTTTTTTTACTTATAAAAAACAATCATGAGTATTTATAATTATAAAGCTTATTAAAATAAGCTAAGAACAAATACCTGAACCAATATCACATTTTTGAGAGCTTAGATTTAATATTAAAAGTATTATTTAATATAACTTTATATAGTCACGAACTGGCAAATTAATTGAAAGATTAAGACGCAAAACCACCGGCCTAAAAATTATGTTAATAATTCAAGGTAGCGGGGTTACCGAAGGATTATTATTGAACCGACAATATTATGACACAAACTTAACAATATATTGACAGTATCAATGTGTAGATTAATTAATCTATTTCCTCGCTCTTAATGTTTAGGTGACACTCATATTTTTTCACCGAGTAGAAGCATGGATAAACCAATATTAAAAGATTCATTAAAATTATTTGACCATTTTGGTTCAATAAAATCACGGTCGATGTTTGGCGGTTTTGGCATTTTTTCTGGTGATACAATGTTTGCATTAGTTGTGAACGATAAACTTCACTTACGTGCAAATGCTGAAACTGAAAAGGAATTCAAACAAGCTGGCTTGGAACCCTATGTTTATAAAAAACGTGGCTTCCCTGTTGTAACCAAGCACTATGCAATACCCGACCAATGGTGGGATGAACCCACAAAGATTGTAGCTCAAGGTAGGTATTCACTGGATGCAGCAGAAAAAGACAAGCAAGAAAAGGAGAGTTGCGTACCTGACCGAATTAAAGATTTACCTAATCTACGATTATCAAATGAAAGAATGCTTAAAAAAGCAGGCATAAACACTATTGAACAACTTCTAGCAGTGGGCTCTCTTGGCGCATATAAAGCACTTCAAGAATCACAAACAAGTCCATTGAGTATTGAATTGCTTTGGGCATTGGAAGGCGCAATTAGCGGTCAACATTGGTCAGTTATTCCTGAGCAACGTCGAAATGAACTATTATCTGCCTTATCTTAAAAATATAAGTTGTCTTAAATATAAAATACTTAGGAATAAAAGAGCCCCCATTCTTTTATTTCTAAGTATACCTTTCAAAAATAATTTCCGTATTATCCTTATCTTCCTTTATAAAATTCAATATTTATTTGGTTTAATTGCATAATAACAAACTTTTGCCATTAAATTAATTCCCTCCGTTTTGCACTCCTTGATTTATATAAATGATAATTATCTTTATTTATATTCCATGCCTAATTATTTGCTAATACGACCAATAACCCATCTTCTCACTAATAAATAACGCGGCGCTTTAAACTGTCTTATCTCCTGCTGATTTTTTCACCAACCAATTGAAGAAAAAGAAATATTTATCATTAAATGAAATACAATGTCTGTTGTTAAGGTCTACATGTTTACAACTGCTACTGAGTAAGATCGTATAAAACCCTACTTTTAGGGTGTTTTTTAAGGAATCACATGCGCATTTCGATCAAAAAAATTGACTCTTTATGGGTAAAGCCTTTGCTATGGCTTCAAGCTCGCCACTATGGTCAAGTATTAAACCCTGCAAAGCTATGGGGACGTAAACCTGTCTTATTTTGGTTAGTCGCAGGTTTTTTTGGTTTTCTCGACCGTAAGAAGTCACCGATTCAAGATGTCATGCGATCTTTGGTCTGTGTGCGTGTTTCACAATTAAACGATTGTGCCTTTTGTGTTGATGCCAATGGTATGAAGCTCGCCGAACGTTGTGATTCAGAAGATAAAATTAAAGCACTCGCCAACTGGCAACACTCTACGCTGTTTACAGATCAAGAACGCGCTGTGTTGGTCTACACTGAAGCGATGACAATAACAGGCAAACGAGTGACAGATGAAATGCTTGTCGCGCTACAAGAATGGTATAGCAGTGATGATATTATTGAACTCACTGCTTTAGTTAGCTTTCAGAACTTGTCGGCGAAATTTAACACTGCGCTCGATGTGCCAGCACAAGGCTTTTGTTCTCTTCCTATTACGCCTAACGATATTGCTCAAGATAACGTGCAAGCATCAGATAAAAACATAACGAAAAAGGATCAGGCAAATGAATAAGAAAAAAACGCTATTGCTGCTGGTCATTGTCAGCCTTATTGCGTTATGGCTACATTTTGATCTAGGCCAATACCTTACCCTTGAGTTCATCAAGCAAGAGCAATTAGCCCTACAAGCAAAGATTGAAAGTCAACTTTTCACTGCTTACTTGTTTTTCTTTGTACTCTATATTGCCGTGACAGCCCTTTCCTTACCCGGCGCTGCAATTTTAACGTTGCTTGGAGCGGCATTATTTGGTTTTTGGCCTAGCCTTATTATTATTTCTTTTGCCAGCACAATAGGTGCAACATTGGCTTTTCTATCAAGCCGCTATATTTTGCAAGACTGGGTACAACAGCGGTTTGGACAACGCCTCGCGACCATTAATCAAGGGATTGAAAACGAAGGCGCATTTTATCTATTAACGCTGCGTTTAATCCCTGTAGTGCCGTTTTTTCTGATCAACTTACTAATGGGTTTAACCCCGATTAAAACTCGTACCTTCTTCTTTGTCAGTCAGCTTGGCATGCTGGCTGGAACTGCTATTTATGTGAATGCCGGTACTCAACTGAGTAACATTAATAGTTTGAGCGAAATCATCTCATTTCCTGTATTGATATCTCTTGTATTACTCGGGATCTTCCCACTGCTCGCAAAAACAATTATTAATTACATCAAAAGCCAAAAGGTTTATAGCGGTTGGCAAAAACCTACAGTATTTGATCAAAACCTAGTGGTAATTGGTGCGGGTGCTGGCGGTTTAGTCAGCTCCTATATCGCGGCAGCCGTAAAAGCGGAAGTCACATTAATTGAGCGTCATAAAATGGGCGGCGATTGCTTAAACACAGGTTGTGTGCCATCTAAAGCCTTAATCCGTGTCGCTCATAGCGCTTATGAGCTGCAACAAGCAAAACAATTTGGTATTGAAGCTAAAATTGAAAAAATCGACTTTAAAGCCGTTATGACTCGTGTTCACAAGGTTATCAAAGATATCGAACCGCATGATTCTATTGAACGTTACAGCAAGCTTGGTGTGAATTGTGTCCAAGGTGACGCGACGATTTTGTCGCCTTGGGAAGTAGAAGTTAACGGCAAAGTGATCACCACACGTAACATTATTATCGCAACAGGGGCTTCCCCATTGTTGCCCAATATTTCAGGCTTAAACACAGTCAATCCATTAACGTCCGATAACCTATGGCAACTAGATACTTTACCTGAAAAATTATTGATTTTGGGTGGTGGTCCTATTGGTTGTGAATTAGCTCAAGCGTTTCATCGTCTTGGCGCATCTGTCATCTTAGTTGAAATGGCAGATCAGCTACTTAATCGTGAAGATAAAGATGCAGCCGATTTAATCTATCAAAAGCTAACTCATGAAGGCGTTAGAGTTCTTCTTAAGCACAAAGCCGCTAGTTTTGTAGAGAAAGGGGCGGCGCAATATCACCTCGTTAAGCTTGATGATCTTTCGGCAGAGCAAACGATCGACGTTGAATTTGATCAGGTTATTGTGGCGTTAGGTCGTGTTGCTAATACCAAAGGTTTTGGTTTAGAGCAGCTAAAATTAGCAACTAACCCACAAGGGACTATCAAAGTTAACCACTACCTACAAACGCAATATCCTAATATATACGCTGTGGGTGATGTGGCAGGCCCTTTCCAATTAACTCATGCAGCCGCGCATCAAGCATGGTATGCCTCAGTAAATAGCTTGTTTGGTACATTCAAAAAGTTTAAAGCTGATTACTCGGTATTACCTGCCGTTACCTATACTGCACCAGAGTTAGCTCGAGTTGGTCTCAATGAAAAAGAAGCTATTTCACAAAATATCGATTATCAAACATATACTTACCCTATATCCGATTTAGATCGTGCGATTGCCGACAATGCTGCCGAAGGTTTCGTTAAAGTTCTAACCCCGCCCAATAGCGATAAGATTTTAGGGGTCACAATTGTCGGCCATCATGGCGGCGAACTACTGGCGGAATTTACCTTAGCAATGCGCTACAAACTGGGACTGAATAAGATTTTATCGACGATTCACCCTTACCCCACCATGAGTGAAGCCACTAAATATACGGCTGGTGTATGGAAACAGGCCAATGCCCCACAAAAGTTATTGGCAATGGTTAAACGTTATCATCAATGGATGCGTAAATAGGTCATTCGGTACAAGGAATTAAAAAGGACGAAACTCTGATGATGAAAAAAAATGTACTCAAAGCCTTGTCGAAAGGCATCGCGTTATCGTTAACAATTTCTAGCTTCGCTTACGCTGAAGAAACGAAAGCACCTGCAAATGAAAGTCAAAGCTGGCAACAAATTGAACAAAAAGCCAAAGGTCAAACCGTCTACTTCAATGCATGGGGTGGCAGTCAAGAAATCAACGACTATTTAAAATGGGCCGATAAACAATTACAAAAAAGTTACGGTGTAACTCTAAAGCAAGTCAAAGTCACCGATATCGCTGAAACGACCCAGCGCCTACTGGCAGAAAAAACAGCGGGGAAAAACACCAACGGTGGGGTTGATTTAGTTTGGATCAATGGTGAAAACTTTCGTTCAATGAAGCAACATCACCTCTTGTACGGCCCTTTTACTCAACAGTTACCCAATTGGAAGTATGTTGATACTAAGCTACCTATTGATCAAGATTTCAGCGAACCAACAGAAGGCTATGAAGCGCCTTGGGGCGTTGGTCAACTCGTCTTTATTTACGATACCAGTGTGCTTAAACAACCACCTCAAAGCTTTAAAGAGCTATTAGCATTAGCGCAAAAGAATCCTGGTAAGATCAGCTACCCTCGCCCACCAGAGTTTCATGGTAGCAGCTTTTTAAAAGCAGCATTGCTAGAGCTCACTGACGATAAAAAAGCACTCTATCAGCCATTATCATTACCCGCAGAAAAAACGCTATTTGATAACGTGACAGCACCGCTTTGGCACTATTTAGATCAGCTCCATAAAGTGGCATGGCGTGGTGGTAAACAGTTCCCAGCGGGCACTGCAGAAACCGTACAACTGCTTGACGATCAGCAATTATTATTAGCTGTCACTTTTAACCCCAACGCTGCCTCAGCTGCAATTGAGAACGGTAATTTAACTCAAAATGCGAAAACCTATGCCTTTAAGCAAGGGGCATTAACCAATATTCACTTTTTAGCGATACCATGGAATGCATCAGCAAAAGAAGGAGCACTGGTTGCGATAAACTTTTTAATGAGCCCAGAAGCACAAGCGCGTAAATCAGACACCAAGATTTGGGGCGATCCAACAGTGCTAAAAGCCCAAGCATTTAGCCAATTAGCTGAGCCTTATAAGAGCCAGTCTTTTGAGCTTTATCCATCTATTGCCGAACCCAACCCTACATGGTTAATGGCCATTGAGCATGAATGGCAAAAGCGTTACGGACACTAAACTTTGTTATGTTGCTCTAACTGTTATTAAAACAGCCAGCACATCACTGTGCTCTGCTCTTTCATCAGCAAGTTCAGACATGCTGGCTGTTTTTATTAAGCTTTTTCTAATTCGATTTGCGCGTTAGGCTCAAACTCTTTACTGATCATCCAACATGCTATCCATGCCGTAATAGGTGCAACAATAATCAACGATAAACTACCAATTAATGTTCGTGCAATTTCGGCTGCCACGACTTTCATGTTGATAATTTGCATCACATCGTTACCACGACTCGCAAACAACATAATCATTGTTAAAAAACTGCCTGAATAGGCTAACAATAAAGTGGTTGTCATCGTCCCGATCACCGCATTGCCAACTCGAAAACCTGATCTCAACAAATCCATTTGATTCATGTCTGGCGCATTGATTTTTAGCTCTTCCATCGTCGCCGCCATTTCCATCGCAACATCCATTGCCGCCCCACTCGCCCCAATTAAAATGGCGGCATACAGAATATCTAGCATGTTTAAATACATGCCCGTTTCAAACAATAAGGGCTGAGCTAAAGGTTGTGTCATACCGTCTAAATGAAGTAACTTGCCGACCAACACACACAGAATCATGGTGACAATTAATCCAATAATCGTGCCTGCCAATGCCGCCTTTCCTTTTGCTGTCCAACCGGCAACGGACAAAATGATCAAACTACACAGCATTAATAAACACACGGCGGTGACTAACAAAGGAGAATAACCCGCCATAAGCCCAGGGATCAGAAGCTCTACGATGATCACAATAGATCCAATGAACGACATTAACGCTTTGGCACCGACTTTTCGTGCATACAGTAACAAGCCTAAACTAAAGGCGATTGCTAAGCCGATTAATGCAGGAAGACGATAACGAGATATCACCCTTGTACGTGTGTGATCATTCTTCGCTATCGCCACTAAGACGCGATCGCCAACCTGATAATATTCATCATATTCCATCGCACCATTCATCAAATTGTAGGCAACGACTTTTTTATTATTACTCAGCGTTAAATCTAACGCCTGCTCTCCCAGACGATTACTACCAATAATGGTGACCTTGCTGTTATTAACCGCAGTTACTTCACCGACTTTATAGTCAGATCCTGTCACACCTTGACTAAACATTTCACAACACGTCACTAGAAGAACGATAAAGGCTAAAATCACACCGCGCATTTTTGTTTCCAACTGCTTTAAAAACCACGAAAAAAGGCTGTCCAAGACAGCCTTTACCTAAAAATTAATCCCTAACTACCAATTTTTACGTTCATTAATGTCGCTAATGTTTTCGCCACTTGGGTGTTATCTTCAAAATTGCCAAATTTCTCAGCACCGACACCAACTGCAGAAAGCGGTAATTGTGTCGCGGTATGCGCATAGCTTGTCCAGTAAACACCTGCTCGTTGTGAAGTGATGTGCGCTACAGCAATGGCTACTGGATCATACCCACCATAAGTCGCATCATTATGCGTGCTGTAACCGTCAAAATCAGTGATATTTTTAGCACGAAGTTCGTCATCGATATCCATCGCATGATTTAGCGTTTGCTGCTCTTCCTTCGTCAGCAACTTCAAACCAAAATGCTCATCAATATGCTTCATGAAGGCTTTACGATCGCCGTTATATACACCTTGAAGCTTGTCTTCGATAGACTCATCAACATCTTTTAGCTTATCTAACTGTACAAAATAGTTCTCACCTAAGCCTAAGCCCATACCACCAGTTTCATGATCGCCCGCTACAATAATTAGTGTTTCATCTTTATGGTGCTCATAAAAATCAACAGCCGCTTTTACTGCTTGATCAAATGCGATGGTATCTTGAATCACCGTTGATACATCATTAGCATGTGCCGCGTGATCAATTCGACCACCTTCTACCAACATGAAGAAACCGTCAGGATCGTACTTCAATGTTTCGATCGCTTTTGACGTCATTTGCGCTAGAGATGGCGTACTAAGATCTTTCTTACGATCAATTTCATAAGGAAGGTGCGATGAGGCAAAAGAGGCGAAAACCTTTTGCGAGTTCGTTGGATGGAAGGCTAAGAAATCCGCCGAAGAATCAGCACCAATAAAAGTGTGGTAGCCTTTTTGTTTGAACCCATCAACAAGGTTCTTACCGTCTTTACGTTTACTGCCTTCGCCATTAATAAAGTGACGAGAGCCACCACCGGCAAAGAAATCGACATTCGATGCTAGGTAATCATTGGCAATTTCATTTTCGTTATCGCGACTAATGTTTTTAGCAACAAAAGTGGCTGGTGTCGCATGGGTCAAACGTGTAGTGGTAACAATACCTGTTGCCATCCCCTTGTCTTTAGCTGCATCCAACGTTGAGCGTAACTTATGCCCTTTTGGATCCATTGCAATAACGCCATTATCCGTTTTTACTCCGGTCGCTAATGCTGTACCTGCTGCTGCAGAATCGGTTACTAAAGTATTAGCTGAATGGGTGGTAATAATGCCTGCTACAGGCATTGCATTAATGGCTAAACGTTGTGTCTGATCCCCATTTTGTTGCTGCAAGTAGTATTCACTGATCTGACGTTGGGCTGTCCCCATACCGTCACCAATCATAAAGAATACATATTTCGGCGCATCTGCTGCATGAGCACTTAAAGAAAGAAGTAAAGATGATGCAATTAAAGTGGGTTTTAAAATAGACATTGTTAACTCGCTGTTTTTATTGAATGCGAGCAAGCTACATTGCATTTATTAAACAATTCTTACAAAACACACTATATGCTTTATGGGTATTCTCAATGGAATCAATATCACCTTATTAACGCATCCATTCATGATGAAGCTGCTCACTGTCGCCTAAATAATCGAGTAACCAACTGACAGCTGGGCTCAACGTTTCTGTATTCCATGCTAAACAACAGGGACTCATTGAAGGCTTCACCGCGAGCTCTTTTTCCACCAGCTCTCCTGATTCAATTTTACTGATCGCCATATGGCTAGGAACAACAGAAATACCCAGCCCTGCTTGTAAACATTGAAATGCACTGTGCCAACTTGGCACCATGATCCGACGTTGGTTATCCATTAGCCAAGTTGTTCGTTTAGGTAACGTTCGAGAGGTATCTTCTAAACAAATCGCAGGATATTGCGCTAATTCAGAAGGCTCTAACGGATGCGATGCCATTGCTAAAGGATGATCTGGCGATACCACAAACTTCCACGTTAAAACGCCCATATCACGATAATCAAAGCTGCCACCAATTGGCACTGCAGCAGTTGCGCCAATGGCAATATCAGCCCGCCCATCAGCTAAGGCATCCCATACCCCATTAAACACTTCCATTGTTAGGTGCAACTCTACATCTGGAAAATGTAAATAGAAATCTCGAACAAGGGTATTTACTCGACTTTGGCGAACCACAGTATCAAGCGCAACAGAAACATTTTCTGACCAACCATTCGCTACCCGTTGGGTTTGATATTTAATGGTATCCATCTGTTTAATAAGTTTGCGCGCTTCTTCGACGAAATACTCACCAGCGGGTGTCAATTTCACCTGCCTGTGCAATCGAACAAATAATTCGACAGCTAATCGCTCTTCTATTAATCGAACAGTATAACTAATCGCACTAGGGACCTTATGTAATTCTTCAGCCGCAGCAGAGAAGCTGCCACGACGGGCAACTACGTCAATAACTTGGAGATCGTTGTATGAAAACATATCAAATCAAATTTTTTGAAAGCAATGTTGAAATATTAGCGTTTCACAGCGATTTAAACCAGTATTACACTACACATATGTCATATAGATATAGTTATAATAAAAATGAATAAACAACACGCTAAACCATCAAAAATCACCCTATTTTGGTTCGCTTGCTTAAGCATGCTGGGCTTTTTAGCCACAGATATGTATTTACCTGCGTTTGAAACGATTCGTGCCGACTTTGCTACAACCCAATCTCTAATCGGCCTTTCGCTAAGTATCTTCTTACTTGGTATGGCATTAGGCCAACTGGTTTACGGCCCACTGTCTGATCGTATTGGACGTATTAAAGTACTACTTGGCGGTATTGCGCTATTTAGCCTTGGCTCTTTAGCCTCTGCTTTTGCGTCAAACATTGAAGTGTTCTTATTAGCACGTTTCGCTCAAGCATTGGGTGCATGTAGCGCAACGGTTATTTGGCAGGCAGTGGTTGTTGACCGTTACGAGGGTAAAACTTCTGAGCGTGTATTCGCAACCATTATGCCGCTTGTCGCGTTATCTCCAGCATTAGCACCATTATTAGGCGCACTGCTTGAACATCACGTAGGCTGGCGCAGCATCTTTATTGCATTAGTCGGTTTTGGTGCTGTTTTAGCAATGCTAACGCTTAAAGAAAAAGAAAGTGCTGCATTAGATAAAGAGCAAGAAAGCGTAACGGTTCAACTACGTAAAGACTATAGCCAAATCCTACGCTCTAAAAAGTTCTGGGGTAACATGGTTATTTTCGCAGCATGTTCTGCGGCATTCTTTGCTTACTTAACAGGTTCGCCATTTGTTATGTCTGCAATGGGTTACTCAGGTGCAGATATTGGCCTAAGCTACGCACCACAAACAGTGGCATTCATCGTGGGTGGTTACGGTTGTCGTACTTTATTAAACCGTTACTCAGGTAAGCAACTTCTACCGTGGATTTTAGCGCTATTTTTTGCAAGCGTAGCGGTAATGTTTATTATCTCGGTAACAACAACAGTAACAACAATCTGGCCTATCTTAATCCCATTCTGCTTCCTAGCAGTGGCGAATGGTGCGATTTACCCGATTGTTATTAGCGCAGCACTGTCTGACTTTAAAAACTGTAGCGCAACCGCTGCTGGTCTACTTAACTTCATGCAGACTATGGTATGTTTTGCGGCTAGTGGTTTAGTTTCAGCATTCGCTGCACACGGTCTACTAACAGTAACAACTGGCATGTTCATTACCGGCTTTATTGCAATCGTTGGTTTTGTCCTAGTCGTTCAAGCTCGTAAAGAAGAGCAAGAGGGTGAGCTACAAACTGCGTAATATGCTTTAGCCAATCTACATACTGGTTTTACAAAAGGGGGAGCTGAATTATCAGCTCCCCCTTTTTTCTTCATTAACTCTGGCAGTTAAGAGTTCATTAACGTAATACTATTTAGCTTCACTGTTTGTAACGTTACCAGAACGTTAAGCTTTCAAATCTTTCTCATATAGATTAAGCACTCTTTCATCTAGCATCGTAAGTCTAGATTTAAGTTTGCTTGCATTTTCCGGGGTTGCAGGTACATTGACAGGGACTAAATTTGCAACAGAATCTCCACATTCCGCAGCTTCGACCCACTCTTGCATCGCACCTATATACGAATCGAGAGCACAAGCCGCGTTAGGACTATCGTCGCAAGTTAGGTAAATGCTAGGTAGGTCTCCAACGACCACCCACAGCCATTCATCAACATCAGGACTACCTGGTTTTATTTTGAATAAAAAGACCCCAACAACTCCTGCAACGAAGATACCCACGTACGATTCGAGAATTTCCGAGCACCAGTTATAAAAATTCAACTCTGAATGCGCCTCAATGAGCATTGAATTAAATTCGCTTTTATCTTCAGAAATGCTAGATATGTAGATATCAGTCTTTACCACTTTCGAAAAATCAATTTCAACCACTTTATCATCTCCTTCTCTTACCCCAACGAGAGAAATCTCCCGCATCTTTATGTCGCTGCCTATGATTATCAGCCGTTCTTGGTTTCACATTGGATACGTGGTCGGGGCCACCATCATTCAAAGGAATCTCATGCGAAACATCCTGATTTTTTCCAGTAGCAGGATCTTTTGGCCAAGATTGATTGTGCTCTTTCTCCCAGTCTTTCCGTAGTTTTGGGTTAGTTGTATATCGTTCCTTATTAGACCAACTAAATGGTCCATTAGGCCCATCGGTTACAACTCCATTCTTTGTAACACGATTATAAACTTCTTCAAATGGTTTGGCTTTTTTAATCGCCACCATAGCCGCCCCATCAACAAGAGCTTTCACTCCTAAAGTTAGGTTTTGTTGAAAGGTTTGAGAAGCACTTAAAGCATCATATACATTTGTCCCGACTGTAATGACATCTTCAGGTGTAGACAAAAAGCCATTATAAACAATATCTGCTGCAAGTTGTTGATCAATAATTGAGAAACTAACTTCTTCACCAATAACTGCAGGTTTATTTGGCATAGAGTCGGGTATATAATCTTTATTACTGTCACGATGTCGGCTTTTTCCATTGTCGTCACGATCTCCATAAGGATTATTTGGCGAACGGTCAGGATTACCAACACTTCCTCCATGACCATCAGGTTCGCCTTGTCCAGATGGATTTCTTTGTCCTGTCGCCATATTCGTATTATCGCCAGCCCAGGAGTAGCCAGTTGGATCAATATACTTTAATGGGTTATTCATCACATACGAGTAACGGTTGAAGCTATTGGTCATAAATGGGGCTTGTATAATCGGATCTGGGCTAATGAAACGCCCAATATCTGCATCATACACCCGCCCATTCATGTGGATCAGGCCAACTTCCTCTAAATGTTCATGCCCCGTGAATCCCCGCGTGGTTAAGCTCAATTGCAATAATGTGGCTGGGTTATTGGTATCTTGCCATAGAAGTTTACGTGCTTTGCCCCATGCATCAAAACTACGACGTTCAACAATGTTCCCGTATCCATCTGTGATTAAATCTACCGATGAAAGAGCATCGTAATGCATGTAACGAATTTGTTTATCTCTCAGGTTTCTCTGATTGTCATAGTCGCTAACATGCAACGCAATTAGCTTACCGTCGGCATAAATGTACTGTTTGTGTTCAACACGTTTGGTTTTGGTATTAACAACTTGCTCGTAAGTTTTTCCAAAGTACAGAGTCTGTTTACCACTACTATCTTCACGATAAAAACGGGCATGATTAGCATCATACTCAAACGAGGTTGTATGCCCATTGCGTGTAATACGTTGCGGTTTGTTAAAACTTGTCCAAACAATACTGCGTTCTTCTTTACCTTGTTTAGTCGCTCTTACCATATTGCCAGCAGCATCATAGGTATAATGCGTATCACCCGCTTGAGTTACGGCATGCTTATGTGATGAACGATAGTAGTACTGGCCTACTCCTGTTTTATAGGTAATGTTGCCTAATTTATCGTAGCGGTAATCAAACCGTCGATTAAAATCAGGATTACCAGCACCATGTTGATTACGATCATCCAGCATTGGTGTGGCACTAGTTACTCTGTCGAGTAAATCGTAAGTAAAGCGTTCGTTTAACCCTAGGCTTCTATCATAACGTTGAGTAACATTACCCCAATTGTCGTAGTTGTAATTTATGTGTCGATAGCCATCTCGCGCAAATTGACGACTTAACAATTGTGTACGACTGGTAACTTTACTTGCTTTATGGGTGGCAATAATTTTTGCACGTCCCGTCTTTTCACTGTGAACATAACTGTTTGCTAGTCCATTACCTAAAACTTCACTCGTCGTGTGATCGTAGGCGTCAGTGTTAGTACGCTGCCAATAGTAAATAAACGCATCTTTATTCGCTTTTGCTAACTCTGATTGGCGGATAATAGTTTGCAAGTGCGTTTTTTGCTTAGCTACTTTTTGTATATCTTGTTTATAAAGCCCACTTAATTTGGCTACTTCTTGTGATAGCGATACTAACTTTCCAGCCAATTCGCTATAGGTTTTATAACGTGCATTAGCGATTTCACTCGCCAGTACAAGCTCTTGCGCTGTGAAGTTAATTTCTTGCGATGTCGATGCATCTTTATAAGCCCCGTAAAGATGCTTACCTGCAATTAGATCAAGTGAACCATTATCATCGTGATCCTTTAATACCCAATCATCTTGCTGTGTAGCTCCACTTCGGTTTAACTCATGACTTGAGGTTTCATAAACCGTCGCGTCATAGTATTTATTGCCACCTTTGCTATGACTGTAGCGTTTAGTTAGGCGGTAATACTTATCAATATTGACATCTAACGGAATAGAGACGTCATCATGTAAAATAAGCCATGTGGCAGGTTGCAAGTAGCAGGTACCCGCACTATTACAGTATTTTCTAAATCGCTGTGCACCATTTAGTAAGCCTAAAGATTGCGAATCAAGCTCATGAACATCGACACTGTTGCCTCTTATTTCACTGGCTTTTCGATTATAAAAATCCCTTTGCTGTGCGTAACGATTGGCTAAATTCAGGTACTTTTGTGCCTGCGACGAAGCATCATTGATAAGAGCCCGAACGTCTTGTTGGAAGCTTAAACTGGTAAAAATACTGTCAGCCGCTGATTTAGGGCTTCTTACTGCACTATGGTAACCAAACTCATTGTAAACATATTGCAAGACGAGGTTATTCGGACGAATTTCTTGCGCAATACGCTCAAAATCATCGTATTCATAACGCTGAACCAGTGTTTGCCCTTTAGCTTCCATTTTTTCTTCTACAAGCAAGCCATTGCGATAGAAGAAATTTTTTATATTTCCTGAGCTTTTTTGTCGATGGAGAAGCCCCTTTCCTCGTCCGTCATATTCCCATGTTGATACGATACCAGAGACATCTTCACGTATTTTACGACCTAATTGATCATAGGTGATACGTGTCGTTTTACCGTTTGCATCACGCTTATATACCAACTCACCAAAGGTGTTATAGTCGTAATGTAACGTACCTAAATCTGGATCGATCAATAACTTGCGGTAGCCAAGGTTATCGTATTGAATAGTCGTCGTATTGTTGGACGAATCCGTAGTTGTTTTTAACTTACCATCTGGGTAGTAAGTGTAAGTTTGTGAGGCGCCTAATGGCTCATCAATTCTTACTACATGGCCTAGTAAATTTTTGGTGATGGTTTTTGTGTATGTTCCCCCCGCTTTTGACTCTGTATAGGTTTCTTCAAGGCCTTTATAGCTTACTCTGCTCTCTTGCCACCCACTCCCAGAATCTGAAGGTATTTTGCTATAAGTTTCACGATCCAAAGAATCATAGCTAAATTGGCTATGAGGAACATTTGACATGAAATCATCGGGCTTTTCGAAGCTTGCTCGGCTATGACGCAATTTTCGCCCAAGATTATCCCAATGTTGGTCTACATATACCCAGCGTCCATCAAATGATTGATGGATATTGCGAACTTCTCGGCCGCTTCTATCGAACTGTGTGAACGTTTTTCCATGACCATTTCTTTCAGTTACGATACATGAAATAGCTTTGCTCGCTTTAGTCTCACAATTTGATCCCAATTTGTATGAATATTTGATCCAATTGTTTCTTCCAGGCAACGAAGTTTGCTGTAAACGCCCATAAGAATCATAAGCGTAGTTAGTTACACGATTATTAGGATCGGTGACCTTTGAAACAAGTCCAAAACGCTGATCATATTCATAAAGTGTTGTATGACCTAGGGAGTTTGATGAAGAACGAGGAAATAACCCTTTACTATCAAAAGTGGTGCGAACTGTTCTTGAACCCGTTTGCGTTCCCCCTGTTGATTCAGAGATAACATTGCCATAACCATCATATTGGAATTGTTGTACAAGTGACTTTGCGCCTATCGAACTACTGCCATAATCACTCGATTGAGTTGTTTGTGATAATAACATTCCACGGTTATCGTACGACATAGAACCGATGGACTTTTGTGTCAACCCGTTAAAAGAAACGGTTGTCACACGTTGCTTAATAGCACCCGTTTTCCAAAATTCCCTACCTGACTCTGAAATCAGTGTAACCAGTGATCCTTTATGTGAAACAATATCTTGTAAGCCATCACCATTATGATCATAAATATAGTACTCACCACACAGTTTGGGCGATTTTGATTTAAAGTGAGATTCGCTTACGGCTGTATAATTTGTCTTATTTATATGTATATTACCGGTTATATTCGATGAAGTGCTGGCTACATCTAACCGATAAAAATAGGGGTAATTTCCAATCAAAATTGGAGTTACAACGTCACCATGAATATGTACGAATTTATTACGTGGTTTAATGTATTGTTTATTGTCATTTCCACACCAAACATCTAGATGTTCAAAGTTAGCTAGATTTCGCGCAATATTACTTGAGCTAGTATTTTGCGCTTGATTAATAACTTTATAAGACGGCGTTCCCGATGATACGTAGCTAGTTTCATCAGTTTGAGTAAACTTTGTCTGACCAGATAAGGACTTTGTCGTTACTGTTTTTGTTACTCGACCTAATGAATTGTGAGTATATTTTTTTTGAGTTAAGCCTAAATCTTTGCCAAGTTCATCTTTAACTTGAACTTTATTTTCAGTCTGTAATATTTGGTATGAATACTTACCACCATAGCCATACTTAGGTCTATGTGTATATTTATTCCACTCTTCACGGATTAATTTATTGTTTCTTTTTTCACTTTGATAAATCAGCTTTCCAGTAGGTAATTTTTTTATTAGCCCGCCAACATTTCGATACTGCTCGTATTTAGAGTATATCTCTGTTATTACACCTGATCCGGAGTAGTACTTTGAGGTTATTGATTCAAAGCCTAAAAATCCCCCGCCGTTAGCATGTGATTTTGCACCAACATAATCATAATGGGTTCTTCCTTTTTTTCTACTGTATACATTTTCGACAACAATTAATGAAGGCGTGCTGTTCAGAACAGGAAAATCAAAATAATTTTTTTGTTTATGATAGATTTTGTTTGATATCGCAGTATAACTCAACTCTACTAAATCAGAGTATGACTCTATTGAACTAACATTATATAAACTTGGTGTAAATCTTATTTTCGATGAATATTTATTTCCATCGACTGTCAATTTCTCAATAATATTATCTGAGTTTGTATCAACGTAATAAGCATTACCATTGTAGTTTTTGATGGCTTTTACTTTATTAACATCAGAATCAAGATAAACTATTTGATGATTATTATCATGCTTATCTTTTAAGATAATTTCTTTAAGTCCATCATTGTTAACATCAATAACTTGAGAGATATAATTAGAAGTATTATTAAGTTCAACAGGTGCCTCATAGTCCTTTCCATTATTCAAAAGAATATAATAATTACCTGATTGATATAAAATATCCTTATAACCATCATTATTAAGATCGATAAATTTTACATTTCTTATCTTCCCCGTTCGGTATCTATAGTCAGCAGTTTGGGAAGGACATCTCATTCTTATGTATGTACAATAACTTAGCAATCCAAATTTTTCTTTATTATTAAATTTCACATACAAAGAAGAATAATCATAAGACCAATCTTTATCGTTAGAACCACTAAACCTTCCTTTTTGGCTATCAGAACGAAATATAAACGAATCTAATAATCCATCATTATTAATATCTAATACATCCCCATCACCAGAACTATCAGTCTTTCCATCACCATTTGTATCATGTCTTTTTAATTTAGATAGGTTGTTAATTCCATCGCCGTTATCATCAGCAACATTACATCCTGTATTAGAATTACAAGCTTTTATTTCTTTTAAACCAGTACTATTCCAAATTCCTAAAGCATGATTATTTGATTTTGAAACAACATCAAAAACACCATCCCGTTCTTTGTCGTATAAGATCGGATTGGTTACATTTAAAATATTTTTTGCCGGTGAACCAGGGTGCTGTACCTGATAATCCCATTTAATATCGATAGGTTTTAATTCATGACCAGAAATAGTGCTAGAAATTTTCGTAACAAGAGATATACCAGAAGTATCTGCATATTTATAATTCAAGGTATACTTACTGACTTCCTGATTATATGCGTTATATATTTTTACATCATTTAATCTTTTCTTCCTTAATACTTTATGACCAAGAAAGTATTTTTTATAATAATCACTTCTATCTGAATAATTAAAATTCGCCCTACCTCCAGAATAACTAATTGAAGATAAATATATTACATTATTATCAGTAATATATTTATACTCTATTTGGTTATTTGAGTTATCTTTCTTATTACTAATTTCCCATCTTAATATATTATTGGATAATGATAATCTAGAGTCAGCAGTACCACCGAATGTATGCTCGATACCTGACGGTGTCCAAGCTTTAAAATATTCGGGACCACTCCCTTTTTTATTAAAGGATACGTATTTATTACCATCATCAATTTCAGTACGATATTCTGTAAGATGCTCACCATCTTTACCAGTTATAGCAATGAGTCGTTTTCCATTAACACAATATCTATCATTACTATCAAATTTTACACCTCCCCACTGTCCATCCGTTGACAATGTACGTGCACACCTTGTAATTGTGCTTTTTCCTTTCAACCACCACCCTAATCCAAGCTCTTGATTCGTCCCATTGCTATTATATCCAATCGCTAGCGAGGGAGTATGACCCGCTCTACCTTTCGGTAAATCAAGGGGAAGCTCATAATTAGCCTGACCACCTGAAACATGAAAATCACCCTCAAGATAAGGTGCGTCTGCTTTTACATAACCGCAAAACAAAGGTAATGAGAGTAAAAATCCATTTATTATTTTTTTCATTTTAATCCTTAGCCACCATCTCTCTTAACTTGTTTATTTCACGCTGCAATCTAATTAATTCAACGTCTTCGGACTGACTATCACTTTCATAACTTAGCTTTTCTAAGCCAACATTTATCTCTAAAGGCTCATCTGTCGGTTCTTTGATATAAGAATGTGTTAGCACCTGCTGTAATTGTTTCATTGGCGCAGGGTATTCAGCTTCAAAGCCTAATTCTTTTTTTGTGTGATCAGGAAAAAAAATGCTTTCACTTTCTTTTTTATTGGGTTCGTCAGTTAGAAATAAAAAAAGAAAAATACATATGAAAGCGAGCACAAAAAATAACAGTAACTTAAAATATTTATTCATAATATCAATTATTATTTATATAGAAACTTTTGAGTTTTGCAGTATTACCGTGTACAGGACAATTACCGTCACCATCATCACCTACTAACGATACTTTTTTTCCTGTAGTTAATGCTGTTAAGGCTGCAGATATAAAAAACTTTTCATCTTCAAGTTTATGGAATGCCATTCTATATTGCTGTGGGCAACCACAATTATTAATTTTATCAACATTAATAAAAATAGTACCATCTTTATATTGATGAACTTGAGTTACCATTGCGTCAGAAACTTTGCATTCTTTAGAAAATGAGAATGTTGAAAAACTTATGAAAAAAAATAAGATAATTTTATTTAAATTAGACATAATTTTTATTTATCCTATGCGATGAACGCGAATTCTGCCTTCAGCACAATCACCTTTACTATCAAAACCTATATTGATTTTTTCTTTTGTACTGTAAGCTGCCAATAAACGAGACAAGAATCTATTCGTGATACTATCTTTTGTACTTGCAGGTATCGTAAAAAAATCCGTTTTACATTGTGGATGAGATTGTGGCTGATTTTCTAATCTAAATAACACAGAGCCGCTACTATAAGTCATTACACTTATCACTTTTTCTGACATATTCGCATCATAACCAGCCTGAGTAAATGTAGTAAAAAATAAAGTACCAACTATGACTAAAAATCTTGATATACGCATAAATAACCTATCTGAAGTTTTAATCTAAAATAACGATATAATTAATATCTTCGCCATCAGCCCAACGACTGCAGGTATTTAATCCTGTGATAGTGACCGTTTTATTTGCCAATTTCGCTGCTAATATTTGACTAAATTGACTTTTACCTGAAGTACTATGTTCATCTTTTATTAACCAATAAGAGTATTTCGCACAAGCAGGTTTATTTGTTGCATGATTTCCTTCTAAGAAAATCAAGTGTAAATTATCAGAAGCTCTCGCATAAAATAATCCAATTTTTCCCGTTTGCTCACCAGCAAAACTGAAAGGCGTAAATAAGCTTAAAATTAATAGTATTATTCTCATGGTTTATTTCATCTTGACAGACATGTATGAAAACGTGGGAAAATGGCCATAACAGTTCCAGAGACATAAAAATTTACCCTTTTTCCAGCAGCTGATGCAGCAATCAATAAACTTAACGTTTCTTTACCCGAGTCCGAATGATCTTTATTCCAACGTATGGAACTACTATGACAGTTACTTGGACCAACAGGGATATCTAGTGTTACATAACATGTACCATCACACCTAAGTGACATCCGATTTCACTAATTTCTCGCCAGCCTGTTGCTCCTGTAGACGCCGAATAACTTGAAGAAGAAAATATGATCAATAGGGCAATATAGATATATTTAGTGATTCTCATACTAGTCCTTGTAAGTTCTTACTATAAAAGCATTTGTTGAGTAATCAGTTTTGTTACAATTGAAATTGTTATTTTCATAAGCAACCATAACTTTTTTACCTGACATATGTGCTGCTAATAATGCTGAAAACCTTTCCTTTGTTCCAACATCTGTTAATACACCCAACTTTCTCCATACTCCACTTTGAAGATAAAGAACTGAAGCATTCTCAATTTGAATATTATCCACAATAGCTACAGGGCAATCTTTGCGAGCATGTGTATTTAAGCTGAAAAATAGCAATAAAACTGTAATGGTTATTTTAAAATGCATGTTTATACACCGTGTTAAATGAATAAACATATTACCTAATTAGTTTTTATAATTCTCTTTGTTAATTTGTTATTTAGACTTTAATCACACTTTTTTACTTTTAATTTATTATAATTAATTTTTAATTTTTAATTTTTATATGGGCCTGAAATGAAATATTTTTTATTTGTTTCTCTTCTATTACCTTTGCAAATACTTGGTCTGGTTCAGTTGTAGGTTCTATCGCTAATATAGATGTAGCACCTGGTGAAAATTATGGGTTTAGAGTTTCTTTAATAGGTAAACCACCATTATGTGGAAATCAGCATACTTGGGCTTACCTTCAAGAATCTGACTCTAATTACCATACATTTGTTAGTGTTATACTTGCTGCAAAAATGGCAGATAAAAAAATTCAGTTATATACACGAAAGAAAAACAATGCTGATTCAGGCTATTGTCATATAGGGTATATTGTTTTATTATAATGACTTAGGTATTTAAACATGAAAAAGATTATTTTTTTATTATTTTTATCCTCAAACACTTTTGCTGCAAGTAAAGATGCAAGTGGTACCGTTCAACTATTTGCAAATCATGGCGAGATAATTCTTCAAGTTAGTGATAACAACTCTAATTGTGGCAATAGATACTTTTTTAAACCAGATACCGATTATAATAGAGCGTTATTAACTATGTTATTAGCAGCACAGATGTCTAATAAAAAAGTTTGGGTTAATGGCTCGGGGAATTGTATTGAAGATTATCCTAAAAATAGAGCATATAAATTAGAAAATATGACAATTTTGAAATAATAATACATTACAGGCGATATAGTACGTTTAAACATACTGAGATACTGGTTAAACAACAAAAGGGGGGAGCTGAATTATCAGCTCCCCCTTTTTTGTTTCCAGTCTATTCAACGTGCTCGTCCACCTCAGCTAGACATGAAGCCACTCGCAAAATACAGAGCTTGAAATGAAATATCAGAATAAAAGCGTCTACAAAGGCAGATTTTAACTAGCCAATAATTGCTTGGTATTAGATTTAACATTAGTAAAGTGATGTGACATTCATTCAAGCGTCAATCTATTGAGCAACTAAGGTATTTCCAATGCTAGATACGTACCTCTCTTACATCAAAATATTAACGAAAGACTTTGCGAAATATTTTCTCGCTACGGTGTTAGTGCTCAGCATAAAAGGTGAATTGTTCAATATCGGCTTGCGAGTTTGGTCAGACAACGAGATGTCATTTTATGAAGATGGTTTGTGGCAAATCACTTTGATCTTATCATTCTTGATTACTTGTTGTGTGATGATAAATAAATATGCACCTGAGTAGTTGCTCTATAATGCGATTTCTTAATCAAATACAGCATTATATAAAGAGCAAAAAAGCGTAACGCTCACTACGTAAAGAATGGAGCCAAATCCTACGCTATAAAAGTTCTGGGTAACATGGTAATTTTTCAGCGTGTTCTGAAGCATTCCTTGGTAGCTTATTTAACAGGCATGTTCATTACCAGCTTTACTACAATCGCTAGTTTTGTCCTAGTGGTTCAAAACCGTAAAGACGAACAAAGTGGCGAACGACAAACTGCATAATATGCTTTAACCAATCTACATACTGGTTTAACAAAAAGGGGGAGCTGAATTATCAGCCCCCCCCCTTTTTGTTTTTTGTCTATTCTACTGCCCTGCCATCCTCTTTAGATATGTTTACACTTCTATTACAAGATAGTTAGCGTATTAATAGAGTATCATTAATACGCTTTACTCGTTTTTCAGACAAAAACGACCTGTAACATATCTACCAACATTAAAAGTCACCTCGTATGGCTTGTCTCAACAATCACGATTTATGACTAATAAAGGAAAATAATGTCACTATTTATGGCAATGTTTTCATTCGCACTCGCAATGTCTATTTCACCCGGCCCTGTTAATATGATCATTGTATCTTCAGGGGCTTCTTACGGTGTCCGTAAAACAACACCTTTCGTTTCAGGTGCAACTATTGGTTTAGTTTCATTATTGTTATTTATTGGCTTAGGGTTCAGTAAAGTTATTGATTTATATCCAAACTTTTTAAGTTATCTAGAAGTCGCAGGTTCACTATTTATTATTTATATGGGCTATCTTATTGCGTCATCAAAGCCTGAGTTAGATATAAAAAAGCAAAAACAACCCACTTTCATCCAAGGGTGCTTATTACAATGGTTAAACCCTAAAGCTTGGATTGCATGTGTTGCTGGTGTGTCAATGTTTTCAGAAGCCAATAACAATCACATCTTTTTAAGTTTTGTATTTATTTACTTTATCGTTTGTTATCTATCATTATTTTCTTGGTCTCTCTTAGGCAGCAAGGTCACTCTCTTCCTTAATAACGAACTGAGACTAAAAGTATTCAATCTTTTTATGGGCTGTTTATTAATTCTCACCGCTTGTTATTTACTCTATACACAATTTAGTTAATGAATAAATCCACTTAATAGGGAGCTAATCATTAGCCCCTATTTTCATACCTCACATCTCGCTTTCAAATCACCTTAATTAATACCAAAAAATTAAACTTTATATTAATCAATTACGTATTAGCTTTAATGTGTAAATGGAGAGTAATTGATGACAAGCAGACAAGAGTCACTATCACGTATCATCGAGATGGCTTGGGAAGATAGAACCCCGTTTGAAGCGATTGCAATACAATATGGTCTGGATGAACAAGGTGTGATCAAGCTAATGCGCCAACACCTTAAGCCAAGTAGCTTTAAACTATGGCGACAGCGCGTATCAGGAAGAAAAACCAAACACTTAAAATTGCGCTCACCATATGTCAGTCGTGGTTACTGTCCGACACAATACAAACAGCGTTAAACACGTTTTATAGGGTTATTAATGCGCCCTATTCTTACAGCACTTACCATTAATTTAATATACAGTTAAACGTGAATCTCTTCCTTTCAGCTCTTTAAACTTACCAACTTGACTAACCTTCATACTAAAAAGGTTTATTTCCTAACGTTCTAATTTTACCTCGATACTTTCCTTTTACTGTGTAGAAAAATTTTTTCTTCACCAGCAACCTACTTTAACGTAGTAAATAATATCTATGTCGCATTATTAATTGTGATAATAAATATCAACTATTTTTATATCCTTACTAAGAAATACTTTTACTACAGCTAAAATTAGAGAATTAGCAAGGTAAGTTTAATTATTTCAATATTCATCTATATAATTCAATATTTAAGTAAAAACTCTATTATTTAAATTCAAAAGTAAAATAGTGCTAACATATAGGCTTAATATAACTTTCTCCAATTTTGAACATTAATTATTCATAAAAAACATATCATCCAAGCCATTGACTAGAATGAAAAATTACATTTTATTCATCTTTTTATTTTCCTTAGTAAAAAAAATTATTGACTGAAATAAGTATTCTTTTTATAAGTGCAATTGATAAGCGATATCATTTTCGCTTGTTAATTATTTTATCTATTAGTAATTGGTTGGAGAAATAAATAATGGCAAATACTATTGCCTTATTAGGTAACCCTAACTGTGGTAAAACGACTCTGTTTAATGCCTTAACTGGCGCAAGACAACGCACAGGCAACTGGGCTGGAGTTACTGTAGATAAAAAAGAAGGAAACTACTCTTACCATAATAAGAATATAAATATTGTAGATTTGCCTGGTATTTATTCTATGTCTTCATCCGATGAACAAGGTTCACTCGATGAGCGCATCGCTTGTGAATATATTCTTTCTGATGAGGCTGATCTTGTCGTTAATATTGTCGACGCGGCCAATATTGAGCGAAATTTATATTTAACATTACAACTGCTTGAAATGAAAATTCCATGCATTGTTGTACTTAACATGTTAGATATTGCTAAACAAAAAAATATAAATATCGATGCGGAAAAGTTAGAATCTGAACTTGGTTGCCCTGTTGTTTCATTAGTTGCAAATAAATCTAAAGGACTCGATGATTTAAAAGGCTCGATTGAAAAACATTTACAAACAAAATCACTGCCTCGTCTATTTACTCAATTTCCTATTGAATTAGACCAAACCATTTCTCAGCTTTCTGACGTATTCGATGATCAAATAATTGTTAATAATAGAAAGAAATGGCTTGCTATACGCTTACTTGAATCAGATTCATCAGCCCAAAAATATATAAACGGTACAGATATCGCCTCTTTTGTCTCTCAATTACAAGCCGATTTTTCAAACACACATAATGAAAATATTGACTTATTAATTGCTGATGCGCGCTACCAAACTGTCGCCGAGATCATTCATCATTGCATCTCAAGTTACCATGCAGGACAGCATAATCTGACTCAATGGATCGATAAGATTGTACTTAACCGTTATCTGGGGATCCCGATTTTCCTCATCGTGATGTATTTAATGTTTTGGCTATCAATAAATATTGGTGGAGGGCTTCAACCTATTTTTGATGAAGGCTCTGCAGCAATATTCATTAATGGCACCGCATGGTTATGTTCATCACTCGGTTTTCCTAGTTGGCTAACTGCAATTTTATCACAAGGGCTGGGTGGCGGTATAAATACCGTTATGCCCTTTATTCCTCAAATTGGTTTGATGTTCCTTTATCTATCAATATTAGAAGATAGTGGTTATATGGCGCGAGCAGCGTTTGTTATTGATCGCTTTATGTCTACGATTGGATTACCAGGAAAATCCTTTGTTCCGCTTATTGTAGGGTTTGGTTGCAACATACCTTCCATTATGGCGTCACGTACCCTCGATACACCAAGAGATCGTATCTTAACGTCTATGATGACACCCTTTATGTCTTGTGGCGCAAGGTTAGCAATTTTCGGCGTTTTCTCAGCAGCTTTCTTCCATGGTATGGGAAGCTTTGTCGTCTTTTCTCTCTACTTGCTTGGTATTTTTGTCGCCGTTATTACTGGTTTTGTGCTGAAGAAAACCTTATTAACGGGTGAAGCATCACCTTACATAATGGAATTACCAACCTACCACCTCCCAAGCGCTAAAACGACGCTTATCCATAGCTGGAGTCGCTTACGTGGATTTTTAGTCAAAGCGTGTAAGATCATCATTCCGATTTGTGTGCTAGTAATGGCGTTGAATAGTGTCAATTTTGAAGGACAAGTTATTGAAAGTAATAACCAACAGAATTCAGCCCTATCAGAAATTGGTCGTTGGGTAACACCTGTATTGTCTCCCCTTGGTGTTAATGAGAAAAATTGGCCAGCCAGTGTGGGATTATTAACAGGATTTTTAGCAAAAGAAGTGGTTGTCGGCACTTTAAATACCCTATACACCGCAGAGTTAAGTAACAATCAAGCTGCAGATGATGGGCAATCTTTCCACCTACTGCCTGAGTTAAAAGTGGCATGGCAAGATACTATTGATGGTGTTGCCAATAGTTTTTCTTTATCAACACTTAAAAATCCGATAAAAGCCAGTGAGGCTGATGGCTCAATGGGAACAACCGCAATGGGGCAAATGCACCAAGAATTTGGTTCAATGGCGGGTGCCTATGCATACTTAATCTTTGTTTTACTTTACGTGCCTTGCGTCTCTACTATTGGTGTTATCGCCAAAGAAATTGGTCGAAATTGGGCTTGGTTATCGACAGCATGGGGAGTGGTTGTCGCCTACGCGCTTTCAATCGCCTTCTATCAAACCGCGACTTTCAAAGCACATCCATTAGAAAGTCTGCTCTGGTTATTTTTTGCTTTGAGTATCGTCACTGTATTTATTATAGGGATTAAGCGCTTATGCAATAAAGTCGATTGGCAAATGTCGATACCAGACACACCTGCGACACATAACTGCGGAGGATGCCATTAATGATATCGCTAATTACAGTAAGAAATACGGTACGTGATGCAAAAATCATTTCCTTTAGCCAGCTTACAAAGCATTTGAAGTGTGAGCCAAGATGGTTAAGTGCATTATTAGATGAATTAATTTTACGTGGGAAAGTTGAGAAATGTGATTCATCGCCTTCTTTAGCTTGCGGGAAACATTGCCAAAATTGCCAAACGCAGACAACAGATCCTGTCTACAAATGGTGTGAAAATAAAATCGCTATTTCGTTATGCTAATAGCTAAAGCATAATGAAAAAAGACCACATATACGTTATGTGGTCTTTTTTTATGTCTTATCAACACCTAGCGTCTTAGGTAGAGCCTACATTCTCGAAACATCTTTGATTCACTTTAGCGCTTTTTTGCTAGCTCAAACCATTGCAATGCTTTTTGCCTTTGTGATTCGCCATACAATTGAACGAATTTTTCGTCATGTAATCTTTAGAAGAGCTAAGAGCAGTAATATACCCTTCAACATACGATAAGGTTAAAGGTTGTTTGCAAAACAATAATGCAGTGATGTCATTCTTGAACTTTGCGGAATGATCGCCGTATTCATATAGGCCTACCTAATGATAATTGAAAATAGGATCAATCTTTGTATTGAATTTCTTTCATTTCCATCAGCGATTTTACGTCAGCACTGTACTCTGCAGTCGGTCTTATCAGTAACCGAGGAATACCTATTGGCTCACCGGACTCTAAGCAATAACCGTAGCTACCTAAACGAATTCGCTCTAACGCCAATTTGATTTTGGGCAAAAGTTTTTGTTCTCGTTCAACAATTCTTAAAGCAATGCCTGATTGCTCTTCTAACGTTGCGCGATCACTGACATCACTTAAATCACTCGCATCTGCCGTGTGCCCCATTTCCTCTCTCGCAGATTGAATGTGATGAGATGTCGACTCATAGAGAGCAATCAATCTTTGTTTAAAAAACGCCAATTGATAATCATTCATGTAATTATCTTCAGGCTCTTGCAATATTTGTTCTTCAGTTAGCATTCTAATTTCAGTGTTGTTCATGTTATTTCACTCATGTTATTAACAATCAAACAATCTAAAAGCTTGCCTTCCAATTCATCATCTAATGTATCTGCGATAATTTCGACACGGCTTTCAGCACACTCATCAAGCTCAACCTGTGTGATTCCATCTGCCGTTTTGTTATAACCAAAGATCCCATCAGAAGTAATAAACACGGCCTTCATTCGCTCAACATTCAATGTTTGAAAGAGCTGATGTAATGATTGACGATCAAAGACTTTTTCAGATGCAAAACGCCAGCCAATACTTTTGAAACCTTCACCTTGGTTAGTAGCTTTTATCATGCCACTTTCAGGTATCAGCTCTTCTGATAGTGCTTCTTCAGATACACTTGTCTGCCTATCACGATGAAGATAAGACGTCGGTAATACTTCTATACGGGTCTCACCATCAAACTCATTAGATGGGATCACACCATGTTTAGCAAAAATCACTTTAGTTTTTAGGCTCGCAACTTGCGCGACAAAAGCTTTCAACTTTTCTTTATCTTCTGTTTGATAAAGATCGGTCTTGTTTCCTACCACCGTATCGGCAATTGCAATCTGTTGCCTAAAGGTATCATGTGAGGTATAGCGAGGATCGGATAACTTCCTTGCATCCACTAATGTGATATTTTTCTGTAACGATAAGACATCGCGATAGTATTCAGTAGAAAGCACTTGCATCACTTCTTTAGGATGACCAAGCCCTGTGGGTTCGATGATCAAACGATCCGGTTTTGCTTCTGAAAGTAGTTGATTAAGCGCAATTTGCATTGGTAATCCAGCGGTACAGCACATACAGCCACCAGGTACTTCGCGGATAAATATTTGTTGCTCGTTACCGCCTTGACCTTGCAGTAAACTACCATCGACACCAATTTCACCAAATTCATTCACCAGCACAGCCCAACGCTCGTTATCAGGTTTACTTTTCATTAAGTGAAGAATGGCTGAAGTTTTCCCGACGCCAAGAAACCCAGTAATAATGTTGGTTGGTACCGCTAAAATTGGCGATGATATCTTAAAGCTCATTAGCAATCCTCCTGTATCCCTGAACCAGTTCGTGGTTAGCAGATACAACCGATTCAGAAAAAGCGGAATATTCAGGTGGGATTTTCGAAATACTATTTAAGTCAAAACCTGTACCAATATTCGTCATTGGCGGGACATGAAAATTTTCAGGCAGATCTAATCCATCGACAACGCAGTTATGACGGATCACACACCCTTCACCAATAACGGCATTAAATACCACAGAGTTGAAACCAATAAACACATCATCACTTACCTCACACGGCCCATGAATAATTGAACGGTGAGCAATAGAAGAACGCTCACCAATAGTGACTGCAGCCCCCGCTTTTGAGTGAATAACCACACCATCTTGAATATTGGTATCGCGTTTGATCACAATTGCATCCATTTCGCCCTGCTCATTTACTTCATCAGCACGTATTACGGCATAAGGCCCAATGAATACGTTATCTTCTACAATCACTTTGCCACAAATAATCGCAGTAGGATCAATAAACGCAGTTTCAGATATTGTTGGCATATGCCCTGTAGGGTTTCTTCTTAGCATCTCTTTTTCTCTTCACTATTCGCGCAATCACTCGCAACTTTTAATTCCCCCCTTACAGCAAAGTCGTACAGGGAATAGTTCAGTCACTACTCACGCAGTAAATCAAACATTAATGAAACGTTATAACATAACAATAATGGGTTATCTAGATGCTACTCGTACGTAAATATCAATGGTGTTTATTCTAACTAAGCTTATTGTAAAACAATTGATCAACACCGCCACGATGTCGCTTTCAACACATCGTTTTACTCTCTTTAATACATCTCAGTAAATCCCGTTCTTTCTCTTACTATATTCTCATTTTCGCCACCCATAATTACACAACCACAATCTGAATAATTATCCAAGTGGGGTTCTTCTTAAAAAACACACCATTTAGTCAATTGTTAACATGCTATTACATCAATTTTCGCCAGCTACATTTAAACGTTAACCCTTGGTTTTAATTAGAATATAAAACCAACAAAAGACTAAGAATTAAACAATAAATTAACAAATTAAATTATTTTCAATTTTTTATTGCATAGAATTCCAACTTAAGTAATATAAACCACAAGTGAGAACAAATGCAGAATAAGCGCATGGGCATTCAAGTAAGGAACATTAATAAATTCTATGGTAAGCATCAGGTTTTACACGATGTAACCTTCGAATGTAATAAAGGTGAAACGCTGGTTTTACTTGGCCCAAGCGGTGCAGGTAAAAGCTCTTTACTACGGGTATTAAACCTATTGGAAGATGCTTCTGCTGGCGAGCTGAGTATTGCAGAAAATTATTTTGATTTTAAAAAAACAATCGTTGAAAAAGATGGTTTAAAACTGCGTCGTAAAGTTGGCATGGTATTCCAACAATACAATTTGTGGCCCCACAAAACTGTGTTGGAAAATTTAATAGAAGCACCAGTAAAAGTGCTCGGTATCGATAAAGCTCAAGCGAAAAAAGAAGCGTTAGAGCATTTATCAAAATTACAGTTAGCAGATAAAGCCGATGCATGGCCTTTGCAACTGTCTGGCGGCCAACAACAGCGTGTTGCAATTGCACGTGCGTTGATGATGAAGCCTGAAGTGTTGTTATTTGATGAGCCTACTGCGGCGCTTGATCCTGAGATCACAAGCCAAATTGTACAAATCATCAAAACATTAAGCGGCACAGGCATTACCCAAGTTGTGGTTACCCACGAAGTGGATTTTGCAAAAAAAATCGCCAGTCATGTGCTTTACATGGAAAACGGCAAAATTATTGAACACGGCAGTAACGAGGCGTTTAGTCACCCTAAAACCTCACAATTTGCTGACTACTTAAAACATTAACGAATTATATCCCCTCTATATTCGTTCGTAATAGACGCATGGAGTATCGCGATGAACAAAATTTTATTAGCTAGCATTATCGGTCTGGTTTCTTCTCAAGCTATGGCGCAAGACATTAAGTTTGCGATGGAAGCAACCTATGCCCCTTTTGAGTACATGGATGAGAATAATCAAATCCAAGGCTTTGACGTTGATATTGCTAAAGCCCTATGTAAAGAGATGGATGCTACCTGTACTTTTCATAACCAATCTTTCGATAGCTTAATTCCAGCTCTTAAATTCAAACGATACGATGCAGCTATTTCAGCAATGGACATTACTGAAGCGCGTCAACAGCAAGTCAGCTTTACTCAACCTTATTACGATAACGCTGCTGGCTTTATTTCAATCAAAGGTAAAGTCGCTGATGTTGCCGCCCTTAATGGTAAGCGTGTTGGGGTACAAAATGGTTCGACTCACCAGAGCTATTTAACCGATCAAATGTCAGGTGTAACTGCGGTTCCTTACACCAGTTACCAAGATGCCTTTATTGATATGAAAAATGGCCGTATTGATTCGGTATTTGGTGATACTGCTGTTATCGCTGAATGGTTGAAAAAAGACGATAACCTTGCGTATGTAGGTAAGCCTGTGACAAACCCTAAATACTTCGGTAACGGTTTTGGTATCGCAGTAAACAAAGGCAACCAAGAATTGGTTACACAGTTGAATACGGCACTCGCTAAAATTAAGCAAGATGGCCAGTATCAAGTTATTTTTGATAAGTACTTTGGTAAGTAAATTATGATGTTATCGGGATATTCTCTTTCCCTGTTAGAAGCTAGCTGGATGACAATCCAGCTCGCTTTTACCAGTTTAGCGGTTGGATTGGTGCTGGCTATGTTGTTTGCTGGCGGTGAGATGTCTCGATTTCGCTTCGTGGCATGGCCAACGACAGCCTTAGTGACAGTATTACGAGGCTTACCTGAACTACTGATTGTTTTATTCATCTTTTTTGGTTCAGGCCAGATTTTATTTTACATCACGGGTGATTATATCGAGATCAGCCCTTTTCTTTCAGGTGTTATTGCGCTTTCACTGATTTTTGCCTCTTATGCAGCGCAAACTATCCGTGGTGCCATTAAAGCTGTGCCTAAAGGACAAAGAGAAGCAGCCAGTGCGCTTGGGATCAGCAAAGCAAGAACATTTGTCGCTATTATTATTCCCCAAGCGATCCGTCATGCATTACCAGGGTTAACTAACCAATGGTTGGTGTTATTAAAAGATACCGCCTTAGTATCGCTCATCGGTGTGACGGATCTTCTAAAACAAGCACAGTTAAGCTCTGCAGCAACGCATGAAAGTTTTACTTGGTATGCAACAGCTGCGGCAGTGTATTTAGTTATCACTCTAATTACACAACAAATTATTAAACGGATTGATGCGAAATATAGCGCTCAAGAAGGTTCAAGCAACGACAAAAAAACGGTTGTTGAAGGAGCGATGGCATGAATGAACAACACTTCTGGCAATTAATGGATGGCCTTGCCACCAGCTTACAATTGACCGTTGCATCGTTATTAGTTGGCTGTACTCTCGCTCTCTTAATGACGATGACATTGATTTTAAGAACCCCTGTTTTGCATTGGTTAAGCCGTGGCATCATTACCCTATTTACGGGTACACCTTTATTAGTTCAAATCTTTTTGATTTACTACGGACCGGGGCAATTTGAAGGTATTCGTGAAAGCTTTGTATGGCAATGGCTCAGCCAACCGTGGTTCTGTGCGATGTTGGCACTAGCATTAAATACTGCCGCTTACAGTACTCAACTGTTTAAAGGGGCGTTTGATGCAATTCCTAAAGGTCAATGGCAAGCATGTCGTGCGTTAGGCATGGAGACCAAAACGACATTACATACCTTGTTACCTTTTGCCATCCGTCGTTCTGTACCGGCTTACTCTAATGAAGTAATTTTAGTGTTTAAAGGTACATCGCTTGCCAGCACTATTACTATTATGGATATCATGGGTTACGCTCAACGTATTAATGCTCAAACCTACGATACGTTAACTGTGTTTGCCATTGCTGGTGCTATGTATCTTACCGTTAATGCCCTGCTTTCTATTGCGTTTAGACTAATAGAGAAAAAAGCCTTGGCGTTTGAAGTGGCGAATTAAATTTCATCTTTCACCGATTAAAAAGCCGATAATACACTTATCGGCTTTTTTATTTTTAAAGGTTAAGCTGAAGCAAATATTTTATTTCTCACTGTTTGTTGCTCTTCTTTTCTATTTGGCACAGTGTCTTTTACTTTTAAGAAAATACAAGGTATACCCATCGCAGCCATAAACCAGAACATATTTATTTCAGAATGATGCATTAACCATCCGCAAAATACAGATACAAGCGCTAATACAAAACCTGCAGGAATGGCATGGTATAATGACTGTAAAGAAACATAATTATGTTTTCGATTTTCTTCCACATAACGAACCGAAGATAAAATCGTACCAGAGAACGTAATACCATGTAGAATCTGACAGAATATAAGCACATATATATCATTTGTCGCTGCGGTTAATCCCCAACGCACCACAACAGCAATTGCAGCAAGTCTAAATAATGTTGATACTTTCCAATTAGCGAACGCTTTACGACTAATTAAGTAAAAAACGATCACAGAAATTGTCGATAGGCTCCATAAATAACCAATCGTATCAGAGTTTAGCCCCTGTTCTTTCCAGTAGACGGTACTGAAGAAATAATAACCACCATGGCTTCCCTCTAACAAAGAAGCGACCAATAAAAATAATAGTGTCTCTTTACAACATAAGACTTTGAAAATATTCTTTCTTTTTTGCTCATCATGGTGGCATACCATAGGTACTGCTGGCTTCATTAGCGTACCTAGTAATGTTGCACCCAAGCCAATAGCTCCCATGATTGGTACAGAACTGACACCAAAGTTCTGAACAACCCATCCCATACAAGCTGACGCAACCGTTAATGCAACCGCTCCCCATAAGCGAGTGTAGCCATAATCGAGTCGATCATCTCGAGCATAGTGATTTGATATCGCATCCGAAATCGCTACCGCAGGACCAATTGCTAAATTAAATAACACGAGTAGTAATGCAAGTACCCAAAATGTTGGCGTAATCGTACCTATCCAGATAAACGCAATAAAGCCGAGCAAGCTTAAAAACATTGACCAACGAAGGAACGGTATGAGATGCCCAACCTTGTGAAATAAAGGTGTTAATGTAAAGTTGATCACACAGCGAGCGGCAAGTCCAAAACCGATCAGCATCCCGATATCGGCATCTGAAATCCCTAATTTTTCTAACCATAATCCTCTAAAGGGTAAATACACCCCATACGAGAACCAGAACATAAATTGATACGTGGACATCCATACTGATGGTCGACAATTAAGCATTCGTACGATTACTCCTTTCAATGTTTGAGTAACAGTAACGAAAATAGTTATCATTAACAATTTGAAGAAATACCAAAAAATAATTAAAAACAGCCACATCACATGACTGCTTTTAGAATAAACTGAAAAATATTTTGATTTATTCCTTTAATTTCTGATGTTTTCTTAAAACAGATGTTGCGAAAATGTAAAATAATCTATCTTTATAAATGTGCGTCTATATTACGACTTCTATAAATAAGATAAAAAGGGAGATGAGCATGTCTTTAATCCTATCCATTAAGCGGTTTTTGTTTGTGGTTTTAGTTGTAACTCCCCTCGTTTCATCAGCCGATGAAATGACACCGAAACAACAATTTGAGATCGGGAAACAAAAAGCCCTTGTTTGTATGACATGCCATGGTGTCGATGGTATTTCAGCAACGGATACCTATCCCAACTTACAAGGCCAAAAGCAGCAATATTTGGTCGCTGCACTTAAAGCATACAAACAGAATCAACGTGTTGATGGTTTAGCGATATTAATGCAGGGTTATGCTAAAGATTTAAGTGATCAAGATATGAAGGATCTCGCGTATTACTTTAGTACCGTAAAAACAGATACCAGCCATCAATCACAATAAACGGCATTACTTGCTAAGGTTATGACGATGGATACTCAGTATAATTATAAAATCGTTAAGTACTTTATGATCGCGAGTGTTAGTTGGGCGTTCATAGCTATGTTAATTGGTGTTATTTTAGCTGCGCAACTTTATTGGCCTGCCCTTAACCTCGATTCTGAATACTTTCAATTTGGTCGTCTCCGTCCATTGCATACTAATGGCGTCATTTTTGGCTTTGTCGTCAATCTTTTAATGGGAACGTCCTTTTATATTGTTCAACGCACCTGTAAAACACCGCTATATAATAACACTGCTGCTTGGTCTGTCTTTTGGGGTTGGCAATTTATCCTTCTTCTTGCCCTTATTACCCTGCCATTAGGTTTTACTACCTCAAAAGAGTACGCCGAACTTGAATGGCCAATTGATGTCTTAATTGCTGTTATCTGGGTGATGTACGCCATTGTGTTTTTTATGACAGTCGCCAAACGTACCGTTCATCATATCTTTGTTGCTAACTGGTTTTACGGCGCGTTTATTATTGTTATTGCGATGATTTTTATTGCTAACAATCTCGAATTGCCCGTCACGATGTGGAAATCTTACTCTATTTACTCAGGGGCTGAAGATGCTATCGTGCAATGGTGGTGGGGACATAATGCGGTTGGTTTCTTATTAACCGCTGGCATCATTGGTATGAACTACTATTTCATTCCCAAAATTGCCGAGCGCCCTATTTACTCTTATCGCTTATCTGTTATTCACTTTTGGGGCTTAGTCGGCTTTTATACTTGGGCTGGTACGCACCATCTTATTTATTCTTCTGTGCCAGATTGGTTACAAAATCTCGGCATTGTGATGTCGTTAATTTTATGGCTTCCCTCATGGGGTGGCGCGTTTAATAGCATCATGACCTTGCTCAATAATAAGCAGAAACTTAAGCACGATTACATTATGTGGTTTTTCTTCTCTGCCATTGTTTACTACGCGCTAGCGACTTTTGAAGGGCCATTATTAGCCATTCGTTGGTTTAATATGATTGCACATAATACCGATT
Organism: Photobacterium sp. GB-72; assembly: GCF_003026095.1. Classification (NCBI taxonomy): domain Bacteria; kingdom Pseudomonadati; phylum Pseudomonadota; class Gammaproteobacteria; order Vibrionales; family Vibrionaceae; genus Photobacterium; species Photobacterium sp. GB-72. The sequence goes on along the minus strand of NZ_PYNV01000009.1, from coordinate 44,255 downwards.
GGATCATCGGTCATGTGCATTCAGGAGCCCTAGGTTGGGTTGGCATGTCTGCCATTGCCGTATTTTATTACTTTATTCCTCGTTTATATGGTCACGAGCAATTGTGGTCAAATCGTTTAGTTAAATGGCATTTCTGGTTTGCGCATATTGGGATAGTACTTTATGCCGTTGCACTGTGGATAGCTGGAATTGGACAAGGCTATATGTGGCTAAAAGAAGATGCTAATGGCTCTCTTAGCTATAGTTTTGTCGAAGCGATGAACTTCAGTGCACCGTGGATGTTAGTTCGCTTTATCGGTGGTGCGTTGTTTGTGTTAGGTATAATTTTAATGATTTATAACCTATACAGAACGCTAAAACAGCCAAAACCTAGATCAGTTAAGCATCAAAATGCAGCAACAGAAAAGGTAGATACTCATGATTAATAAAGATTTTACCTCATCTGTAGTGATCCTTATTGTTGCAACAACTTTGGTTGCTGCCTTTTCATTCTTAGTATGGGTACTTCCTGCTTTTTTTTACCAAGATAAGTTAATTGCTGAATCAAGCGCGAAACCATTAACCGCATTAGAAGTTGCTGGGCGTGATATTTATATCAGTGAAGGTTGCCATACTTGTCATACCATGATGGTACGTCCATTAAATGCAGAAATTAAACGTTATGGACGATATAGCCGAGAAAGTGATGATATTTATGAACATCCCAATTTATGGGGTTCAAAACGTACTGGACCTGATCTCACTAATTTAGGTCGAAAATATTCTGATCAATGGCACATCATTCACCTAAGAAACCCTCGTGATGTTGTACCAACTTCGATTATGCCCTCTTATCCTTGGCTCTTTGAACAAGTACTTGATGGTGAAGATATTGATGCAAAACTAATTGCATTACGTACGCTTGGTGTTCCTTACACTGATAAGGAAATTAAACAGGCACGATTAGAAGTAAAAGGTAAAACCAAGGCACAGGCATTAATCGCCTATCTACAAAGTCTGGGACAAGATCAAGGAGTACGACCATGAGTACTTTTTGGAGTGGTTGGGTCATTATCCTAACCCTTATTTTTCTCGCAATTATGATCGTCGTTGTTGCGTACTACTGGAAGAAAAACAGTGCAGCCAACGCTAATCGAACCGTCGATAGCTTTGATGGTATCGATGAAAACGATGCCGCCGTACCAAACCTTTTACTTCTTTCTTATCTTCTCGCTTTCATTATCGCTGCCGTTTTTTTGGTGCTCTATCCTGGCATGGGAAACTGGCAAGGACTCATGAAGTGGCAATCAAGTAGTGAAGCGGCTTCAACCTCTACTACTTCATTAGCCAAACAAATTAGCCAAGTACCTAATAGTGATACATCATTTCAAGCATTAAGTACCTCGCCTGAAATTGTGGTCGCTGGGCGTGCTTTATTTCAAACCCATTGTGCGGCTTGTCATTTAAATCAAGCACAAGGTCAGCTTCATTTCCCTAATTTAAGTGATACCGTTTGGCTTTATGGTGGTAGTGATGAGGCGATCCATCATTCGATTGTTAAAGGTCGTAACGGAGTCATGGCTGGTTGGAAAGATATTCTGACTGAAGAAGAAATTGAGAATGTTTCATATTATGTCGCTTCACTTGAAAAAAATCGCATTATCTCAGAGCCAGCGGTCAAGCTTGAACTCGGTAAAACCGTATTTGATGCTAACTGTACGGCTTGTCATGGCAGTAATGCAAAAGGTAATACTGCGATTGGTGCGCCAAATCTAACCGATAATATCTGGCTTCACGATGGCAGCGTTGAAGGTATTATTTCAACGGTAAAATATGGCTTGAACAATCTCATGCCTGCTTTTGAAGAGCAACTCAGCGATAGCGAAATTCAAGCATTAGGGGCTTATATTCGCCACCAAGGAAATAGACAAAACGAGAAACTCGCAGCACTTGATCCGGATATGGTTAGTAAAGGGCAATACCTTGCTTATGCAGGAGATTGTATTGCTTGTCACACTGGTGAAGGTGGCGAACCATTTGGTGGCGGTTTAGGATTTTTAACGCCATTTGGCACGCTTTATTCTACCAATATTTCAGCACATCCAACCTATGGTATTGGGGATTACACCTACGATGAATTTTATGATGCGCTACATAAAGGTAAAGGCAAACATGGCTACCTATATCCAGCGATGCCCTACTCGTCTTATCAATATGTGACAGATGAAGACACCCAAGCACTTTGGGCTTACATGCAATCGCTTAATTTTGTGAATACTCGTAATGAAGAAAACAAGATGATGTTCCCAAGTAATATCCGGTTAGGACTACTTGGTTGGAATATTGCCTTTCTTAATACCGACCCTTTGCAATACCCAGCAGATGCCACCGAACAATGGAAACGGGGTAAATATTTAACCATGGGGTTAGGCCATTGTTCGGAATGTCATACTCCACGTAACGTTGCACAAGCCTTGATAGAAAAAGAGCTATTCCAAGGTAATTTGATTGATGGCTGGAAAGCCCCAAATATTACCGCAACAGAGCTATATCAAGATCGTTGGGATGTAAAAACACTAACCGACTTTTTAAAAACGGGTCATTCAGATAAAGGAACCGCATTTGGTGGTATGGCGGAAGTGGTACAAAACAGTACCCGTTTCTTGACAGAACAAGACGTCGCAGCCATTGCGGAATACTTGATCACTGGCGATAAATATAACGAGTTAGATAGCTCGGTTCCTCAGCTTAACCCACCAGGCTTTGGTGACTTGGTGCCAGCCAATGTTGATATTCAAACCGTTGAGCTAAAACCGTTAAGTAGCAACGATCCTGAAAACGAAGCCAAACTATATGGTGTGTATGTGCAAACCTGTGGTGCATGCCATGGTAAAGACGGTAAAGGTAGGAAAGGGATCGCCCCTACGCTGCTTAACAACGGGATAATTATGCACAGTGATCCTTACGATACGATTGCCGTTACCATTCGTGGTTTATCGCCAAACTTCATGGAACAAGACAGTAACTTTATGCCTATGAGTAGCTTTAACTCGGTGCTCAGTGATGCCAACCTTGCGAAATTAATTAGCTTTGTCCGCGATAAGTTAGGTGATAGAACTGTACCTGTTACACCACAAGAAGTAGCAGAGGTAAGAAAAGATTTAATTAAAGGTGGCTATGCTGGGAATATACACTCCATGACAACACCAGAACAAAATCAGCCCAATAGCATAACAGAATGAGCGATTATCTAAATGGAATATATCGCTACTAATTGGTTAACATGCCATCAACAGTAACAATATTTACAATTAATATGCATTTTCTGTCTGCTTTTTATTGCCTAAGCAAAATTAATAGGTATCATCAAATTTCAATCCTTTGAGTAGAGGCGCGCTGCCTAAAAGTATCCGGATGGAGGGTGACACCTTTGAAGTCTGGGGAAAGGAGTCGGCGCCGAAGTGTTTGTTGTGTCGTCAACAATCGCTGGGTCTGCATTAAATAAGTGCAGAACTGCCATAGTTATTTTGTCTATGGAGCGCTACCCTAAGGGATACGAAGAAGTATTTTTTCTCCTGAAATCTGTTTCTCTATCCTTTCGGTAGATCTCCACCTAATATAGGTGTTTAAGAGATCCATGAATCTAGTTCAATATTCTGACTCCCTGCTATCTGTTGTACCACCCTTACTGGCGGTTGTTTTAGCAATCACTACACGACGTGTATTGTTATCACTTGGCCTTGGTATTGTTGCAGGCGCAATCCTTCTTAATGATTACAGCCCTTTAGCGGCGCTTCAATATATCGTAAATAAAGTTGTAGGCCTTGTTTGGGCAGACGGTGCTGTAAATAGCGGTAACGTTAATATGATCATCTTTATGCTTTTGCTCGGTGGTTTGATCAGCTTAATGACGGCAACAGGTGCCACTAAAGCATTTGCTGAATGGGGTGTTCGTCGCTGTAAAGATCGCCGTAGCGCAAATATGCTAACGGGTTTAATGGTTTTTGCTTTCTTTATTGATGACTTTTTCCATAGCTTATCTGTGGGGCCTATTTGTCGCCCAGTAACAGATCGCTTCAATATCTCACGTGCAAAGCTTGCTTATTTACTTGATTCAACGGCTGCACCTGTTTGTGTTATCACGCCAATTTCTTCTTGGGGTGCTTACATTATTGCTATTCTTAGCGGTATTTTAGTAACAAACCATATTACCGATATCAGTGCTATTTCATTGTTTGTTCAAATGATCCCAATGAACTTATACGCCGTGTTTACGCTATTAATGGTTATCGTTGTTATTTTCTTCCAACTTAACATTGGTCCAATGCGTCAACACGAAGCATGGGCAGAAGAAGGTAAGCTATGGGATGAATCTAAAGGCCACCCTAAAGGTTTAGAGATCACGACTGAGTCTGAAGGCCAAGGTACTATGATTGATATGGTATTGCCTATTCTGACACTGACAGTCTCAAGCGTTATCTTTATGATCATCAGTGGTGCTGAAGTATTAAGCGCAAAAGGCGAGGCTTTTAGCTTAATTGCTTCTTTAGAGCATACCGATCTAGGTGCTTCATTGGTTAATGCATCTTTATGTAGCCTAGCTGTTTCTATTCTTCTAGCTTTACGTTTAAAGCTGCCACGTAAGACTTGGTTAACTGCGGCACCTCAAGGTGTACAAGCGATGATCCCTGCAATCATTATTCTACTTTTTGCATGGACGATCGGTACTGTTGTGAGTGATATGTCTACAGGCCAATACCTAGCCTCTTTAACAAAAGGGGGGTTCCCAACGGAATTACTACCAGCATTAGTCTTCATCCTTTCATGTGCAATGTCATTTGCGACAGGTACAAGCTGGGGCACGTTCGGTATTATGTTGCCACTTGCTGGTGATATGGCGGTAGCAAGTGATGCTCACCTATTAATGCCGATGTTATCTGCAGTACTTGCAGGTTCGGTATTTGGTGATCACAGCTCACCTATTTCAAGCACAAGTATCTTGTCTGCAACAGGTGCAGGTAGTCACCATATGGATCACGTTATGACTCAGCTTCCTTATGCTATTACTGTCGCTTTTGGCGCACTATTAGGTTATTTGGCAATGGGTATCTTATCTTCAACAATTGCGGGTATTGCAGTAAGCTCTGTTTGGTTCCTTGCATGTTGTACGATTCACCTACGTCGTCATAAGAAACAACTGCAAGCGGTAACAGCATAAATAAATACATTAATATTAGATCATAAAATCTAATAATCCCCGTTCGTTTTAATACGCATTTGCTTTATGCTAAGTATTAGACAACGGGGATTTTTTTGTATAAAAGCTAGGAAATAGAATGGAATACTTACATACCATGGTACGAGTGAGCAACTTAGATGCTTCACTGGATTTTTACTGTAACAAGCTTGGTTTGGTAGAAATTCGACGAAAAGAAAGCGAACGTGGACGTTTTACTCTCGTATTTTTAGCTGCACCTAATCAGGCAGAAACGGCAAAAGAAACACAATCGCCTTTATTAGAACTAACTTATAACTGGGATCCAGAATCGTACACTGGTGGCCGTAATTTTGGTCACCTCGCTTTTGCCGTCGATAATATTTACGATTTATGTGCTCATTTACAAAATAATGGTGTTGTCATTAATCGCCCACCCCGTGATGGACATATGGCATTTGTTCGTTCACCTGATGGCATTTCGATTGAACTGCTACAAAAAGGTGACGCACTAGAACCCGCTGAACCTTGGGCTTCGATGCAAAACCAAGGTGAATGGTAAGAAATAGCTTTTGTTTGTCGGTATTATTTTATTCGATAATACCGACAGTTATAGAGCCTTTAAAGCACAATAATGCCAAGTTGACTTAGTAATTGCTCTTGTTGCCAGTCGCAAATTTTTACACCGTTCAAATTCACACGTCGAATATCAACCCCCTCTAAATCCACATGACAAAGATCTGCGTCTTCTACAACGCATTGACCCCACTGTTCAGAGGAAAACTCACCGCGACTTAAGTCAGATCCTTTAAACGATGTTGCCAACAAATTAGCCCCATTCCATCGGTTTTCAAACAGTTCGCACTGCTCTAATTTTATGTCTTCGAAATTGCTATAACGTAAATTGCAGCCAGTGATAAATGCCGAGCAAAAGAAAGTGTTATGGGTAATATAATTTGCAAAAGAAGCATATTGAAAATCAACGCCTTGGAGATTAGATTGTCGCATTTCTATGCCAAAACACTGCGCATTACGAAAACTAGCCATTGACAAATTACACTGCTTAAAACTCGCATCTTTGAGCTTTGAATAGGAAAAATCACAGCCTTTGTCATCCCCCACATCAATAAAATTACAGTTGATAAAACTCGCTTCAACTAAATTTGCACGTGAGAAATCACAACGATAAAACTGACAACTTTCAAAAATAGCTTCGGACAATTCTTGTTTAGAAAAGCTTTCATCTTGATAGCACTGACCTACAACATGCATACATTATCTCTTCTATTACTCTGCGACTGATCAAAAAAAAGCGCAATTACTGATTGCTCAATAATAGCGCTTTCTCAATCTATTAGAACTTATTATTTAATTACTTATGAACATCACAATTCGAAGCTACTGATGATACTTGTTTTACATCTTTAACATCATAAGTATTCTGTAGGCTATGGAAAACAGTCGCATTGTAGTAATCACCATTTTCAATACTAAATGTAATTGAGTAGTTCATACCTGCAACCACTTGCTGTGTTACATGATAGATTTCACCGAGCTGATGCTCACCAGGGATTGCTTTAACGGCGTCTTTTGCTGCTTGTTCCACTTCAGGTGTTATGTCACCTTGTGCCCAACCACCAACGATTGCGTGAGAAAAATTACAACTTTCTTGCATATTCGCCTCATTCGAAGTTACGTCTTTTGCAGAATTACATGCAACTAATGTAACTGAGCTTAAAGCAATGAGTAAAACTTTCTTATTCATCATCAAATCCTAATTCACATTTTCTGCATATATATCAACAGAAAACATGATTAAGTGCAAATATACTTTATTCGAACGGTGATTTATTGCTATAAGTAATGATATAAAGCAATTATATTTGCATTTTTATATGACATACTTGCGATAAGATTGCTGATTAATATCTTCAATCTCGACTGTGACGCAAATATCATTCTGAAACATTGCTGCCACTTGGTGCAAGATGACTTCCGATAGATTATCTTTTTGCTTTGGATCTCTACCTGGAAGTACCCTTACGGTAATATGAACGAAAGGCTTTTCGGTTGTCCCTGTACGATATAACTCATAAGGTATGGCACGGGTTTTTATATCTTCTTCATCAAAAAGCCCTGAACTAAACGTCGCGTAATGCGTTGTTGCCATTAATTCATTTAAATTAATCTCTGTTTCAAGATCTTTGGCATATTCAATAATGCAATGCGGCACAGCTTATCTCCTGTATATGAATAGCTTATTTAATGACACTAGCATATATAAATAAGAGAACTCTTAGTTTGATCAGCTTTTTGATAATAAATACATTTAATATCTGAGTTCTTTTGCTTTCTGTGATTCCTGTACAAAAATAGCTCTTTTCTGTTACGTTAAATCACTGAGCATAACAATTAAAATGTTAGTACTTTTTCCGCCTTTAGTGTCCAACTTGCTAAATCATCTAACGAGCCTATTTCACAATCTTCAATGAGCAATGACTCAGACAGCCCTCGCGCACAACAACAGGTTTTACACAATTTGACCTTGCTTCCTTGTGCAATAAGGATTTCAAGCATTTGTTGAATATCATAGCCTTCTACCGGATTTTGCTGTTTCATCGCGCACATCACAGCATCAGACATTAAAAACAATTTGAGACTTACAGGTTGTTCTTCCTGTTCATTAAGTTTAATGGCTAAGCGTAATGCATTAAAAGGACGCTCAGAGCCATAAGGAGCGTCATTGATAACGATTAAAATAGTTTGCATTTAATACCCATCTAAAAAATAAAATCAATTGCCTTTATTGTCACACAAAATGAGATTAAATATATAAAAACCCCAAACACTACTGATCAATAATAGCAATAGTCAATTAATATCACAGTTCACATTTCTAATGTCTTTACGTCACTGTACGTCTACAAAACATTCAGTTAGTACACATTATTATCTCAAATTCACGTTATATGCATATTCTACTATTCTCAACTCGAATAATTTGGCACATTACCGCCTCAGTTGATTTAACACGTTTATTCATAGCAGCTGAAGTGTACTTAACCTCTAGAATGAGAACATAAAATGAGTCATCGTCTTCAACTAACCGATGCACCATCGGTCCTATTTTTATTTGGTCTTTCTGGTGCCGGTAAATCTTTTGTCGGTGATGTCATTGGTGCTCATGACGATTGGTTTGTTTACCATGCAGATGACGATTTAACTGATGAAATGCGTGAAGTTATTGCTGCGAACAAGCCTTTTACGGATGAAATGAGAGATGATTTTTTTATTCGTATCAGTCAAAAAGTTAATCACTTCCGGACTCTTTATCCCCGTGTAGTGGTTACACAAGGTGCTTATAAAAAACAACACCGTGATTTCCTACGTCAAAGTATCACAGACATAGATATGATTTATGTCACTGCAACGGACTCGTTAATTCACCAACGTTTAGAGTATCGTATCAATGGTATTTCTAACGAAAGTGCAGACGCTATAAAGCATATTTTTGAAACACCTGATGATACTGTAAAAACAATTTTTAATTGTGAAGGCAAGGCTTCTATCATTGCGCAATTAAACCGTTTTTATAACAATATGCAATAAAAACATGATAGATAAGATCATTAAATTTTATGTTTATAAATTTAACCTTGATGCTACCTTGTTACTTTTATAACTTCCTTGAAATATTTACCCGTCACGTTTCTCATTATTTCCCCTTAACTATATGAACACTTTAGCATAGACTTATACATTGTATGTCTATGGATTCATATTAAGGTGTCTGTGTGAATGGGTTAAAACAGTATCTTCTTGCCATTTTAGTACCATTAGTTGCTATGGTGACTATTTTAAGTCTCTATTTTTACCAGAAAGACAGTGTTCAGCTTGCAGAACATATCAAAGAAAATGAACTGCGCCAGTTAGATTCTCTTATACAAATTAGTTACTTACATCTAAACACTATCACTGAAGATTTAAACCGTCTCACTTATCAATTACAGCAAGAACCTCTTCATGAACCATTACGGGTCTTGGAAAAGGCAAATGTACTAAAACAATTTAAGAGCATCCTTATTACCTCAGAGCTCTATGACTCCATTCGATTAATTGACTATAAAAACAGCCAAGTTCTTCTCCTGGACAAGGTGAAAGATGGCTTTCATATTGATTACAGTAAAGTCATTGAAGAACCACAAGAATTAAAAAATATAGATCATACATTTTCTCTTAATAATAAAATAAGTTACATTTATAAACATCAAAATAAAGTATCATTTTATCAACATTTAAAATTAGAACACAGCAATTGGGTTGTGCAGCTAAGTTACCACCAAATCCCTGTTAGTAATATTGCAAGCAATAAAGAGCGTACAAATTTTATTATTAACAATGATGCAAAATGGATCACACAGCCATACTTAAACAAATCACTGACCCCATCAAGAGATGATAATACAAGTTCTGATGACGTACTTTTCTCTGTTACCTATCCTTATTTATGGAACGCTGTAAAACGATTAAACAAAGGACAAACGATCATTGGTGACTATCTCTACACCTATACCCCACTGATATTTAAAGATAAAAAATTAAATAAAAATATAGATAAAAACACATCTGAGTGGGTGTTAATTTCCTCACTAAATTTTGATAAAGAACTGAACAATCTGTATTTTTCTAATTTTACACGAATACGTTTAACCGCCATTTATATTACGTTTTTTATTTTAATTATTAGCTCAGCAATGTTGATACGACGATTAATTAAGAATCGTAAAAATGAACAGATATTACGTAAGCAACGAGATCAAAATATAAAAAGATATACGGCGGTTATTAAAAATAGCGAAGATGGTATTGTAGCACTCAATAAAAATAGAGAAATTACAGCGATTAATGACGCTGCTTTTAAAATACTTAATATTCATTCTCGCGCTTTACAAAAACCATTAATAGGTCTCTTCTATTCAAAACAAATTCAAGATGAACTCACAACCTTACTTAATACTATTGATCAATTACCTAACACAGAGCATTTAAAGACTCATATAAAACTTAAATATAAACGTTCAAAACACCTTGAAGTTATTGCAACTAAGCAAGTTGATAATGTTGAAGATAACATTTTACTTCATATTGCTGATATAACTTATTGGGTTAATCGTGAGAAGAAATTACAAGCCTTATCTCGCGCAGCAGAACAAAGCGCAGAATCCGTTATCATTACCGATAAAAATGGCTTTATTCAGTATGTAAATACGGCTTATGTAAAAATGAGTAACAAGCCTTTAAATCAGCTTATTGGTAGCCACAGCTCAATTTGTATTAATGACTATATCGATAATAAGCATGAACAAGATGAACTCATTAGCAAATTAGTCTCAGGACAATCCATTCGCCATGTTATTACCAAAAAAACGGATAACGATATAATTTATATGGATTATACCATTTCACCTATTCGCGGTGATGATGGCAATATTTGTAACTACATAGCAACAAGCAAAGACATAACAGACAGAGTCAGTTATGAAAATAGATTACACCGTCTTGCACACTATGATGCATTAACCCAGTTACCTAATAGAACAATGTTTACTCAAGATATTGCACACAGCATGCAAGAAGCAATTCGACATAAGGCTCAAATTGCTATCATCGTGATCGATTTAGAATTAACAAAACAGCTTCATGAATCCATGAGTAATGAAGACATTGAAAAAATCCTTTTAATTGTCTCAAAACGGATAAAATCTAATTTACGAGAGACAGATGTTTTAGCCCGTATTGATACTAATGAATTTGGCATTTTAATCAGATCATTTCACGATTTACAAACAATCACGCAAGTGGCTGAACGATTACTACAAAATACTAATGCGCCGTTATCTATCGATAGCCAAGTACTTTCTATCTCAACTAACATTGGTATTGCATTAAGCTCAGACACCGAATCAGACCCAAAGCTGATACAAAAATACGCTCATATGGCCTTATATCGCGCTAAAGGATTATCCGGTAGCAACTACTGCTATTTCACTGAATCGATGGAAGCGGAAAACATTCAGCGTTTAATACTTGAGTCTGACCTTCGGAAATCCGTTGGTAGTGAACAATATGAATACTTCTATCAACCTAAGGTGAATGCCAATACACACACACTGTGCGGTGTTGAAGCCCTACTACGTTGGAAAAACAGCAAAGGAGAATACCGTTCACCTATTGATGTTATCCCTGTTTTAGAATCATCCGAGCTTATTATCGATGCTGGGCGTTACCTGATAAATCAAGCATGCCTTCAATTAAAATCTTGGCAAGACAAAGAGTATTACTTTGATATTGCAATCAATATTTCTGCAAGACAGTTATTAGAAGCCGACTTAGTAGAAACAATAACACAAGCGATTAACAATACGGGTTGTAACCCTCATTTTCTCGAACTTGAATTAACAGAAAGCGTGCTCATGTGTGATGTTAATTTTGCTTTAAAACAGCTTAAATCTTTACGTAAACTAGGCATTAAAATCGCTATTGATGATTTCGGAACTGGTTACTCTTCCCTCGCTTATCTTTCGCGCTTTCCTATAAACATTCTAAAAGTCGATAGAGAATTCATCAAAGATCTGCCTTTTAACAAAGACAGTATTACGATTTGTCGTTCTATCATAGAACTTGCTCATAATTTAAATTTAACAATTGTCGCTGAAGGTGTTGAAACAGAAGTTCAACTTAAGTTCTTAGAATCTCTCGGCGTGGAAGAATTACAAGGCTTTTATTTTGATAAACCATTACCATTATCCGATTTTGAGAGGAAATATTTAAACACAAATGAAATAAGGTCAACTTTAAGTTGAAAACAAGGTTCTCATCATTCTTAATGTGTCTTATTATTATGGTAATGAAATTGTTATGTAGGATGCTTTGATGAGCTTTGATGACCACTTAAATAACTTTATCAAGCAGCGCGATCAATTTGGTGGCACAGCCCAACAACGGCAGCAGAAACGTAATAGCTATGTCGTTGTCGATGCAACGGATCAAAGTAAAGCCCGTGAGTCGATGGCTCGTGAACAAGAATTAGCTGCAAAACGTGCTGAATTTGAAACCAAACAACACCATGAACGCGTGAGTGGGCGTTGTGTTTTACCAGATGAAGCACAAACATTGGAAAACAATAAATTACAAGCAAGACCGGCAGATCCTAGTCGTATCGCATATATACAGCAGCTTAAAAAAGATCTAAAACTCAAAAAATACAGTAACTGATTTTATCTTCATTCATCAAAAGGAAGCTATCGCAATAGCTTCCTTTTTTATTGTAAATAACCAAATAAAATTACAATAAGTTTTAATCACAATAAATAGAACACAAAAAACAAGCACAAATTACAGCATTGAATACTCTTAAAGTGTAAATCGCTCAATTTTTTTAATTTTTTATCCAAATAAATCAAAAAACATCTGTGCAAAAAACAACCAATCTTATATTGTGAGAAATTTCCGTTTTTTTTCAATTGCATTCATAATAACTAAAATTTCATTTTAACCTTCGTATTACAGTGCACATTTCGTTATAAATATGACTCAACTTACTGATTTAGGCAAAAACAATAAGATAAGCATATGTTTTATAATAAAAATTAAATTTAAAAGATGACATTTATGTAATTTTTATTTGCAGTTTTAACCTTCGAAAAATAACAACCGTCAACGCATAAAAATAAAACAATTCAATAACATCAAGAGCACCAGAAAGTAACTTCATTTACTTTTTAAAGTAGGTATATTCGATATTTTATACAATATCACCACTTAAAGCTTAATTGACTACTACATTATAATTTGAATAGCAATATGGTAAGAATACCTTTTAAACGTTAAAATTAGCGTCAAAGAAGTACAATAGAAGATTATCGATGAACACAACTATTCAAATTAATGAGCTCGAATCATTGCTCATAGCAATAATCGTGCTTTTTCTAGGTTACTTTATTAATAGTAAAGTTGCGATTTTAAGAAAGTATAACATTCCAGAGCCGATTGTTGGTGGCTTGGTTGTTGCTGTTATTATAACAATCTTTCATTTCCAAGGGTTTGATATTAGCTTCAAGCTAAGTATGAAAAATGCATTAATGGAAATGTTCTTCGCAACAGTTGGCCTTGCTGCTAGCTATAAACTCTTAGCGAAAGGTGGATCACGTGTCTTCTTATTCCTAGCCTTAGCAACGGTATTTATTGTTATTCAAAATGCTGTTGGCGTTGGCTTAAGTAAGCTACTTGGTCTAGATCCATTACTGGGTCTTGTTGTTGGCTCGATTACATTATCAGGCGGTCATGGTACAGGCGCCGCTTGGGCACAAACCTTCTCGACTGACTATGGCTTAAATACGCTTGAATTATCGATGGCATGTGCAACATTTGGGTTAGTCATGGGGGGTATTATTGGCGGACCTGTCGCACAGCGTCTTATTAATAAATACAACCTAAAATCAGATTTTGGTGAAAGTGGTAATCACCATATTGATCACCCTGATCTTGTAACATACAGCGACAAAGAAGAAGATCGTATTACCTCAAAGAATACAATTGAAGTGTTATTTATTCTTCTTGTCTGTGTTGCTGGTGCATCACATGCTAAAGAGTTTGTTGATAGCTTTGGTATTAGCGCACTTCGGATTCCTGAATTTGTTTACGCACTTTTCATTGGTGTCTTCATTACTAACTTTTGTGAAGGCACTAAGTGCTACAAAATCAATAAGGAAACCGTTGATGCTTTAGGTACTATCTCGTTATCCCTATTCCTTGCAATGGCCTTGATGAGCCTGCATTTATGGGAATTAATGGATCTCGCATTACCTATGTTGGTGATTCTTATCGTACAGACCATCGTGCTCGCGCTATTTGCTTACTTCGTAACTTTCCGCGTAATGGGTAAAAATTACGATGCCGCAATTATTGCTGGCGGCCACTGTGGCTTTGGTATGGGTGCAACACCAACAGCTGTAATGAACATGGGGGCACTTGTATCTCGAAATGGGCCATCACCACAGGCATTTATGGTTGTACCTATTGTTGGTGCTTTCTTTATTGATATTACTAACCTACTTGTACTACAGGGCTATATAAGTTTCCTTGGTCACTAATAGTAATCACACTTCATAGTTCATAAAGGGGAAAGAGATGCACTCTTTCCCCTTTTGTTATTCCTTTTGAAACACTCAATAACGCCACAAATAAATAACACCCCTATTACATTCACCTCTCAATTAAAACGCTATTCAAATTCAGTTACACTCTAACTTTCATACTTTCAGCTCATTTGTAACAAACAATTTCTAGCCAATTTTAAATTTAAATAATCTTGATAAGATTCGCGCACTTTAAAAAACCCATTTAGATATAACATTATCTTTGTTGGCAAAGTGATCTGCTGACATCGCCTTAATTGAGAAAAGTATGAAAAAATTTGATAGAGCAATGCAGATCTTACTTGCTGGATTCTGCATTAATTTGTGTATGGGTATTCTTTACGCATGGAGTGTTTTCAAAAAAGCACTTGTTGTTGATTTAGGCTGGTCAAATGCCGACGCTTCGCTACCTTATACGGTTGCCATTATTACCTTCTCATTATCATTATTGGTGGCAGGTATTCTGCAAGACCGTATGGGTCCACGTCGAGTACTCATCCTAGGTACAGTGATGGTTGGTCTAGGTATGATCATTTCAAGCTTTGCTACCACGCCTACGTTACTGATCGTAACATTCGGTATCTTAACAGGTAGTGGTATCGGTTTTGGCTACGCGTGTCTTAGCCCATCTGCAATGAAATGGTTCCACCCTTCGAAGAAAGGTCTAGTTAATGGCTTAATTGCAGCAGGCTTTGGTTTAGCAGCTGTATACTTAGCCCCGCTAACATCTTTCCTGATTAAAGAAGTTGGAATAAATACAAGTTTCTTAGTATTAGGTATTGCTGTACTTATTATTGCAGTGCCTCTTGCTTGTACCATTAACAATCCACCAGCAGGCTATACACCAGAAGTCCCTTCTGGCTACGATGTAAATAATAAATCAGGTAATGCTGCAGATCTAAACTGGCGTGCAATGCTAAAAACACCACAGTTTTACTCTCTTTGGGTAATGTATGCATTTGCTTCTGCATCAGGTTTGATGATCATTGGTAACATCACCTCTATTGCAGCAACACAAGCAAATATCGCAGATGCTGCATATTTAGTTGTAATTTTAGCAATATTCAACTCTGGTGGCCGTGTAGTTGCAGGTATCCTATCTGACAAGATCGGTGGCATTAAAACCCTCATGATTGCCTTTATTATGCAAGCAATCAACATGGTAATGTTCGCAACGTTTAAGTCTGATTTTACGTTAATTATTGGTGCAGCCGTTGCAGGTATTGGTTACGGAACACTGCTTGCAGTATTCCCATCAATCATTGCTGATTTCTATGGTTTGAAAAACTATGGTGCAAACTATGGTGTACTTTATACCGCTTGGGGTGTGAGTGGTTTCATTGGCCCTGTCGTAGCGGCGTTCGCTGTTGATACTACAGGTACTTACACACTGGCATATACCGTGTGTTCTATCATGCTTGGTGTCGCGGTTGTGCTTTCTTTTGTGACTAAAAAAGTAGATTCAGTCGCACTGGCAGCAAAAGCGACAAACGCATAACGAACTAAAATATAAGTAAGAAAGACTCAATTTTTATTGAGTCTTTCTTTATAAGACGATATTCCCCAACTCGCAAAAAATTCAAAACACTAATTCGAATAACACAAAAAATTCAGACTTAAATACTTAATGCATCAACTAAATATGATATTTAAGTTTAAGCTACGACAAAATACCAAACAATTTAACTACAAAGCAGCACTCCCACCAAACCGCATAAAAAATCATAATTATGCAAATTGAACATCTTTGAAGATATCAAGATGCAACTTAACCTCTGCGCACACCAACTTAAAACACCCGTTTAAATAAGGCCACGGCGCAATAATCACGCCAATATACTCATTATTTTCAATCCCTAACCTCACACTATTCAAAGCACCCAGCATGAATAATTAGTCACATATGGTAATGATTATTATTTTATTCTAATTTTCATCTTGTTAGCTTTTCGTGATCTATATCTTTTCGTTCACTAGACCTTTTATTTTCTCTTCCTATAATTAACAACTGTTAACATGTTGTTAAAATTATTAACGATCTATTTTTAATTTCACATCAAGACCAACAAAGGAAGGTACAAATGGCTAATAAATTATCAGTGGTATTTGCGGCGTTAGCCTCTTCAACTGCCCTTTTTGCTGCAAACGCCAATGCTGAAACTACGTTAGACAAAGTGATGAAACAAGGTTATGTCCAATGTGGCGTAAGTGCTGGTCTACCTGGCTTTTCAAACCCTAATGCAAAAGGTCAATGGGAAGGCCTTGATGTAGAATTCTGTCAAGCTATTGCGGCAGCAACTATTGGCGATAAATCGAAAGTTAAATACATCCCACTGACAGCAAAAGAGCGTTTCACTGCACTACAGTCTGGTGAAATTGATGTTTTATCGCGAAATACTACATGGACACTCCACCGTGATACCTCTTTAGGCCTCAACTTTACCGGTATTAACTATTACGACGGTCAAGGCTTTATGGTTAAAAAAGACATGGGCATAAAAAGCGCTAAAGAATTAGATGGTGCGGCAGTTTGTGTCCAATCAGGAACGACTACGGAGCTAAACCTTGCTGATTACTTCCGTGTTAATGGTATGACTTATAAGCCAGTTGTATTTGATACAGCACCTCAAACATCTAAAGGCTTTGATTCTGGTCGTTGTGACGTATTAACAACGGATCAATCTGGTCTATATGCTCTGCGTTTAAACTTAAAAGATCCTAATTCAGCTGTTGTACTACCAGAAATTATTTCTAAAGAGCCTTTAGGCCCTGTAGTCCGTCAAGGTGATGACCAATGGTTCAACGTCGTTCGCTGGACGCTCTTCACTATGATCAATGCTGAAGAATTCAATGTAACTTCTGCTAACATTGATAAATTAGCGAAAGAATCAAAAGATCCAAATATCCGTCGTCTTATTGGCTTAGATGGACCAAAAGGTAAAGGCTTAGGACTTAAAGATGATTGGGGCTACCAGATTATCAAACAAGTAGGTAACTACGGTGAGAGCTTTGAGCGTACTGTCGGTGAAGGCTCACCACTTAAAATTAAACGTGGTTTAAACGCGCTTTGGACGAACGGTGGTATCCAATACGCACCACCAATTCGTTAATCACACGCATAGATATTTATTGAAAGAAACATAGTACAACGTAGCACTATATAGGGATTCGGCAACGGGTCCCTACTTTTACATCTCAATAGGAACTGAGGTTGTTGTATGGCTCCTACACCACATACATCGGATGTATCGAATCCAAAGTCCAAACAGAACATTTTTTATAACCCAACTTTCAGAGCGGTTATTTTTCAACTTATTGCTGTTATTGGGCTAGTGTTCTTTTTTTACTCCATCGTAAATAATGCCCTTACCAATTTAGAATCACGAGGTATCTCGACAGGATTTGACTTTCTTAACCAAGAAGCAGGATTTGGTATTGGCTTAACACTGATTGATTACGATGAAACTTACACTTATGGGCGAACCTTTGTTATTGGATTACTAAATACTGCGTTAGTTGCAGGATTAGGTATTATCCTTGCCACAATTATTGGCTTTATCATGGGCATTGCTCGACTCTCTTCAAATTGGTTAATCAGCCGTTTAGCTGCTGTTTATATTGAAGTCTTTCGTAATATTCCTTTATTACTGCAAATCTTTTTTTGGTACTTTGCAGTACTCCAGGCACTTCCCTCTCCTCGACAAAGTATCAGCTTAGGCGAAGCTATATTTTTAAATATTCGCGGACTATCAATTCCTAGCCCTATCTATGGCTCGGGCTCTGAAATTGTTGGATGGTGTTTAGCCATTGCTGTTGTTATTTCTTTGTTCTTTTATCAATATGCTAAGAAAAAACAACAACAAACAGGTCAACAACTTCCCGTACTATTAACCGTAACAGGATTAGTTTTAGGCTTGCCGTTAATCGCCTTTTTTGTCACAGGTATGCCCATTGATTTGGAATATCCAGAACTTAAAGGTTTTAACTTTAAAGGTGGAATAACCATCCTTCCTGAACTTGCAGCCCTTTTACTGGCACTAAGCATCTATACCGCTTCATTTATTGCTGAAATTGTTCGTTCAGGTATCAATGCTGTTAGTCATGGTCAAACCGAAGCCGCTGAAGCGTTAGGGTTATCGAGAAATAAAACCTTACGCCTTGTCGTTGTACCGCAAGCACTGCGTATTATTATTCCGCCGCTCACCAGCCAATATTTAAATTTAACCAAAAACTCATCGCTTGCGATGGCCATTGGCTATCCCGATCTTATTTCTGTCTTTGCAGGAACAACCTTAAACCAAACAGGTCAAGCTATTGAAATCATAGCAATGACTATGGCTGTCTATCTCACATTAAGCCTATTCACCTCTTTGGTGATGAATATCTATAACAAGAAAGTCGCGTTGGTAGAGAGGTAATCACTATGAATAAACATCAATTTCAACCCGATCTACCGCCACCAGCTAATACCGTCGGGATTATAGGCTGGTTACGTACCAACTTATTTTCCTCTTTGACCAATAGTATCGCGACATTTCTCTTAGGCTATTTTGCTATTTTAGGCATTTGGTACATCGTTGAATGGGCATTTATTAATGCTGACTGGACAGGTGATAGCCGTGATGCATGTACCAGTAGTGGTGCATGCTGGACATTTATTAACGTCCGTTTTGATCAGTTTATGTTTGGCTTTTATCCAACAGAAGAGCTGTGGCGACCTAAACTTTTTTACGCAACATTAGCCCTGTTCATTGGACTATTAGCTTACGAAAAAACACCTTATCGTGGATGGATATGGCTATTTTTCGTCAACATTTATCCATTCATTGCCGGCTTCCTGCTTTATGGTGGCGTATTTGGTTTACCGATTGTTGAAACGCACTTATGGGGCGGTCTATTAATTACCTTAGTAATTGCGATTGTTGGTATTGTGGTTTCTTTACCCATCGGCGTCGTACTCGCCTTAGGGCGACGTTCAGAAATGCCTATAATTCGTAGTATTTGTACGGTTTATATTGAGTTATGGCGAGGTGTTCCACTGATCACCGTACTCTTTATGGCATCGGTGATGCTCCCTCTTTTCCTTTCCGCCGAAATGGAAACCAATAAATTATTCCGCGCACTTATTGGTGTGGTGATGTTTAGTGCCGCTTATATGGCAGAGGTTATTCGTGGAGGCTTACAAGCAATCCCTAAAGGGCAATATGAAGCAGCGGATGCATTAGGTTTAACGTATTGGAAGAAGATGTACCTTATCGTTTTACCTCAAGCGTTAAAGATTACCATTCCCTCTATCGTAAATACGTTTATCGGCTTGTTTAAAGATACCAGCTTAGTCCTCATTATCGGTATGTTTGATGTATTAGGTATAGGGCAAGCAGCCACCAGCGATCCTGAATGGTTAGGCTTTGCAACTGAAAGCTATGTCTTCGTTGCTTTAGTCTTCTGGATTTTCTGTTTTGGGATGTCACGTTACAGTATTTATTTAGAAAACAAATTACACACTGGGCACAAACGTTAGCAAGGACAGCATTATGACGAGTAGTACTTCAAAACCTAACACGGATAACACCAGCTCTGATCTTATGATCCAGCTAACTGATGTGAATAAGTGGTATGGTCAATTCCATGTTCTGAAAAATATTAACTTACAAGTAAAGAAAGGCGAGAAGATCGTGATTTGTGGTCCTTCAGGATCAGGTAAATCAACCATGATCAGATGTATTAACAGCTTAGAAGAACACCAAAAAGGACAAATTATTGTTGGCGGTACAGAGCTAACTGATGATTTGAAAAATATCGAATTAGTACGTAAAGAAGTCGGCATGTGTTTCCAGCACTTCAACCTCTTCCCTCACCTAACGGTATTAGAAAATTGTACCCTTGCTCCTATTTGGGTGAAGAAAATGCCAAAGAAAGAAGCAGAAGCCCTAGCGATGAAGTACCTTGAGCGCGTTCAAATTACCGATCAAGCAAATAAATTCCCAGGACAACTTTCTGGTGGCCAGCAACAACGTGTTGCTATCGCCCGCTCACTTTGTATGAATCCGCAAGTTATGCTTTTTGATGAGCCGACATCAGCACTCGATCCTGAAATGGTTAGAGAAGTGCTTGATGTTATGGTTGAATTGGCAAATGAAGGCATGACGATGCTTTGTGTGACTCACGAAATGGGGTTTGCACGACAAGTTGCTGATCGGGTTATATTCATGGATCAAGGGGAAATCATTGAAGAAAATAATCCTCATGATTTCTTTGATAATCCAAAATCTGATCGTACCCAATTGTTCTTAAGCCAAATATTACATTAAGCCGTATAATTTAAATGTTTCAAAGAAAACAATTGATTAGTACTACTGCTCATTGCTACTTTGAAACATTTACTTACACATTTGTCTGATTTTCATCGCCGCGGTTAAGTAATATACGAGCTAAGTGATGATAACGTGCTTCAGTACAAATATTTTAATGTTGAGTGCTTAGTTAAACTTGCTTTTATGGTAATTTAGCCTCATATATAAATTAATAGTCTCAATATAACTACCCTAAGGGGATTTTTATGAACGATCGTATAGTTAATCGTGACGGCGGTTACGAAGGCTTACTATCTACCAACAAGGTTCTACGTAACACCTACTTCCTACTTTCGTTAACTTTGTTATTTTCTGCAGGTATTGCAGGTGTAGCGATGGCAATGAATGTACCGCCTGTACACTGGATTGTATTACTTGTAGGTTTCTATGGTTTAATTTTCTTAACCGAACGTAACCGAGATAGCAGCTTAGGCTTAGTTTTCGTCTTCGCACTGACTGGATTTATGGGTTATACCTTAGGTCCAATTCTAAACATGTATGTTGGCGCGGGTATGGGCGATGTTGTAATGACTGCCCTAGGTGGTACAGCAGTAACTTTCCTTGGCTGTTCAGCTTACGCACTAACAACTAAACGTGACCTATCGTTCTTAAACGGTATGTTAATGGCAGGCTTTATCGCAATTCTTGTTGCAGTGGTTGCTAATATCTTCTTGAAGATGCCAATGCTGTCACTTGCTATTAGCGGTATGTTTGTTCTGTTCTCATCAGCTGCAATTCTATTGACTACACAGTCAATTGTTCGTGGTGGTGAAACAAACTACATTTCAGCGACAGTAACGTTGTACGTTTCTATCTACAACCTGTTCCTAAGCTTGTTGCAAATTCTTGGTGTTATCAACAGCGATAATAACTAATAGCAACCGCTATTCTTAATACTAAATGCCCGCTATCTTGCGGGCATTTTTATATCAGCAATAGTCAAATACATCAACATAGTGAACAGTTTTACTTGCAGCGCCGTACCACACTCACTATGCTTTGAGCCGTAATGAATACCGAGGCTCACCATGCTTGAATTTAATAAAAAAGAAATCGAAACAGATGCACAAGGCTATCTGAAAAATGTTAGTGACTGGTGTGAAGAACTTGTCCCTTTACTTGCAGAAGAAGAAGGGATTGATCTTTCTGCTGCGCACTGGGAAGTGATCCATTTTGTACGCGAATTTTATTTAGAATTTAATACATCACCGGCTGTCCGTATGTTGGTTAAAGCAATGGCGAAAAAATACGGCGAAGAAAAAGGAAATTCTCGTTATCTTTATCGCCTATTCCCTAAAGGGCCAGCAAAACAAGCAACAAAATTAGCCGGATTACCGAAACCAGTAAAATGCATTTAATTCACTACTGTTACTAACCCTCCGTGGTCACAGGATACGCATTGACTTGCTATTTTGTGACCCTCTGTTATTGACAACAATGTCTACTTAATCGTAAATCCATCAACATGCCGCCATTCCAACTCTTCCGTTGTTATTGACTTAACATCAGCTAGCTTTACCCCGCTCCCTAACCAAAGTAATAACGCATCTATATTTTCTTTTTCACCACAAGCTAAAATTTCCACACTGCCATCAGGTAGGTTTTTCGCATAGCCTTTTAAACTGTATTTCAACCCTTCATGAGCAGTGTGAAAACGAAAACCCACCCCTTGCACACGGCCTGTAATATTCGCTCTTATACATAACTGTGACATTCATCACCTCAAGTTCTAAGTAATTTTGTCGATGTATATGTAGTTACACCATCAATGTTATCTCGCAACCACTTATCTATGCTCATTAGGATGTAAGTATGAAAGAAGTCGCTTTTCGATGGATCGATAAATACCTTATACATTTAAAAATTACAGAAAAATTTTACTTACTTTTTCTTCTTCCGTTTGCCGCTATTATCTTTGTTAGTGCTATTTTAGTTGATGCCGCCTCTCAACAACGCTTAGAAATAACACAGCAACAACTAAAGCTGACCGCTAACATCCTCCAACAACAAAATATTTCTTCTACTGATGCTGCCATTTTACTGCAAAATAGCGCAATAAAAGTGACAAATTCATCATCAGATTCTGTATTAGTGAATGGTCAAAATTATAGTTTACAAGCTGTCACACAGACTGGATTATTTGATTATTTATCAACAACTCAGTTTATAGTCACTGGCATTTTATTGGTTATTATTCTTGCTTCTGTGTACTACATCATGACCTTCATTGGCGGTGCGATGTTTAATATGCAAAAAGCGCTACAAAGTTTAGCCGATGGCGATCTCACCCACCGATTAAATTTCTTTCCTGTTCGAGATGAATTTAGCCTGATTGCTATCACAATTGATAAAGTCGCAGAACGTGAACAACAGTTAGTACTCGCAACGCAACAAGCTGTCGCGCTTATGCAACAAATAAGTGTGGATTTACATCGTCGCAGTGATAACAGTGGTGATTTATCACAATCTCAACAAAGCCATTTAGATTCACTCGCAAGTGCGACTGAAGAAATGGCAAGCTCAATTCGTGAAGTTGCTACCCACGCCCACGAAACATCACTGCAAACTCAAGAAGCACAATCGGTGAGTGAAAATGGTCGTGTAAAAGTAAGCGAAACAAAAAATGCCATTTCGATTCTTTCTAATGAAATTAATTCCGCCGCTCAAGCAGTATCTGCGTTAGATAGCAATGCGGCAAAAATTGATGACGTTGTCACAACCATTAATGGTATTTCAGAACAAACTAACCTACTTGCACTAAACGCAGCAATTGAAGCGGCACGTGCGGGTGAACAAGGGCGTGGGTTTGCCGTGGTTGCAGATGAAGTACGTACCCTTGCTGGGCGTACCCAAAGTGCTACTGTTGAAATTCAGCAAATGATTGAATCACTACAACAAAATAGCCAACAGCTCATTGCAGTTATGAAAAATACCGTTGATAACGCCATTAACAGTGAACAATTAATGGATTCTGTTGATAGCGAAATTGGCCAAATTAACGAACGAAACCAAGGGATATCTGATCGTAGTTCCGAGATTGCAGCAGCTGCTGAACAACAAGGTGCTGTTGCTGAAAATATCGCAAGCAGCGTAGAACAGGTTCGTACCCAATCCAGTCAGATAGCACAGATGATCAGTGAATCTAGTAATGAGATTGAACAACTGAGCCAGCAAGCACAAACCCTTGAACAGTTAATGAGTGGTTTAAAAGCCTCATAACCAGTTCGATTGCTTAAATCCTCTTTTATGCCGCTATCTTGTTTGTATCCGATAAGATAGCGGCTTTTTCATTTGATTTTATATGCCTAGAGAAAGATAATACGCCCCCACTCGAATTCCATACTGGGCATGTTCATGACAGCTTCTATTTATTTGGTAAAAGGCCGCGAAAAATCACTACGTCGTCGCCACCCTTGGGTTTTCTCTCGCGGTATTGATCGCATTGAAGGTAAACCAGGCTTAGGCGAAACCGTCGATATTTACGACAACAAAGGCGAATGGTTAGCAAAAGGCGCTTATTCACCACAATCACAAATTCGCGTTCGCGTATGGAGTTTTGAGAAAAACGAAAATATCGACGTTAACTTCTTTATTAAACGTCTAAACCAAGCACAAGGTTTGCGCGATATTTTAGCTCAGCGTGATGGCTTAACAGGTTATCGTTTAATTGCAGCAGAATCTGATGGCCTACCGGGCATTACGATTGACCGTTACCAAAACTTTTTAGTTTGTCAGTTACTCAGTGCTGGTGCTGAAGCACAACGTGATGTGCTGATTGAAGCGCTTCAACACTGCTACCCAGAATGTAGCATCTACGAACGTTCTGATGTTTCTGTGCGTAAAAAAGAAGGCTTGAAACAACGTACAGGCGTTCTTCATGGTGAAGAGCCACCTAAATTTGTAATGATTGAAGAAAACGGCGTTAAAATTAACGTTGATATTGTTGGTGGTCATAAAACAGGTTTCTATCTTGACCAACGTGACAGCCGTGAAGCTTCTGTTAAATACGTTAACGGCAAACGTGTACTTAACTGTTTCTGCTACACCGGTGGTTTCGGTCTTTATGCACTGAAAGGTGGCGCTAAAGAAGTGGTTAACGTTGATGTCTCTCAACACGCGCTTGATACTGCATTACAAAATGCACAAGACAACGGCTTCCCTGTTGAAAATGCACAATTCTTAAATGCTGATGTATTCAAATTACTACGTGAGTACCGTGATCGTGGCGAGTTATTTGATGTTGTGATTATGGATCCACCAAAGTTTGCTGAATCTAAATCTCAGCTTGTTGGTGCATGCCGTGGTTACAAAGATATCAATATGCTAGCAATGCAAATTCTTAAACCTGGTGGTACGTTACTGACTTACTCTTGCTCAGGTTTAATGGATAACGGCTTATTCCAAAAAATCATTGCCGATGCCGCTCTTGATGCGAAGCGTGATGTTCAATTTATTGAGCGTTTTAGCCAAGCGGCGGATCATCCATTAGATAGCGCCTACCCTGAGGGTTTCTACCTAAAAGGATTTGCGTGTTACGTTAAGTAATCATCAAATTAGCTTTAATTAGTGCCTAATGTAACGAAAGCCCAATGAGCATAACTCATTGGGCTTTTTATTTTCTAACTGTTTATAAGCTTAATTACAAATAGACATTATTTGTCATTGGTATTAATAAAAGAATACAATAAGAAAATACCAATAGCGCATTTAGCTATCAACAAATACAAGGAATTAACATGAAATTACGTACAGCACTTTTAACCTTAGCCGTTTGTGGTGTGAGCTTCTCTTCTTTTGCTAACGTTTCGCTTACACTACCCGACTCAGCTGATCTTGTGCTTGTTAATGGTACAAAAGCGCAAGGTAACGGCCCACTGTCATTAAAAGATGGTGATAATCAAATCGCTTTTCGCTATGAAACTAATTACCGTGAAAACGGCGATACTCACCTATTCAAATCTGAAGTTGTGATCGTCACATTTGATGGTACAGACGCACACTACACATTGAATCTACCTAAAATTCATAGCCAATATGAAGCTAGAGCATTTAACAAGCAGCCAAATGTTGTAATTACAGACAAACAAAATAATGATATCGCCATTAAGCAGGATGTATTAATCAAAAATGGCGTGCAAATTGGACGAAATTTTCAGCAAGAAATCGCTAAGTATAATTTAAGTAACGCACCAGCAGCTCTAACCACTGCAATTTCTGTTTCTGTACCTCAAGTACAACAAATAGCTGTTGAAAAAAGTGGAAAAGTCGATCAAGCCTACGTAACCAAGATGCTAAATTACTGGTACAAAAAAGCAGACAAGGCTACGCAAGAACAATTCAAATCTGCTATTAACAAATAAGTAATTTATAAAACTTTTTCTAATCAATAGGATAGCTTACAACTTGTGGCTATCCTACATATTGCATTATAAAAACACTGCGCAAAAAAAGCATTTAACCAGCACTCCTCCGACGACAAAAAAGCCCTAAATACTGTTGAAGACTTGCTTTTAATTCAATAACAGCAAGTTTATTTACATTTTTTTTACACCTTTCCGAGAGCATGTCTGAAGATCAGTACATCGCATCGTGCAAATTTAGCTATCAGCATTATAGTTTTTTTACGGCACTCAAAAAGATTCACAAAAGAATAACGGACAAACTGAGTGTTGCTTATTTTACTGAAACTAAAAGGATACCTAATGGATAATGGTAAACATGGAACGATGAGGAAAGGGATTTTCACTCTTAGTACTCTAACTATGTCATGCTTATTTGCATTCAACGCACAAGCTGCTGTTGATTGTACTGACCTTACAGAATGGAAAAGTGACAGCGTTTATACTGGCGGCGATCAAGTTAAACAAGCGGGTGTTGCTTATAAAGCAAATTACTGGACACAGAATAATTCTCCGAAAGACAACAACGGTCCGTATTCACAATGGGTTCAACTCGATCTTTGTTCTGGTGGCGAGCCACCTATCGACCCACCAGTTGATCCAGTAGAAAATGCAGCACCTACAGCAAGCCTTACAGCACCAACAGCAACAACGGCTATCACAACCGGTGAAACTGTTCTCATCAAAGCAAATGCAACCGACACTGACGGTACTATTGCGAAAGTTGACTTCCTAGTCGACGGACAAGTTGTTGGTTCAACAACAACAGCACCATACGAGTTTGCATGGACCGCAACAGAAGGCGTACATAGCCTTTCAGCAATGGCTTTTGATGATAAAAATGCAGCAAGTAGCCAAGCAAGTGTTAGCGTCGATGTTGCACCTGAAGGACCTGTTAACGAAGCGCCTACCGTTTCTGTTGCTGTTTCAGCGACAAGTGTGGAATTAGGTGAAGTTATTACCATTACTGCTGATGCTGCAGATACTGATGGCACGGTAGAAAAAGTTGATTTCTACGTAAATGGCGCACTGGTTGGCACCGCAGCTACAGCCCCTTATGCTCTTGAATACACAACGGTTCAAGCTGGCAATGCAAAAATCTTTGCTCGTGCAACTGATGACCAAAACAAAACTTCTGATTCTGCCGTAAGTTCTGTTGCAGTTAATGGCGCTGTTGTATCAAATGGTTGTCGTCCTGACGGTTTATACCAAACTGAAGGCGTAAATGTGCCTTACTGTTCTATCTATGATGAAGATGGCCGTGAAATGATGGGGGTTGATCACCCTCGTCGTGTTATTGGTTACTTCACTAGCTGGCGTGCAGGCGATGATCCTCAAAGTAGCTACTTAGTTAACGATATTCCATGGGAACAACTAACTCACATTAACTACGCATTCGTTAGTATTGGTGAAGACGGTAAAGTTAATATCGGTGACACATCAGATCCAAGTAATGCCGCTGTAGGTATGGAATGGGATGGCGTTGAAATCGACCCAGCACTTGGCTTTAAAGGTCACTTCGGTGCACTTGCAACAGCAAAAGCGAAACACGATGTTAAAACATTAATCTCTATCGGTGGCTGGGCTGAAACAGGCGGCCACTTCGGCACAGATGGTGGTCGTGCAGCTGATGGTGGATTCTACACGATGACAACAAATGCTGATGGTTCTATTAACCATGCAGGCATTGAGAAATTCGCCACATCTGCTGTTGAAATGTTACGTAAGTACAAGTTCGATGGCCTTGATATTGATTACGAATACCCAACGTCTATGGCGGGTGCAGGTAATCCATACGATAAAGAGTTCATGGAACCGCGTCGTCCATACCTATGGGCTTCTTACCAAGAACTGATGAAAGTACTTCGTGAAAAACTGGATGTTGCTTCAGCAGAAGATGGCATTCACTACATGCTAACGATTGCAGCACCATCATCTGGTTACCTACTACGTGGTATGGAAACATTTGATGTAACGAAATACTTAGATTATGTAAACATCATGTCTTACGACTTACACGGTGCTTGGAACGACCACGTTGGTCATAATGCTGCGCTATTTGATACAGGTAAAGATTCAGAGTTAGCACAGTGGAACGTATACGGCACTGCAGCATACGGTGGTATTGGTTACCTTAATACTGACTGGGCTTACCACTACTTCCGTGGTTCAATGCCTGCTGGTCGTATCAATATCGGTGTTCCATACTACACCCGTGGTTGGCAAGATGTTAAAGGTGGGGATAACGGTCTATGGGGTCGTGCAGCACTACCTAACCAGTCTGAGTGTCAGGCTGGTACTGGTGAAGGCGAGAAGAACAACTGTGGTTACGGTGCTATCGGTATCGACAACATGTGGCACGATCTTGATCCAAATGGTAAAGAAATGGGTGCCGGTTCTAACCCAATGTGGCACGCGAAAAACCTTGAGCAAGGTATCTTCGGTTCGTACACAGCCGCTTATGGCTTAGATCCTGTTAATGATCCACAAGATAAACTTGTTGGTTCGTATACCCGTAATTACGATGATGTCGCTGTTGCACCATGGCTATGGAATGCAGAGAAGAGCGTATTTATCTCTACAGAGGATAAAGCATCGGTTGGCGTGAAAGCTGACTACGTAATTGATAAAGAAATCGGTGGTATCATGTTCTGGGAGCTTGCAGGCGACTACAACTGTTACTTATTTGATGCAAACGGTAAGCGTACTAACACTATTGACGCAACTGAAAAGGCATGTGCTTCTGGCAACGGTGAGTACCACATGGGTAATGCTATGACGAAAGCTATCTACGATAAGTTTAAGTCAGCAACTCCATATGGTAATACAATCGCAACAGGTGCAATCCCAACTCAAGCAATTGATATTGCAGTTAACGTTAGCGGCTTCAAAGTTGGTGACCAAAACTACCCTATCAACCCAACCGTAACCTTTACCAATAACACAGGTACTGATTTACCGGGTGGAACTGAATTCCAGTTTGATATTCCAGTATCTGCACCCGATAACGCGAAAGATCAATCTGGTGGTGGTCTGAAAGTCATCTCTTCTGGTCATACTCGTGGTGATAACATTGGTGGCTTAGACGGAACAATGCACCGTGTTGCCTTTACTCTGCCTAAGTGGAAAACATTACCAGCGGGTGAAAGCTACGAGCTAGACTTTATTTACTACCTACCAATCTCAGGCCCTGCTAACTACTCAGTGAATGTAGATGGTAATGAGTATGCGTTTAAGTTTGAGCAACCAAACCTACCTATCGGTGATTTAAATGCCGGTGGTGGTAATAATGGTGGCGGCGATACAGGTGGTAATAATGGCAACTGTGATTCAGATGGCCTAAATACTTACCCTAACTGGCCTCAGACTGATTGGCAAGGTACGCCAACTCATGCTGGTAGCGGCGATGAAATCATCCATGATGGTGCTGTATACAAAGCTAACTGGTGGACATCATCAGTACCAGGAAGTGACGGTAGTTGGACGAAAGTTTGTAACATCTAAATCAACGTCTAAGTAAAGTGCTACAAGCAGGTAGTTCGCTACCTGCTTTTTTAGTCACTGAAATCTAGAAAATAGGCTTTTATATAAATAAGATCGTTTACGCGGTTATTTTTCAACGCAATTTCATTTTTTCCAATAAAAAGAATTATTTTTACTTTAGTGAGCACCATTATATTTTTAACTTTTAAAACAATCGCTTAGCAACCTATCAACGACTAAGCGTGTGATTTACACATCCCAGATAAACTGATATCTATAAATATAATTAAATGCTGTTCTTTTTTATAACTCACTGTTATTTAATGTTTATCTTTAACCCTTTATGAAATAAACATCACTCAGCACATTCCCTCAAGGCATAGCACTACATTCACACTACCTATTAATTCGTTATTTTTATGCTAAAGTTTAGCCCGCAAAACATCCACGTAAGCATTGTTCGATGGTAGTACTGACTTAATGAAAAAAGCAATATGTCTAATAATTTTGATCATGTGTTCTTTGTCATTCCAAACATCAGCACATGCTCTTCATACTGAAAGAAAGAATACTGATATCGTAGTAGATTATGTTTACCAAAAAGCACATCTTAAAAACAAAATTAACTACGACGTATTTAAACAAGCCTTTATTGCGTATAACAAAACCAAAGGCAAAAAAAAGTCATTACTGACAATCATTGATTATAGTAAACCATCAACACAAAAAAGATTTTATGTGATTGATTTAAAACAAAACAAATTACTTTACAAAACATACGTATCGCATGGCATGAATAGCGGTTTGCTTAAAGCCGATAAGTTTTCGAATCAAGTAAATTCGCACAAAACGTCACTGGGTACATTTTTAACCGAATCGACTTATATAGGTGGTAATGGTTATTCTCTTAAACTAAATGGCTTAACCCGTGGTAAAAATGACAACGCACTAAAACGCTATATTGTTATTCATGGTGCAAAATATGTTTCTGAAAAGTTTATTAAACGTAATGGCTATTTAGGTCGTAGTTGGGGCTGTCCAGCCCTACCTGAAGCAATTGCAAAGAAAATTATTGATACTATCAAAGGCGGTAGTGTTATTTTTGCTTACGCTTAATTTATTCATTGAAACGAGCTGTTAGTATTTAGCTAAAATAAGTTAAATGATAACAGCTTTTTTGTACCTCTATTTTCAATCAAGCCTTTTACTCCCTATAACTCATCCGTTAAGTTGTGATTTACTGTGTAATGTTAGAATGGTTTTAATTTTTCGAGGTTTAGTATGAATAAAGCACTTGTTGTTATTGATTTTATTAATGATATCGTTGATTTAAACGGGAAAATACCTAGTTGTGCTCAACAAGTTATTGATAATAATACAATTGAAAATGCAAACCGCTCAATTCTATGGGCACAAAGCCAACATATTCCTTGTATTTATGTCAAAGTAGGTTTTCATAATCATTATCTCGATCTCCCCCTACACTCGCCAATGTTTGGTAAAGCGCAATCTATCAATGCATTAAACTTGAACGATTGGGGAACACAATTTCATCAAAATTTACTGATAAGTAAAGACGATATTGTGATCACTAAACCAAGAGTCAATCCTTTCCATAACACACAGTTAGATAGCGTATTAAGTGCAAATAAGATCACTGATATTTACTTTTGTGGGGTAAGCACAACATGGGCGATTCAATCTGCGGCTAGAGATGCTCATGATAGAGATTATCAGGTGCATATTATTGCAGATGCTTGTACAGCGGCAACAGAAGAAGAACACAATATTTCACTTGCAACCTTGGCTCGCATAGCAACAATACACCAATCAACGGATATTAAATAAAAGCGATGTGAGTTTCATACTGGTATGAATGGTTGAAATAAATAAACCGCATAATCTTTTTTATAGCAACAAGATATTATGCGGTTTTATTATGATTTAAATATCATCTTCCCAAGGCATATCAGGAAGCGCTGCTAAGTTTTCGCTATAACGCTTGAGATCAAATTTACCATCATTTTTCATAACATCAAAAACTTCAATGGATAATGCGCACGCTATCATTTGAATTGCTTCATCTCGTGGTGTACCTGTCATTACAAGACGCATTAGCGTTTCTTTAACAACTAACGGCTCACCGTCAGCAAGTTGATTTTCAACCGTCTCAACAAGCATATCGCCTGTCATGATATCTTCGTTTTCCATTTATAACAGCCTATCTAAAATTTGACATATTCTAACTTAACTCGTTAGGTAATAGCTAACCTAGACCAATAAGCTAAACAATATGTTTAATCATTAACCTTAAGCAATGATAACAACGCAGGTGTTGCCTCTTTCATTGATGTAAACGAATGCTGAGCCTGAGCAGTTAATTCTATATTATGACTATTTACAAAAACCGCATAGGTATTAGCACTCAGTGCTGACATTAATCCAGTACGGCTATCTTCTACTGCAACCGCCTTTTCAGGCAGCACACGCATTGTTTTACAGGCCTGTAAATATACATCTGGCGCAGGTTTATTATTTGCCACTTCATATCCACTGAATACATGCTCAAAGAGTGCTAACCAGCCATGTTGCGCTAAAACACCTTGCACGTAATCTTTTGGAGCTCCGGTGACGACAGCCATCGGCACTTTACCCGATAAGGTTTTGAGCAATTCATCCACACCAGGCATCGGTGGTATGCCTTTTTCAACGATCATCTTCTCTGTTAATGCTTCCATCTCTTCAATCATTACCGTTTCCGTTAGCGGTATATTGTATTGATAGATAAAGTGCTCTGCGATCTGAGGCCAAGTTACGCCAGCGTACTGAGACATGAACGTCTCAAAATTTAGTTCAACGCCATAGCTAGCTAAATACTGACTCCAATTCACAGCATGAAAGCGCTCAGAGTCAACGAGTGTGCCATCAAAATCAAAAAATATCGTTTGCATGTACTACCTGAAAAATACGAATAATTCTTACTTTATAGCACGACTATGATTATCCATGTAGCTTGTTAGTTAAACATCTGTAGGGATCGTACAAGCTGCATTCTGTTCAAGTAATCTCATTACCTGTTTGATTTCAACGGCAGGGCTAAAATAGAAACCTTGAATATAGTGGCAGCCCATTTTAGATAAAATACGCACTTGAGCTTCAGATTCAACACCTTCAGCAACAACATCTAGGTTTAGCTTTCGGCTCATATCCATCACGAGAGAAACTAAAATTTGGCTTTCAACACTATGTTCTATATCAATAATGAAACTTCTATCAATTTTAATGACATTTGGTTTATTGGCGATAATAGCTGACATTGAGGAATAACCTGTGCCAAAATCATCAATCGCAATAGATATCCCTTTTTGAGAAAATTCAGATAATAATTCCAAAATATTATTACCTTCATCTAATGCTGCAGATTCGGTTATTTCAATCATGATTTTATCAAACGGTAAGTTATATCGTTCAATAACATCGTAGATATATTTTTGATCACAGCTTGAGAACTCACGAACAGAACGATTTATAGATATACAAATATCAGTAAAACCCTGCTGACGAATATCTGCAAGATCACAACACGCTTTATCAAAAACTATTTTCCCAAGATCACCAATCAGGCCATATTTCTCTGCCATCTCAACGAAAATAACAGGTGATATATACCCTTCTTCTTCATCAAACCAACGCGTAAGAGCTTCAAACTTACATATTTTACCTGTTTCAATGTCAATAATTGGCTGATAATAAACTTGTATTTTATATTCTGAAATAGCTTTAATTAGACGATCTTTCAATCTTAATTGACGTATATATTCCGCTTGTAATTTTCCATCATAAATAGAAATACCATTGCACCCATTACGCTTTTGTTCATACATTGCATAATCAGCATTCTTTAATAAATCTAGATGTGTAAAACCACTTTCTGGATATGAAGAAATACCAATACTAATTGTAATATCCAATTTAATAGTGTCGATATAAATAGGTTGAAGCAATACGCCTATTAAATCTTCAGCATATTTTTTAGCTTCAGAAGATGAGTAGCCTTTGAGTAAAATAGCAAATTCATCACCACCATATCTACAGACTAAACTGTCATCACTACAATGTTTTAATAACGTTTCAGCAATATATTTTAGAAGTTTGTCACCTACAGCGTGACCGTATAAATCATTGATTGCTTTAAAGTCATCAAGATCAATAAATAGAATGGAAAACGCCTGATAACAACGATCGTCTGCTTTGTTGTCTTTAACAAATACGAGTTCTTTTTCTACCATTTCACTAAAACAACGGCGATTCATAAGTGTGGTTAGCGCATCATTATTCGCATAAAAACGTAATTTTTTTTCTGTTTGTTGGCGTACGCTAACGTCATGAAAAACACCAAGATAGTTAACGACTTCATGATTATCATCTTCAATTTTATTTATTGTCATTTCTTCAGGATAAACATGACCATTTTCCCGGCGATTATAGAGCAGTCCTTTCCATTGGCCTGTCGTTTCCACACTATGCCACATGTTTTCATAGAACCGTTTATCATGCATGCCAGACGCTAATATGCTTGGATTTTTTCCGATCACATCCTCTTTTTTATATCCTGTCACTTGCTCAAATGACTTATTTACCGTAACAATATTATTGCAGTGATCAGTAATAACAATACACTCTGAAGTATTATCAAAGACAGTTTTTGCTAAATTCAATTGCTGAACAGTTGATATTGATTCTGTGATATCAGTTAACACACCAGCTATTTTTTCATTTTTACCAAAAGCATCAACTTCAACAACACGACCTTCACACTTAAACCAACGATCAGTTAAATTGCTATCATTATTAACTGAAGAAGGATTTGTTCTAAATTCAAAACTAAATAACTGACACTTATTTTTTTTAATTTTTTTGAAAGCATTAATTGCAGCTCTTCGCTCATCTTTATGAATGATTGATATCCAATCATGAAGCGAATTAACTTTACCACTTTCAACTTGCAAAAGCTCCCATATTTTAGGTGATGTTATTGTCTGATTATTTGAAAAATCATACTCCCATACACCTTCTATAATTGCATTATAAGTAACATGTAATTTATTTGATGTTATAGAGAGCTCTGATGATAAATGATAAAACTCAGTTATATCTTGAACAATGCCACGTACTAGGTTTGTATTTCCATTATCATCTTTAAATATATTCGATTCATTCCTAACATATTTAATTTTCCCACTCGGCAATAATAAACGATATATAATATTATAGCTTGAATGTGATGATATTATTATATTATTCATAAAATGAATAACACGATCTCTATCTTCAGGATGGATGTATTCCTGAACTAATTTCAAATTTGGCGTTAGCTGCTTATCGACTTCATAAATATGGTATACTTCTTGACTCCAAGTAAATGTGTTTGTCTGTACATCCCATTGCCAATTACCCAACTTAGCAACACGTTGAGATGACTCCATCTCACTTAACAACAGCTTTTGCTCAGCTAGTAATGCTAAGTAATGAAGCTCTGAACCTAATTGTTGACCAATACCCTCACACCAATTAAATTGTAAAGGTGTTAAAGTAGTGGGTTGTTCAAACAAGCAAACGAGGATACCTATCACATCATCATATTTTGAAAAAATAGGAATACCTAAATATGCTTCAAAACCATACTCAACCAGTAATTTATCTTTAGGATAAACAAGATACGCTTGCGAGCTCAGCAAGTATATTGCACCGCTTTCTAACACTTTACGACAAGGTATATCATCTAGCATATAGCTAATATTACTGACTTTTTTGTTACCATTGACGTAATAAGCTAATGACGTTGCTTTTGTACCAGTTTTATTAAAATAGGCTATATAAAAATGATCTGGCTTTAATTCATCATATACCGATTGCATGGTTTTACAGATAAAATCTTTACCATATTGGTTTCGTTTTAAAGCTTTTAGTTCAGTAACCATTAAATGCTCTAACCTAGCTGTTCTGAATTTGATTTATTTATAAAGTTTATGATTTGAATATACAGTATCATTTAATTGAAAAAAAGTTTCTAGACATAGATGCCTAGATTTGTCATGCCTATTTTGATTTAAATCAGATTACGTATTAGCTTTTAAGCAATAATTCTATGTTTTATTGCATTTTGAAAATAAATATATGAAACTTATTCTATAAAACTTTAG
This sequence comes from Photobacterium sp. GB-72, assembly GCF_003026095.1. Lineage (NCBI taxonomy): Bacteria > Pseudomonadati > Pseudomonadota > Gammaproteobacteria > Vibrionales > Vibrionaceae > Photobacterium > Photobacterium sp. GB-72. Next base: position 8,426 of record NZ_PYNV01000009.1, on the reverse strand, counting down.
CCTTTAAGGCTTTTATCATATAAGAAATACTATCTTACTGATTGAAATATCTTACTATTTTCAATAATTGATATAATCAATATTAATAGCATCGTGTTTAATTTAATATTTAATTCAAATATATTACATATTAAAAAGATAAAAAGGAGCAAAAAGCTCCTTTTTTATCATTAATTAACGAGAGATATCTAATTGATTACCTGTAACCCCATTAGTTCGGAACCAACCAGCGATACTAAAACGACGTTGTGTTGCTGGCAACACTTCATGAGGGAAGAATTCAGATAAGAATACAACTAAACGCCCCGCTTTTGGGTCTAATGTTGCTAATTCATTATCATCTAAATCATACATTTTTAAACGACCACCGTGTTCGGGTAGCCAATCATCATTAAGGTAAAATACCGTTGTTAATTTACGATTTTCTTGACCACGAAAACAATCTAAATGCTTTTGATAGAAATCACCGTGCTCATATTTGGCAAAATGTGCTTCATATTCAAATAAGCCAAGAAAAAAGTGACGATTCACCTCTAGGCGAATTTCATTCATTTGTTTTAAAAAATTGGCAACAGGCTCTCCCATCTCAGCCGAGAGCCATTGAATTTTATCGCTTCGAATAGATTTTTGGGTGGTATATTCATCTTTTCGGCCAATTCCCGCTTGGCTCCAATCATCGGGAATGCAAGCTTTAAGTGCTTTAACCTCATCCTGAGCTAAAAAGTCATCCCAGACAAACCAACCTTGCGTGAATAAAGCATCAATAAGTTTGTCGTAATTCATATTCGTTCCAATCGAGATAAAAAAAGATTTATATCGCCTGTTGGGGTTGAGAGCAAATCAGAAAATTTATACTCAAATGCAATTTTTCTACTGCTGAGATGTTTTGTTACACCATTAATAAAAACCACATTATGATTAAAATAAATGATATTGTGTTTGCTGGTTTTTACTTAATTCATCAATCGACTTTACCCCATGGAAATGCTCAATCCATGCAATATTACTTCTCGGAAACTCTATTTTAATAGCTTTTTTAATGTGTTTTTTCAACGCACTAGACTCAGATACAATATTCTGCTCAATGTAGCCAAACTGCTTAAACACATAATCTGTTGATGACTGTTTCAATACTTTAAAACCACGATCTTTTTTAAAAGTCAGTACTTCAAATGCATCACCAACCTGCATCGACTTTAAAAAACGTTCACAACCGGATTCAACCTGAGAAATATGTAACTTTGACATTAGCAACCTCTTAATCAAGTAAATCTGTTTTCGCTATCAATTTACAAAAATGTGCTTTTATGAGTACTTCACTAATAAAAATCACTGTCAGTACTTCATCTTTCACTGTAAACGCAACCCTAAATGCAACATCAGGTTTCACAATAATCTTATATTCTAAGACTCTCAATTTAGAAGAAAAAGCATGAGGTACCGATTTAATTTTACCATTATGTAACGTTAATAAGAGCGGTAATCGTTCACGAAGGTCACACATGATTGCTTCTTCGTAACAGGCATGTTGATGGAAAAACTTACGTAAATGTCGATTGTTATCTATACAAATATTCATGCTTTTTTCTTTTCATATAAGAATTTTAAAAAGCATACGCTGCAGACTAATAGTTAGAAATATAAATATTTTTAAGGGAGGGTTAAGTGATAGTTAATCTCTAGAAGCTAAATGATAGCCCTTAAGATAGGGCGTACCATTAAGTTTTTATTTTTGCTATACGTTATTTAGCCGTTACACGCAGATTATTTTTATTATCTCTATTTTGGCGAATATGTTCATCACTTTGAACAATATTCTCCTGCTTTGCTAGGCGATCATATAGCACAACATTTACTGAGGCGGCTAAATTCATACACCCAACAGTAGGAACATAAACAACATGATCGGCTTTGTCTGCAACATCTTGTGCGATTGAACCATCTTCAGGGCCAAAGATGTAAATCGCTTTTTCTGGATGCGTAAAATGAGGAAGTAATGTTGCGCCTTCTGCAAAATCGACACACACAATCTTCATATCTACGGGTAGATCATCAATCATTGATGCTACCCCAGTCAAAGGAATTGTCTGTTGCATTTGTTTCGTGTCAGTTTGAAACTTTGCCGCTTTATCATATCGGGTTCCTGTATATAAAACCGCATCCGCCTGATAACACCCTGAAGCTCTTAGTACTGCTCCAACATTTGTAGGGCTTTTAGGGTTAGTTAACCCAATAATGACTGACGCCTCTTTCATTGCTAGATGTACCTTTTCATTGTAATAAAAACGAAGATTAGAGCTTTATTTTACCAAAGCTCTAATAATGACGATATTGATCGTTGTGCTCAACAATCAACGGAATTAATGAGGAGTTAGTCTATTTCTTCGTGTTCTGCGATGCGAGCACGTCGAAGTGCAGCTTCTTCCATCACAGCATTTATTTCCGCCATCACGCTATCAATATCTGCGTCGGCATCAGTTTCAACATAAATACCGGTTAGTTCAGTCTCTGGCTTTAATGTTCCAGCTTCAAATAATGCCCACATTTCTTTTGCGTATTGTGTATTAAGCAACTCAGGTACATATTGACCATAATAGTTAGCCATATTTTTAACATCACGCTCAAGCATCCATTTGGCATTATTATTGGCTGAGGCATCTACTGCTTGCGGTAAATCAATAATAACAGGGCCATTAGCATCCACTAACACATTAAACTCTGATAGATCGCCATGAATAAGGCCGATGCATAGCATACGTTTAACATAGTTAATCATTAGCTCATGGTGGTGTAATGCCTGATCTTTAGTTAGCGTGATATCGTTGAGTCGAGGTGCAACATTACCATCTGCATCGGTGATCAACTCCATCAATAATACGCCATCAAAGCAGCCATAAGGCACAGGCGCTCGTATGTCAGCTTTGGCTAACAACGACAACGCATCAACCTCAGCTTGCTGCCACACTTTTTCTTGTTCATCACGGCCAAACTTAGAGCCTTTTTCCATCGCTCGAGCACGACGACTATTGCGCACCTTTCGCCCCTCTCGATATGAGACGGCTTTTTTAAAACTACGTTGATCTATTTCTTTGTAAACTTTAGCGCAACAGATTTTTCCACCACTGCGAACAACATATACGGAAGCTTCTTTGCCACTCATTAATTGTGATAAAACATCATCAATAAGGCCATCCTCTACAAGAGGTTGTAATCGTGGGGGTATCTTCATTGCACCTACATAAATTAATTACAAAACAAACTTTCAATTTATCGCATTATCACTTGCTTTGAATTTTTAACAAGCATCGAAATCAATTTATTCTTATTCTCTTCAAATCGCTCTTATATTTACTAAGAAATCGTTCGATTTGGTGAGTGAAAGTGAGCTTCTAGTACTACTAAATAATTGAACCAACATCAAATCGACAAATGTAATATACCGTGTATCTATAGTGAAGTATTTCGGCTATCACAATACCTCTACTAAATTTACCGAAGTTATGCTTACTTGCCTTCCTCACGCTAATCTTTAACAAAAAAATAACAAATATTAATGATCAGCAACGCTTTTAGCCAAGGAATGCATATGAACAAAAGAATTAAATATCTTCCCTTCTTATTACCCCTATTTAGCTTTAATGCTCAGGCAAACTCAATCGAGTGGGTTAATGGTAAAACCAAGGTCGTTAATGGCGATACCGTTATATACAATGAACAATGTTATATCGCACAAAATAATCCAGGCTCATGGGAAACACCTTCACCATCGTCTAATTGGTTTTGGCAACCGACCGAATGCGGTGGTTCCCCCCCTCCAACATGCAAGGATAATCAAGAGTTAATCGATGACATTTGTGTCGATATTGTTGAACCTGTGGTCTGTCCAAATGGTCAAATATTGGTTGATAATATCTGTGTCGATGAAACAACACCTCCGGTATCTGATATCACGTTATGGATTGCGGGAGAAACAAAAGTTAATAACGGTGATATTGTTAGCTACCAGTCTCAATGCTTTGAAGCTAAAAATGGTCCTGGATTATGGGAAACACCTAAGTCATCATCATGGTTTTGGAATGAAACAAGTTGCCCAGATACGCCCCTAGAACCGATTGAGTGCCCTGACGGCTCTACCGCACCAACGATTGCAGAATGTCCTACTGAACCACCAACAGAAGTTACTTGCCCTGACGGCACTATCGCCGAAAACTACGATAGCTGCCCTGCAACACAAGCTATTTTTGTTAGCCCTAATGGCAACGATAATAATAACGGCTCATTCACTAAGCCTTACAAAACCCTAAAGAAAGCTTTATCTCAAGCTAAAGCAGGCAGCATTATTGAACTGGCAGAAGGTCGTTATAAAACAGCAGAAGTCATTGATAAGGCTAACGGGATCAGCGAAGCACCCATAGTGATCAGAGGAAATAACAGCGTCTTTGATGGCACCATAGATATTACGACACCATGGCAACGACACGACGGTAATATTTACAAAACGCAAATCAATCAAGATATTTGGCAACTGTTTATTGACGATAAAATGGTGATGTCAGCGCGTTGGCCTAATGCTCAATTAAGTGATGGCTCACTGTGGGATATGAAGTCGACATGGCGTCATCAAGCCCCTGAAAGTCGTTTCGGTGAAATGATTGATGAACGCCCGTATGAAAAGATCACTGTTAAAAACAGTGGTAATGAATATCAACCTCTTCCTAGTGATGTAAACACACAATCACTAGCTGATTCAGGTATTGATGCAACAGGTGCCATTGCCATCATGAACATTGGTTCTTGGTTGAACTGGGCACAAGTGATTGATAGTCACACGGTTGGTAGTGATCGCTTTACCTATAGTACCGATTTTTCTCAATCAGGCACTGCGATGAAAAAAGCCGCTACTAATATGCTCTCTAAAGGCAATTTTTGGGCAAATAAAAACGGCAAATATGAAGAAGGCCACTATTACCTTGAAGGTAAACTCGCGCTATTAGATAGTCCCAATGAGTGGTTCTTTGATAAGAAAACGAAAACCGTTTATTTATGGGCACCCGATAATGCTGATCCTAACCAGCTTCATGTGCGTGGTAAGCAACAGACCTATGGCTTAACAATCCGAAATTCTAGCCACCTTATTTTCGATAATGTCGACTTTTTTGCGACAGCATTTACAGTGATAAGCTCACAGTCTATTACCTTTAATGATCTTGATGCGAAATATTACGCGTATTCAAAGCGCATGTTAGGTGACTTAACTCGCCCTCAAACCATTAAGTTTATTAATAACAATAAAGCCATCACAGAAACACACAACAAGATCACCAATAGTTACCTTGCTTACACTGATGGACCTGCGTTTGAGATGATCAAAGAAAACAGTAACGTGGTAGATAATAACCTTATCCATGATATTGACTATTCAAATCTAGGTACAGGTGGTGAAGGCTCCATTAACATGGCTTCACAAAGCCAGAATATCACTTTTAGCAATAACACTTTTCATACCGCAGGTAACTCTGAAGGTGTACGCGTTGGCGCTCGCTCTAAAGTCATTGGTAATCATGTATACAACACCAGTCTATTACAACATGATGGCGCAGCAATCAATGTGGGGATTGATGAACAAGCAGGCACAGAGATCGCTTATAACTGGGTACACGATACACCAAAAGCAGGTATTCGTTTTGATGGTGTCGAAGGTGCGGCTAAAACAGGTAAAGATGGCTTAGTTCATCACAACGTTGTGTGGAATAGCGCCTTCAATATTATTAAAGGTGATACGCAAGGTACGTACAATAACTTGATGTTTAATAACATCATCACAGATCTAATCATCTTTAATAAAGCGTCAGCCGGTGGCTTGAATGACAGCTCTGAAACGCTAAACAACTTAGTAGGGACACTTCAAGGGCGTAAATCGGGTACTAGCGAGCAATTAACTGTGCCGGGTATGGTTGCGAATAATATAACAGGTAATACATCTGAGATCTTAAGCCACTTAAGGGGCGCTTATTGGGGTGACTTTAGACCGAAAGATAACGCAATGACCATTGATATGGGAACAACTAACAGTAGTTTAATGGCGATTGATTATCTTGGCTCTTTCCCTGATATTGGCGCTTATGAATATGGAGCCCCTAACACTTGGATTCCAGGTCATAGGCATTCAATCGCCTCTAACCCTGTCCCTTTTGATAAGGCTGCCAATGTTGATCTGAATATTGAATTAATGTTCTCACAGGATCTCAACCGATTTAGTTATGATGTCTACTTAGGTAAGAATATCGACGCCTTATTACCCATTGATAAAGTAGATAATAAGTATAGCTTGAATGATCTTTTGCCAAATACCCAATATTACTGGCGTGTCGATGTTATCGATGATAGCAAAGTAACGACTGGAAATATTTGGTCATTTCATACTAAGTAACCAAAAGAAAGCCTCAGTCTCTTTGATTGAGGCCTTCTTAATATCACCGCTGTTATTACAGCGGTTTATATTATCTAATAAGCCACTTATCACATTGATATATATAATATTTATAACATCAACAAGCTTAAAAAAATAAAATATCACCGCAAATAAGTAAAAATATTTGATGATGAATAGCATATTAAAAGTATACTCTTATCTAGATCTTTCGCTAATATACTAAATAATTATATTTTCATTTGTTATATAAATAGGATTATCTCATTGAACTTTATTTTGGATAATATTGTAGCAATAACATTATCTTTATTACTCTTTAACTTTGTTATTAGTTGGTTATTTCGTTCTAAAGCGTTTGCCATTATTCGAGGCGTTATTTTAACTTTTTATAGTTTAGTTTTTCTTAGCTTATTTAGTACGTTAGTGAGTGTTATACCTCCCTTCATTATATTACTATTATGCAGTTTAGTATTTATAGACACCTTTCTTCTTCTACGACCAAAGATGCAACCTTTTTGGGTTAGAATATTAATTAATTGGCCTGGGCAATGGTTTTTAGGTTCAACGATAATCGCCTTCCCTTGGGCAATATGGTTACTTTTTTTCAAAAGTGCCGACTTCTTATATGTTCCCTATATACTCGGTCTGATAGGTGTCTTACAAAATTTTCGCATAAACGAAGAGAATATATTTATTGACCTTAATAATAAGGCTCAGCCATCAGATTTGAGTCGATTAGATTTAGCAAATCCGACTTCAAATAGTGATGAAAATCTACATATTATACAATTAACAGATCCTCATTTAGGTCCATATATGTCTGTTGCTAGGCTCGAGCGCATTTGCAAAAGTGCAGTAGCGAAAAAGCCGGATCTCATTTTGTTAACGGGTGATTTTTTAACCATGGAATCAAAAGGATCAACACAAGTACTGTCACAATCACTGAGCCCACTTAAAGAATATAGTGGAAAAGTATTTGCATGTATGGGTAACCATGATTACGAAGCGCCTGAAATAGTAAAAGAAGCATTAGCTAACAATAATATTCATTTATTAATTGACGAGGCTCAGATAGTACAAACTCGTCTAGGCCCCGTTCAAGTTATTGGCTTTGATTTTCATTTTAAAGATAGAGCGTCAAAACTTCTTAGAGCAATTGGTAACTTACCTAATAAAAGCAAAGTCATTGCAAGTATTGCAATGTTACATGATCCAACACATATCCGAGATATTCCGACAAAGAGCCACTCTATAGATTTATTTTTAAGTGGTCATACCCATGGTGGGCTTATAGGGTTAGTGAGCCTCGGTTTTAAAACGACGGTGATCAGTTTATTGTCCAAATCCCCTGATCATGGGCTATGGGGAATGGAAAACACAAAATTATATGTACATCGTGGCACTGGTCATTATGGTTTTCCTTTTCGGTTAGGTGTTCCGACTGAACATAGTGTTATCAACGTTATCTTAAATAAATCAAAATAACATTAACTGAGTAGTACAGTGAACAACTCACTGTACTACCTTCTTTTAGTGACCAATGCTCTCAAATAAGCTTTAAGTACAAGTATGCGTAATAACGGCGGTTTAAAACAAAATAGGAAAGCAACCAGAAAAAGACAGGGCTAAGTTTTTGATTAAACTAGAAACAACAAAGCCCCAGCGTGAGCTGAGGCTTTATCGTTTATACTGGTGCCCGAGGACGGACTTGAACCGTCACTCCCGAAGGAAACGGATTTTGAATCCGTCGTGTATACCAATTTCACCACTCGGGCTTAATTATTAGAGAATGGAGGCGCGTCCCGGAGTCGAACCGAGGTCCACGGATTTGCAATCCGCTGCATAGCCACTCTGCCAACGCGCCATTTTTACTTCTCAATTAGATGGTGCCCCGGGCCGGACTTGAACCGGCACAGCGCGAACGCCGAGGGATTTTAAATCCCTTGTGTCTACCAATTCCACCACCAGGGCACGCAATTTCTTGCGATGGTTA
>NZ_PYNV01000008.1:0-180711 GCF_003026095.1 Photobacterium sp. GB-72 | reverse complement strand
AAGGTTCGAATCCTTCCCCCACCACCATGACAATTCCTCCTTAGTTCAGTCGGTAGAACGGCGGACTGTTAATCCGTATGTCGCTGGTTCAAGTCCAGCAGGAGGAGCCAAATAAAAAAGCCCGCAATTGGTTGCGGGCTTTTTTATTTCTGCAATTTTAAACAAATCTATAAAAAATAAGATTATGCAATCACTCCAATTCCTGGGAGCAATTTTGCTGGGGGAATTGTACGGTTGGTTCTTCCTGAACAAATCCTTTCAACAACCTACTGAAGCTGTGCCATCCATAGATATGTGGCTACCATCCCTATATCAGCCTACTGAGGTTGTCCCCTCCATGGGGAATTCCGTTGTCTTCAACCGTATAAAGATAATATCAATTGCGAGTGATATTGCAGCAGAATGAAAGCAAAATTTTGAGAGCGCACAATATCTTTATCACGCTTTTATATGCAATGAGTTGTTTTTGTCTTATTTCTATTTCATTTCACATCTGAAAATATTAAATGTGATTTAAATCATGTAGTTATATTTATGTTGCAATCTGTTCTATCGGTAATTAGTTGTGTTTTTAATGATGAGTTTTAAGCATTATTGTTGGTAATGTGAGCGAAAATACCTCAAAGGTTGAGAAATTGTTTGTTTTTGTTGCTGTGTTGTTTTTGCTATTTTATTTTTATTAAATATGATTCATTCAGGAATGTGTTGTTTTAATTATAAATCTTATAGAGAGAGAGGTTGCATGCACGACTTAATAACAGTCGCTATTACTGTATTCATGGGCTTTTTCGCGATGATGAATCCCTTTGCGAATACGGCAGTATTTGTGGGAATGACAGGTGGAATGCCAGCAAAACAAACAAGAGCAATTGCCGTTAAGGCTCTGGTTACGGCTTTTTGTATTATCACAACGTTCTGTTTTTTAGGAAAAGGGATCTTTAGTGTATTTGGTATTACGCTACCTGCATTACGTTTAGCGGGGGGAGTTTTAGTCTTTCTTGTTGGTTATCACATGCTGCAAGGTAATACATCAAGTATGCATGAAACAAAGGAAGAAGAAACATCTGGTAGTGGGGCTGATATTGCGATTTCTCCATTGGCTCTACCGTTACTTGCAGGCCCTGGTACGATTGCGACAGCGATGAACTACTCTGCAGCAGGGGGGATGTTTCATATTCTTGTGACGGTTTCTGCCTTTGCTTTACTGTGTGTTATCACGTTTTTTTGCTTTATTTATGGCCCTAAACTGATAGAAAAAATTGGTCAAAGTGGGATCAGTATTATTACGCGCTTAATGGGATTAATTTTAGCCGTGATTGGTATGCAGATGGGGATCCAAGGGGTTCACGATGCAATCGTGTTATTCTCTAGCGCTAAGTAAGATTAAGTTATATTTATAAATGAATGTGATGATTTATTAGACTAAGCCCATACATAGATTTTATATGTATGGGCTTAGTTTTATTAGACGAGGTATTGACCTTCCCTTTACTGGAACCTTTATGCTCATGACTCTTATTATTTTATGAATAGACAATGTATGAGCTGTTGTAACAAAGCCCCTAAAGGTGGCGCTTCTTTAGGTTTATTACTGAAATTTATTGGCGTTATTTTTTTATTGTTACTGGTGGTTGCGTGTTTCAGTCACTAGCATGATAGAACCGTTTATTTATTGTGTCTGTTGTTATGGGCGTGAGCATAAATAGAGCCACCTTCTTTAAGCAGGTCTACGATTTCTGGCGTGATCTCTCGTGATATCGCCGGACATCCCCAACTTCGGCCTAGCATCCCAATAGCATGAATAACATTTGGCTCAGCGTAGCTTGCACCGTGTAATACAATTGCACGTTTTCGCGCATTTGAATTACTAGGGCTCATGCCATCTAATCGTAAAGATATACCGTATTTACCATAATAAGCTTCACCAACACGGTAAGTACCTAAGCTGGTTTGCCTACTGTTCACCGTGTTGGAAAATTGGGTAGCATACAGTTTGCCGCTGTTTATACCGTGAGTGACAAAAGTTCGATGGAGTAGGGCTCTTTTCTCGATATCTATGATTAAAAATCTTTTAGAGTCAGAAGGTTGAGAGTAATCAATAATCGACATTATAGGTTTGTTCGCAACCCGTAAATGCTCACGATAAGCATTGAGAAATATATCAAACTCAACGTAATTTTGGAGCTGAGCATGGTCGTAAACCTTCCAAGCGTGTGTTGCTCTCATTGCGTTAGCGTAAGGACTACTAAAAAGTAAAGATGCGATAATGAGATATTTGAGTTTTAGACGGAAAAAAAGTGAAAACATCATAACCCCCTCCCATATTGAACGTGCTTATTAGATCGGTGATGGTATATAGAAGAGATGTATGAATATTCTGTGCCAATTATCTAAAAGACAATACATTGTTTACACGACTCAGCGTGGGCTTGGTTGCAGTATGTGATGGTCGAAAAAAAGAGATATCTCAGAAGTGAATAAAGAAAACTCGTGCTAAAACGAGCTTTCTAAATGGCATTTTGCAAACAATAAAGCGAATTATGATCGCGCATGAGCGTAGATTGAACCGCCTTCCTTTAACAAGTTGACGACTTTTTTGGTTAACTTCATTGGAATGGCTGGACACCCCCAGCTACGTCCAAGCATACCTAATTTTTTAATGGTACTTGGCTCTGCGTATTTTGCCCCATGCAGCACAATCGCACGTTTTCTTGCATTAGAATTTGATGGACTCATCCCATCAAGACGTAAAGAAAGTCCATACTTACCATGATAGGCCTCAGCAACACGATAGGTGCCTAAGCTGGTTTGTTTACTGTCAACAATATTAGAGAATTGTGTAGCATAAAGATTGCCGCTATTGATGCCGTGTGAAACAAAAGTACGGTAAAGCAGTTTTTTCTTATCGGTATCAATAATAAAAAATCGGCGGTTATTCGATGGCTGGCTGTAATCAATAATCGACATAATCGGTTTATCTGCAACACGAATATGTTCTTTATAAGCCGTCATAAAAATATTGAAGTCTAAGTGCTTCTTAAGTTTTGTTTCTTCATAAATAACTTTGGCTTGCTGTTGTAATGAGATCTTTGCATATCCGCTAGAACTAAAACTTAACAGTAAAACTATAAAAACACTCGTCCATACCTTCATCATTGCTTCCTGCAAAAATTTAAAGTGCGACCGTCAGTTTGATATTTGATCGGATTTTAAATAAAGCTATGACTATTGATTTTTGGCTCAATAAGACAAAAAAATACTTTGGTTAATATTTTTTGATGCAAAAATGAATCATTTTTGATGGTGAAATCTATAAAATGTTTAAATTTTGACTTATCGGTGATGTAAATATGACGTTATCAGTTAATCATCAGGTTTTATTATTGGCATGTATGGCATGCTGATCAGTAAACGATGATGTATTAATCGATAAGAGGAATGGTTCAATGGTGATTCAACCTGAAATTCAAGGTGTTGTGGCACGAACAGCACATCCTTATGGTTGCCAGCAAGCAGTACTACAGCAGATTGATTATGTACAGTCTGCTGCGCCGATCACACAAGGTCCTCTCCGAGTATTAATTTTAGGAGCATCATCTGGATTTGGGTTGGCATCACGTATTGCGTTGACCTTTGGTGGTGCGCAAGCGAAAACCTTGGGTGTCTCTTATGAACGAGGTCCAAGTGATAAGGGGATAGGCTCTGCGGGTTGGTATAACAATATTTTCTTTAAGCAAGCGGCTGAGCAGCAAGGCTATACTGCCAAAAATATTGTGGGTGATGCTTTTTCAGATGAAGTGCGTCAACACGTAGCGCAAACAATACGTGATGAGTTTGGCGGACATGTTGATTTAGTGATTTATAGCCTAGCAACCGGTATTCGTCCCGATCCTGAAACGGGTAAGGTATGGCGTTCATGTTTAAAAACCGTGGGTGAAAATTTTTCTGGTTATAGTGTTGATTTAGAAAAAGATAAATTAGTCCCTGCGGAACTAACTGCTGCTAGTGACGAGGAAATTTTCGCTACAACAAAAGTGATGGGCGGTGAAGATTGGCAACAATGGATAAACTTTTTGTTATCTGAAAACCTGTTAGCCCCAAAAGCTAAAACTTTGGCTTACTCATATATCGGTCCTGAGTCGACATATCCTATTTATCATCATGGGACGCTTGGTATTGCCAAGCAGCATTTACATCAAACCGCGCACGCAATTAATCAACAATTAGCTCAGATGATCAATGGTCAAGCTAACGTAGTGGTGTGCAAAGCATTAGTGACAAAAGCCAGTGTCTTTATACCGACATTTTCGCCCTATATATTGGCGTTATTTAAAGTGATGAAGCAAATGGGAAATCATGAAGGGTGTATTGAGCAAATGCAGCGTCTTTTTGCACAAAAAATTTATTCATCGGCTGATACTGAAACAAAACAGCGTAATGATTCAGACGAGCAATCAGATCAGGCTCTGATCAGAATGGACGATTGGGAACTAAAACCTGAAGTACAGTTGCAAGTAAACAAATTAATGGCAGAAATGAACGCTGACAACTTTAGACAGGTTGGCGACTATGATGGATACAAGTCAGCTTTTTTAGCCCTTAATGGCTTTGGTTTATCATCTGTTGATTATACTCAGCCTGTTGATATTGAAGAGTTATCAAAATTAACGCCCTAATTATTGTAGGGTAACGGTCAATGCCTATATAAAGGATAGATATGCGCCAATTAACGACTTTATTAGAACAATGGCTTAATAGCTTTAATAAAGTGATGGATGAAACCATTGCCAGTGGTATTCCGTTTACCGTACCAACGGTGAGAGAAGGTCTTGCTGCTATTACTCGTGAGCTAGTCACCGAGATTCCCGATATTGCGTTAATTGAGAACTTAACGATTAAAGATAAAGTGCCTATTCGCATTTATCATCCTCAACCAGAGACGGCACTCCCCGTATTAGTTTTTTTTCATGGTGGTGGGCATATGTCGGGTAGTGTCGAGGTTTACGATCCTATTTGTCGGAAATTAGCACAACATAGTCAGTTTATTGTTGTATCGGTTGAATATCCTCTTGCTCCCGAACACCCTTATCCTGCCGCGATTGATGATGGTTATTTGGTTTTACAATCGCTGTTTCAAACTTTGATCCGTGCTGAGTTAAATTTTGTACCGCAACTTTCTATTGCTGGAGATTCAGCGGGTGGTGCTATTTGTGCCACGTTAGCACGAATGGCACAATTTGATGATGAGGTTGAAATTACCAAGCAAGTACTCATTTACCCAAGCCTTGATTACACTTTAAGTTTTCCATCTGTTAATCAAAACGGTATGGGGTATTTGCTACAACAGTCTCGTATTGAATGGTATTTCTCGAATTACTTTCAGCATAATGAAGATAGACGTAAAGCTTCACCCGTGTGGGGACCCTATAGTATGGCGCTGCCTGAAAGCTTAGTGATCACGGCTGAGTTTTGCCCATTAAAAGATGAAGGTATCGCGTATGTCGAAGCGTTAAAAAAGCAAGGTGTAGAAGCAGAGCATATCCATTTTGACCAAATGATCCATGCCTTCTTAAATATGGAAAACATAGTAAAGAGAGAGTGTGAGCAGGCTTATACATCTATAGGAGTTTTTCTTAATAAATAATTATGAATACATCTGAAAAAGAAAAGCCGTAATACTGAATTACGGCTTGATACTCGAGATGATTGTATTGCTTGCGTTATTCAAAGAACGATTCAAGTAGTGAATATAAGCCACGAAGTAAATCCATTTAACACCTTCCATAGTCAAAAATTGGCAACAGTAATCTGTGCGACATGCATCTCTGTTGCTCTATTCCAGAATAGATTTATTCGCTTTTTAGTCAATATTTGTTAGCGGGAATATCTCCGATAGTGAAGCTTGATCACGATATTTGAAACTTTGCATTAGTGGTAATACTTATCAGTATTTTCCTTCCGCTACACTTAGAAAAATAGTGGGATAAGGAGATGCGAAATGTGGTTGAGTTCGAACTGTAGATATCTGTCTTCTTTTCTTTTTATCGTGGCTTTTTCGCTATTACTTACCGCTTGTGATGATAATCACCAAGAGATAGAGCTACATGCGGAAGGGTACCCTGATCTCAGTAGGGTTGCCGCACACTCTGCTACAACACCAAAACAGTACCTTGCGTGCGCCAAAAATTATCGAAATAGCTGTTTAGTCAGCCAATTCCCACCGATAGGGTTAACGTTCAACACTGCAGTGACATTGACGGATATTGAGCAACGAATCTTTGTTTCTCACCCTTGGATGGCCGAGCAATTTTTATCTGCTTTAGCGTTGCTTCCGTCTGACGTCTTGCCTTTATTTCGCTCCGTCAGTGCTATTGTCATTGCTGATGATATTCGTCCTTCTTTTTATAGTGCTAATACTGCAACCATTTATATTGATCCTCGTTATTTATGGCGCAACGAGGAGGAGTGGCTAACAATTATTTCTAAGCCGGACTTTCGTGATCAATTTCAGGTTAATGTACCGTTTTTGGCGGTAAGGCAAAGTGTCGATAGTGAGGGAAATTATGCGTCTTGGGTGAGCAATGAGTATGCAGAAAATAATACGATGCGTACTACTGATCAGTTATTACCCGCCTTATTTAGGCTATTGGTGCATGAATTGGCGCATGCGGTGGATGCGATTCCACCTGCTTCCCTAACATCACTCGATCTTCATCGGACTATTTATCAAAACATCAACTCGATGACCCCATTAAATCAGACTCTCTATGATCGGTTTCCACTGCAAGATGGGCTTTTGTTTGATGCAGCCAATGTACTGTATGACGGTGTTACGCCAAGCTATGAGGTTAGTACACTCACTGCTTTACAAGTTGGTGCGCATTTTGAGGTAGAAGGTGCGAGTGATTTATATGGTTACAGTAACCGCAAAGAAGATATGGCAATGTTATTTCAGTCTTACATGATGTATGAGCACTTTGGCTTGCAGGATAGGTTTTTATTTCTTTCACAAAATGAGGGTATAGAACTGGGTTGTGGTCGTTATACCGTGGAATGGGGACAAACAGGGCGTATGTTTGATCCGTTAGTCTATGAGCGAATGGTGTTAGCGGCTGGAGCAATATTACAGCGAGATCTCTCCGTTAGCTCTACCCCAGAGCGTAAAGCCATGCAGATCCCCACAGGAACATCTTGGTGTGAAATGATTGATGAATAGGTAGGAAATACGAACACTGTTATATCTAACAGCATTGGCAAAGCATCATCATAAAACCCAATGTGATGATGTGCTTTATTATATCTAGTCAAACGAAGCATGATAGGGCTAGTCCCAATCCCAATAACTACTTTCATGCTGTTGAGTAAATAACATTCTGTAGCCACTAATTGTATGATGACTGATGTTGGTCATGACTTTTTTAAATTGCTCGGTGGTGAGGTGAATAAGATTTTCATGATCACCCGCTTCAAGGTAAATGTCGTCGATATTAAACAGTATGTCATCGACGATCATATCCAGATGATAGATCTGCCCTAGATTGGGGATCGCGCCGGGGCTACAGTCTTGGAATAGCGATGACAGTTCGTGTTCACCAACTAAATAGTACTTTTTACCCGTAATTTTACTCACCTTATCTAACATAACGCGACGATTTGCCGGTATTACAGCCATGAGGTAGTTGTGTTGTTGATCTTTTAAGATGACAGATTTAGCCACCTTCGTTGTGGGAACGTGTGCTGACATTGCGGAATTAAAGGATGAGTCGGTAGGACGATGGTGAGTTAGTTTAAGTTCAATATTATGGTGTGATAAATATTGCTCGACAGAGATTGCTGTGGCCATCATTGCCTCCTCATATCTTCGCCTTGGTTTATTTTAAAACGCCGATTCTCTTTTACTTATATGCTACTCGTAAACGCGACATTTAACAGTAAGTATGGCAGGTATCTGCTGTTGTAGATGAGTTTATCAATAGAAAAATATAGTCAGAGTGAGTGCATTTTATTATTTAAACTGACTTTCTAGTGCGAGTAACTGTTGTTTAATATGATTTCCTCCCGCATATCCTCCTAAATTACCACTTTTAGTGATCACTCGGTGGCACGGTACAATAACGGATAAGGTATTTTTACCGTTAGCGCTACCGACAGCACGACACGCGTTTGGATTATCAATAGCATTTGCTAATTGTTGATAGTGCCATGTCTGACCATAGGGAATTGTCGTTAATGTTTGCCATACACGTTCTTGAAATTGTGTGCCTTGAAACGATAAAGGTACTGAAAATTGTTTTCTATCACCTGAAAAGTATTCAGCTAATTGTTCCTCACATTGCAGCAAGATAGCATGGTCTGGTTTAAGTATGGCGTGATGTAAAGAGGGGATAGTATGGCTTTCAAACCAAACAGAAAGCAGTGCATTATCGTTTGCCGTGAGAGTCATTTTCCCTAATGGGCTATCAATGTGTTTGAAAAAGATATCCATATCGGCTTGCCAAATTCGAGGTGAGTGATGGCTTTATTATGGGGAATATAAATCTGCAATTCAAACGTTGGTATTTAGATGTTAAAAATAACAAAACAAAAGATAGAAAACGCTAACCTTGCATATAAAATAACAAGGTTAGCTGAACATTATTTATTATTTAACGTGTTGCTTTAAATAGTCTAATGCACCTTTAATTGCGGCAACTTGCGCCATATTACATTCTTTTTCTGTCACGCGCGGGCTATCAGGATAGACTTCGGTCGTCGAGGTATACAACGCATCTGTTACGCTTGCACATAATCCTAATGCTTTTAATGGGTAGTTAATTACGCCTTCTTGGGTAATCGCTTCACCAATAATATTTCCGTTGTCATCAGGTGGCGCTATATGGGTAACGTGGCGTACTTCATCAATAATTGCAGTTTGGAAAGCATCTTGAGGGTTTTCAGTATCACCAACCACATAGAAGCCGTCAGGTACACTGTCTTCAATATATTCTTTACCGTCACGCGCTGCTAGTGCAGGACGAAACTCGGACTCGTCGGTATCCGTCGTTTCATGAAGATCAATATGCGCTAGAAATGATGTTTTTTGCTCTTGAACTAAGCGCATTAAAGCCGCTGATTCTTCTGCTGGGCTATTGGGGATGAATGAGCGGTTAGGATCAACAGCGTTAGGGTTCCAACGGTTGATGGTTTCATAGCCCCAAGGGCTCACACAAGGCGCAATCAGAATATTAAAATCATCACTGTAGTGTTTAGCTTCTAAAGCGGCAAATGCAAGTGCGCCGTGGACACCGCTCGTTTCATAACCGTGAATACCACCGGTGATTAAAATTGTTGGTTTATTGCTATCCCAATTACGCGATTTTATCGCAAAAAGAGGGTATTTATCAGGGGCATAAGACAGAGCACCATACTGAGTGACATCAAAATCATTTTTCAATGCATCAATTTTTGTCACAACTTGCTCAAGGTAAGAACGTTTAATGGTTGTCTGTGCTAACCATTGTGCTTTTTCGTCGCTTCCCCAAGCTTTACCTGCTTCACCAATGTGGTAGGTAGATGACTGCATTATTGCCTTCCTATTTTTATTTTTAAATTAAATAACTTTTTACATTATGCTTAAGTTTTTGGCAAATATGGTTTTATTTATAACGAATACTGTTGCTGTAGATATAAGGTAATTTTATATCGAAAAATATTAGATGAATATTATTTATTAAATTCAATCAGGAGCTTGCAGTAAATTAAATATTTTTGATTTTTGATACAAGTAATTAAAGGCTCAATATTAAGTTGCAATAACAACCGACAAAAGAATATTGTCATACAAATTAAAGGGGATATAGTGAATTCGTTGTCACAAATAACATACTAGGAAAAGACGATGAGTACTATCTTGAATGAATCACAAATTGAAGATGCAAAATTACACCTTACTCGTCCTCTAGCCACACCTACAGATTTAAGTGTAGACGCGACTAAAGAGATCAGTGGTGCACTAACAGCGATCCTTGCTGATGTTTATGCAATTTATATGAAGACCAAAAATTTCCATTGGCATATGAGTGGTGCACATTTTCGTGATTATCACTTAATGCTTGATGAGCAAAGTGTTCAATTGTTTGCAATGACCGATGACATTGCTGAACGTGTGCGTAAAATTGGTGGAAAAACTTTACGTTCTATTGGTGAAATCTCACGTATGCAGCGTATTTTAGACAATGATGCTGATTATGTTGAACCTGCAGATATGCTTGCTGAACTTTGTAGTGATAACAAACAATTAGCTGCAGAACTTCGTGCTGCGCATACTTTATGTGATGACTGTGGAGACTATTCATCAGTGAGTATGATTGATAACTGGATCGATCAAACCGAGCGTCGTGTTTGGTTCCTTTATGAATCATATCGTCATTGATAATGAATCTCTGTCTATTACGATAGAAAATGAAGCTTCTCTATAAAATTTAATAGAGAAGCTTTTTTATTATATTTGTAGCAAGATGCATTGATTAATAAAGAATAAAAAGAGAAGCATCATATAATAACGATGAAACAAAGCGTTATGTTTGAAAAAAGTTGGTTTATTTTTTGCAGATATTCATTCTTCACAGTGGGAGAGATGAATGAGTATTGTTGCAGGTGTGATTTCAGAAGCTTGGACTTCAGATTTATTGCTCATAAAAAAAGAGATCGCTCAACATTTATCGCGTAATCCAACCGATATAAGGCATGAGTATTTCGATAATCATTTGTACTTTTGCCGAGTCGCCATTGATTGTCATCGCGAATCGAGCTGGGCTGAAAATCATTTACGCTTTTCTATGGTTCTTGGACATACCTTAATGTCTTCTTCACTGACTCAAGACGTTAATACGCTTTTGCAGCAGAGCCTTTCGAATTTCCCACAATTATTGGCTAAGGCTCAAGGTACGTATTGCGTGCTAGATTATAATAAACAACGGCGTGCATTAACTATTTTTGCCGATAGTTTGGCAATACGTCCACTTTATTATATGAAATATAAAGGGAGCGTAATTTTTAGTTCCTGTTTACGTTTGTTCAATGAATTGAGTGTGACGTTAACGACCAACTTAGCAGGGGCGACTGAATATGCGGTAATCGGTTATTCACTTGGCAATAAAACCCACTATAACGAAGTGTACTCTATCCAACCGGGAGAAAAATTAACCTTAACAAGCACTTCACTTGTTAAAGAGCGGTACTTTCGATGGTCTGATATGCCGTTTAATTGTATTGATGATAGTGAGGGAGCACTTCAGTTGGATCATGCCTTTAAGCAAGCGGTCGACCTAGCAATAGGTAATGATCTTCATGCGATCAGTACACTGTCGGGGGGGTTAGATTCTCGTGTTATTGTCGCTGAGTTGTTAAAGCGCGGAATAAAATTAGAATGCATGAACTTTTCCTATCAACGGTCGCAAGATGAGGTTTATGCCGAAGTTTTTGCACAATGCCATGATTTTCCACTGCATATTGTGAATGTCAGTGATACTCAAGAGCAGACTGTTGAGCAACGTCTAGGACATTATTGGCGATCGACACAGTATCCATTTTATCTGCAAGTGGAGAGGCCTAGGCTAGTATGGTCGGGTAATGGTGGCAGTGTATGTATTGGTATGGTGTTTTGTGATGATCAGATTCTTGCCGCATGTGCCAGTGGCGATCCTTTTGCTGTGGCAAAAGCATATTTAAAACATCAGCATGCTTATATTCCTAAACGAATGGTAAAACAAGGGGCGAAATTGCAGCAGCAGTTAGAGCTAAATATTGTTGAATGCTTATGTCAGTACTCACACTTACCATTAGATAAAGCGTTTCAACTCTTTTTATGGGAAAACGATCAACATCAACACATCGCTCCTGCACTAGAAGATATGGATAAATTTCGATTAGATTTTCACTTACCGTTTTACAGTAAAGCGATGCTGGAAGTGATGTTCGCGTTACCGGTATCTTCAGCGGTAAAACATCAACTCTATATGAAATGGCTTAATCAGTCATATTCAGAAGCGTTACTTACGCCGTGGCAAACCTACCCGGGACATTTACCTTGTCCGCTAAAAAATAATCTATTACCGCCGTTAAGCCAGTGGCAGTTAGCGTCGAATGTTAGAAATAAACTGGATTTACTGAAAATAGGTGTCAGTACCTTATTTGATGCAAAAGGTGAGTTTTATAATCGTCATTATCTAGGGGCTAATTGTATACTGACAGCATTAGGCTTACACCGTGGTGAATCAACATTGAATGTTGTTAAGCGTATGAATCAAGTCCTGAAATCCCCTCATTAGTAATCATAGGAAGAGTTAGCTAAAATACGCAGCCTAGTTATCGACAGTGATGAGTTCTGTGTTATATGCGATTTTTAAAACTATCTGTTCACCCTGATCTTGCCAATATTGACTTTAATACAACTGACTTAGCAATATTTCAACGCGATGCCGCAAGAGCCATTGTATTAAATGGTGAAGATATTTTGATGTTATACACAGAGCGTTATCATGATTACACCTTACCTGGTGGTGGCATTGATGCTGGAGAAGATAAAGTCGAAGGGTTGATCCGAGAATTACAAGAAGAAACTGGCGCAAGAAATATTCGAGATATTAAAGCGTTTGGTCAATATGACGAATATCGCCCGTGGTATAAGCCAGATCATGATGTGGTTTATATGAAATCATACTGTTACGTTTGTACTATTGATAAAGAGTTAGGCGCAACTCGCTTTGAAGATTACGAAATTAAAAATGGTATGAAGCCGGTATGGATCAATATTTTTGATGCGATAGCGCATAATGAAGAGACGATGAAACATTCTGAGAAAAAGGGGATGTCGATTGAGCGTGAAACCTTTTTATTGAAACTGATAGCAGAAGAGCTCATCACTGTTAATGCATAAAAAAACGGAGGCATTGAGCCTCCGTTGCATTGAAATCAATCGGTGAATTATTTTACTTTCTTAAATGTCACGGTGTGACGTTCAGAGCTGATAATCAATGTGTTCTGGTTCACTAGGTAATCTGATGGACCTGTTAGCATTCTTTTTACGAATCCATCAACAATAGCTTGTTCGTTTTGAATACACATTTTACGGGTTGACGCTAAATTTTTAGTCAGTAAATTCTGGCCAGTTAGTGTCAGCTTGCCTTTTAATGTATTACAGCCGTGGTAAGTGACCGTCAAATTATTATCAATCACTAATTCTGGCTTTTTAGGTAATGCATCTACAGGCTCTGAATGCCCATCAATCGCCATTACTTCCCATGTGCTTGGAAGCGCAGCAGCATCTTTAGGAGAAGAACTACAACCAGTTAATAGTGATGTCAGTAAAAGCGTACTTAATAAAATCTTTTTCATTATTTTTCTCATGTCGTACAGCAAGAAGGTGCGTTAGATACAGGTGTTGACGATGATAAAGAGCAACGGTCAATAGTCAGATGTGTCAAAAATAACGCAATATTATTCTGTGTCTTGCTTACAAAAGTCAGATGAACATTAAAACTTAACAAGCCATGAAGTGTGACAAATAACCGTAAAAATGTAAACGGTATCTGTTTTTTATTTTTATGTTTTTATTCATTCATAAATATATGAATAATAGACGTACTCATGATCATTAAGGATAATTATTTGATGCAGAAGATTACGCTAAGTTCACCCACTGGAGATAAGTATATAACACCATCAAAAGTAGTATGTGTTGGTCGAAATTACGTTGAGCATATCTATGAGTTAAATAATGAAATTCCTACGCAACTTGTCTTGTTTACGAAACCCAATTCTGCCATTTCTCAACAACTCAAAGCTAAGCATAGTAACGATTTCCTACATTATGAAGTTGAAATTTGTTTTATGTACCAACAAGGTCAGTTTATGGCTGCGGGAGTGGGAATAGATTTAACAAAGCGAGAATTGCAAGCGACCTTAAAACAAAAGGGCCTACCGTGGGAACGAGCAAAAGCGTTTGATGGATCCGTGCTTTTTAGTGATTTCGTGCCACTTCCTAATATTGCTGAAACGGAATTTGAAGTGGTGTTTGAACAACAACAAGAGGTTTTACAGCGAGGCGTTAGCTCTCAAATGATCACAAAACCTGCCGCTATTTTGCAGGAAATCCAATCATTCATGACATTAGAAGATGGTGATATTGTTATGACGGGAACACCAAAAGGTGTCGGCGAAGTGAATGCTGGTGGTCATTACACTGCAAGCCTTTATATTGATGGGCAAAGAGTGGTCGCCCAGTCATGGGATGCGGCATAGCGTGATAATCAACTGATTTTTAATTGACAAAAATTTCGCATATTTACAGCTAAGCATTGTTACAATACTTAGCTGTTTTTCTATGTGAAGAAAGTAATGTTTCAGCAAGAGCATGTGATTAAATTAGCAAATATGAAAATGCCGTTTGGTAAGTACGCCGGTCGAATCCTTATCGACTTACCTGAAGAGTATTTATTGTGGTTTCAGAAACAAGGATTTCCTGACGGTGAGTTAGGTATGCTGATGGCTTTGGCGCTTGATTTTAAAATTGAAGGTCTCGAAAGCGTGATTCGACCATTGCGCAAAGACTAAGCGTCGTTTTAATACAGGTAATAGAAAAGATTTTTAAATGAAAAAAGTATTCTCATCTATATTGCTGTTTTTGGGTGGATTGACATTGTCAGGTTGTGCCCAGCATTATGCGGCAATCAGTGATATTCCGTTTGCTGATGCTAACTTTAAACGTTGCGTCATTTTGCAAGGCAAAGTATATAGCGAACACATTACTGAGTTGAAATGTGACGGTTTACATATATCAAAAATTAAAGAATTAAGTAACTTTCCTAACTTACAACAGTTAGATTTATCTCATAATCATTTAACCCAGCTTGATGTTAGTCATAATCCAAAACTAGCGCTACTTAGTGTTGAAAACAACCAGCTTAATGAATTGAATATTAAGCATAATAAAAAATTAAGAGTGCTTAATGTGAGTTTCAATCACTTAGTATCGCTTGATGTGAAAAAAAATAAAGATCTCACGTATTTAAATTATTCAGGAAATCATATTAAAGATGTGGATATTCAGAATAATCCACATTTATTAGCCCCTTATGAAAAAGCCTACATTACTAATGGCCCCTCTAATTAATCTCGTTAAAATCAGATAAGGAAAGCATTTTATGTTTAACGGAATGCATCATGTTGCGATCATATGCTCTGATTATCAGCGTTCTAAGCACTTCTATAGTCAAATATTAAAACTGGAGATCATTAATGAAACCTATAGAGCGCAACGCCAATCGTAAAAACTCGATCTCCGTTTACCAGATAATAGCCAAATCGAACTGTTTTCTTTTCCTGATGCACCTCAAAGACCCAGTTATCCTGAGGCCCAAGGGCTACGTCATCTGGCGTTTTCAGTTGATGATGTGGAATCTGTAGCAGCATATTTAGTTGAACATCATATTGAGGTAGAAGCGATCCGTATTGATGAATTAACGGGAAAGAAATTTACTTTTTTTAGCGATCCAGATGGATTACCACTTGAGTTATATCAGTCTTAACGTTGAGAAGTGTGGGTTTTTAGCTAACAAAGATATGCATATAAGGGTATATTGTATTGGTTAATAATTAATCATTGGAAGGGATGTAATGCGCAGGATTATATTTAATCAGAAAGGTGGGGTGGGTAAATCAAGTATTACCGTAAATTTAGCGGCTATTAGTGCGGCGAAAGGGTACAAGACATTGGTGATAGATCTCGATGTACAAGGTAATTCAAGCCATTATTTAGGGTTCGATATTAATCAAAAAAGCGATAAAACCATTGCTGATTTACTTAATCAAACCGCTTCTTGGTTTTCAATGGCATCACCAACATTGGATTACCCCCAACCGACCGATTATGATAATTTATTTCTTATTCCATCGAGCCCCAAATTAGATAAATTAGAGCCAGAATTAGAACGCCGCTATAAGATCTATAAGTTACGTGAAACATTAGATGAATTAGAAAAAGAATATGAACACATTTATATTGATACCCCACCAAATCTAAATTTTTATACTAAGTCGGGATTAATTGCGGCGCATAACTTATTGATTCCATTTGATTGTGATAGTTTTTCACAACAGGCATTGATCAATTTAATGGACAATTTAGCAGAGCTTCGAGACGATCATAATCGTGAGTTGTCATTAGAAGGTATTGTGGTCAATATGTTTAATGCTCAGGCAAATTTTCCCCGTCAAATTATTGAGAGTGTTAAAGAATTAGGCTTCCCAATATTAGAGCCTTATCTACCTCAATCGATCAAAATGAAAGAATCACATTTTCAACAAATTCCGCTTATTCATTTCCAACCAAAGCATAAATTAACCCAGCAATTTTCTCTATTACATCAACAATTAAGTGATGCTAAACAAGCTGTCAAAAGTTAGCCGTATTTTTTATTGCTTACAATTAAAAAGAGCGAGATTAATGCTCGCTCTTTTTCAGGTTAGTCATCTTTGTTGGGAAAATGCTTTTCGTATTCTTCCATAAAATCTTGTCGAATTTCTTGCTCCAAATGTGTCGCTTGCTCTGTTGGACAAAATAACATGAAGTGAACAATTTGCTCTCCTGTCGCACCACTACTGATATGGATGTGTGGCTCTGAGCCCGGTAAATCAACACCCGCATGTTTTTCTATCATGCTGTTATAGCGACGAGCGACGTCAATAAAATCTTCACAATGATGCTCTATTTTTTTGACCATAGTTGGTAGTAAAGGATAGAGGTTGAGGAAATTGGGTACGACGATAGAAAAGTTATGGTAAACATAACGCTTCATAAAATTGAGGTTTTTTACTGGGTAAGTGAAAAACATACTATTAGGTAAGGTTGCTGTTTTTCCTGTGTAATGATACTGGCCATGATGAAGATCGATCTCTTGGATAACCGTTGCCATCATATTGTGTTCGATGACTTCGCCGCATAACTTGCCCACTTCAATCCAGTCACCGATTCGAAACGAACGTGAGCTTGCGCGTTGAATTGATCCTGTAATACAAAGAATAATTTCTTTCGATGCGACAACAATGGCAACCGCGATCGCTGTGACAGATAATGCAAACTCATTAATTTCTGAGCGCCAAAGGATAAAGAGTAAAAGGATAAGAATAGAAAAGGTGCCATTTTTGGTTCGAGACATCCATTTTCGTTGTTCTTCTGAAAGAAAGAGTTCTTCCCCTCGAATTTTGGTCAAAACCAGACGACGGATCAGTGAAACAATCACAATGATCAGAGCACTTAGTAGTAATTTGTGTGCGATGAGGAAATTAATAACTTCCGTAACCTTATCCATCGTTATTCCTTTTTATTTCAATACATCAATAAAGAGTTATATCAAAAAAAACAGATGAATGTGTTAGAGAAATCAAAACTTTATAGAATTGGGTATAAGACAACTTGGTATTTGAAAATAGAGTACAGAGAAAAAGAGCGATAAGCTCCTTTAAAAATGTGATGAGATCTTATTTATTATCGCGTTTGTATCATTCAGTAAAAGAACGTTGGTAAGCGACGGCAATTTTTTGATGATTTAGTTGGGTGTTAATGGTGAGTGCAATATGAGGTTTTTGATAAAAACAGCCATTATCGAGGAGATAATTAGTGAAACTATCAAAAGTTCATGTTAACTGATTCTATTTAGAGCTTGATATTCATGTTAGTGTTTTCATTGGGTGTTTTTTATACGGAGGTGATGGTGAAAAAACAAGTATGGACACAGTTCAGAAGATAAAGCACAAGCATATAATGAGTTTGTAGTGTTTAGCTCAGTAACAGTCGTCTCTTTACTTGCTAGCATCGCAGGCTTAATAACATGATTGGTTGGTATCAGCTTACCCTTCTTGTCATTCCATTCATGTTCGTCATTATAGCTATGTTGTTTATGTTTAAACCTAAATTAATAGTTTCGATTTAACCTCAAAAGTAACGCTATGTTTATGATTATTTATCGTAATTTTAAGGACTTCAGTCTAAGTTTGATAAAGATAGAATCATAAAATGTAGAGAATCTCTGAGTATGAAAAGTGACATAATTCTTATCGGTAAGGGCGAAAACAAAATTGGGATCCATCCTAAATATGCCAATCGTCATGGTTTTATTGCTGGAGCAACAGGTACAGGTAAAACGGTAACACTTCAATGTTTAGCTGAGGTTTTTTCATCCCTTGGTGTCCCCGTTTTTCTTGCTGACGTAAAAGGCGACTTATCAGGTATGGCGAAGGCTGGTACTGATAACGCCGTTGTTCAAAAACGTTGTCGTGAAATTGGCATTGATGATTTTCAATTTACTTCTTTTCCCGTTGAGTTCTGGGATTTGTTTGGGAAGGAAGGGGCAAAAATCCGCGCGACGTTAGAAGACATGGGACCGCTATTATTAAGTCGTTTGTTAGATTGTAATGATGTCCAAGAAGGGCTAATTAATTTAGCGTTTGAATATGCAGAACAAAACCAAATGCCGATGTTGGATTTGGATGATTTTTCTACCGCACTAAATTACTTAGGCGACAACTCAAAACAACTGGGTGGGATCTACGGACGTATCAGTAAGTCCTCTATTGCTGCTATTGAGCGGCGTTTATTGGGCTTTAAACGCCAAGGTGGTAGCGAGTTTTTTGGTGAGCCAGCATTGGATTACTATGATTTCATGAAAACAGCCGCAGATGGTCGAGGCATTATAAATATTCTGGATGCCAGTACCTTGATCCAATCACCAAAGTTGTACTCAACCTTCTTATTATGGTTGTTGTCTGAGCTTTATGAAAACCTACCGGAAGTCGGTGATCTCGATAAACCTAAATTTGTGTTCTTTTTCGATGAGGCTCATCTCCTGTTTGATGATGTACCGAAGGTCTTCTTAGATCAGATTGAGCAAGTGGTACGTTTGATCCGCTCTAAAGCGGTTGGGATCTATTTTGTAAGTCAAAATCCAACCGATATTCCAGATTCAGTATTAGGACAGCTGGGTAATCGCATTCAACATGCGTTACGTGCCTATACCCCAAAAGAGAGAAAAGCCGTAAAAGTTGCAGCTGAATCATTTAGGGATAACCCAAATTTAGATGTAGTTACCTTACTGGGTGAATTAGGCGTAGGTGAAGCACTAGTATCAGTATTAGAAGAGGGCGGTGTACCATCGGTAGTTGAACATGCCACTATTCGCCCTCCAGAGTCGCAAATTGGTCCTATTCGTGCTGATAAGCGCATTGAAATGCTAAACGCCAGTCAGTATTTTCAGCAATATAAAGTAGCAGTGAATCGTGAGTCAGCCCATGAGATATTAAATAAGCGCACAGAGCAGAAAAAGCAGCAAACACAAGAAGCTGAACATGATAAACAGGAACGTGCAAGTATTCGAAAACCTCGTCGCTCTCAGCGCCAAACATACACTGAATCGTTTATTAAAACCTTATTAAGGCAACTTGCGAATGCAATCGTAAGAGCGTTATTCAAGCGGCGTTAATTTGATGACTAAATCTCTTCTGTGTTATCGATAAAGAGATACGGTGTAAATCTTATATTGTTGTCGATAAATATGTTACTGAGCCCATGGCTTTTTTATAAGAAAAGCGTAAGGTCTTAAGCTTCTATTTTTAAAGGATAATAGTAGACGTGCATATTTTTACAGATAGAAAAAAAATCCTGATTGATACGCGAAGTTCTGATGAGTTCTTAGCGGGTCATGTTGAAGGTAGTGTATTTGTTGGATTTGGCGGGAAACAATTTAAATGGTGGCTTGAATTAATGCTACCGGATAAAAACATTCAATTAGACGTTATTGCTTCACCTAATAATCAAGACCAAGTAAAAGAAACATTGCAATCACTAGGTTATACCCATATCCGTTTTCAATCGCTTGAGGGGACACTGTCTCAGGTTGAACATATATCTGCTGAAACGTTAGTAACGAAGGCATCAGATCTAAATATTTTAGATGTGCGTGAACAAGATGAAATAGCAAAAGGTGCGCTACCTAATGCTGAGGCATTACCGTTATCCGATATTGTGCAAGGCAAACTGCCTTCAGAGAAAGATAACTTTGTTGTCCATTGTGCGGGTGGATACCGTTCTTTGATTGCTATCTCATTGCTTAAATTACTACGACAATGCCATTTTATTCAAATTGATGGCGGATTCTCTGCAATTAAACGCCATATATAACTGTTTTATATAAAATTAAGTCATTGATAAATAATGTTTATTGATATTGTTTTTTATAAAAGTTATCGATGGCTTTGTTTTTCTCCTTCTAAAAAAAACTTTTTTTGGCCTAAAAATAGCTTTTCGAGGGGGATTTTTAATACGGTTAAATGTTATCAAAATGTTGTTGATTGTTTGCCTCTTGTTGCAAAATCCATGAAATCTAGAAATTCTTGTACGAATATTTGTGCAAAAGAATTGATCCCTGACTTATTTTTTTTGAAAAATAGCCAGTCTCTGAAATGCTGAATACATGTTTCTACTAATAAAAAAAGTCATACCCTGTACCAGACGTAGAAGCATTATATGCTTAATGTTGAGTATAAATTCAAGGATTGAGAGATAGATTATGATTCGATTTAACCTTTGTGCAGCAGGAATATCCCTTGCACTGTCAGGCGCTGCTTTCGCGGCCCCTACGGCACCAAGCATTGATCTGTATGGTTCTAACAACCTTCAGTTCTCTAAAATTGAGCTAGCGATGGAAACAACATCTGGCTATAACGACATGGTTAAATACCATGACAAAGCTAAGATTAATGTGAAATTTAACCAATGGAGTGGTAAATCAGGCGATACTTACAACATCTATTTTGATGGTGAAAAGGTCGCATCTGGTCCAATCAAAGGTAGTCAAACCACCGCTTCTTTTGAGTACGAGCAAGGCGGCTTGTACCAAATGGAAATCGAAGCCTGTGACGAAACAGGATGTGCGAAAAGTGCGCCAGCACAAATCACCATTGCAGATACAGATGGTTCCCACTTACCTCCTCTAGCAATGAATGTTGATCCAAACAACAAATCATTTGATACCGACCCAAGCGTTGTTATGGGGACGTATTTCGTTGAGTGGGGTATCTACGGCCGTGAATATACAGTAGATAACATTCCTGCAGACAACTTGACCCATATTCTTTATGGCTTCATCCCAATTTGTGGTCCAAACGAGTCTGTGAAATCGGTAGGTGGTAATAGCTTCAACGCACTACAAACTGCGTGTAAAGGTGTTAATGATTACGAAGTTGTTATCCATGACCCATGGGCTGCATTCCAAAAGAGCTTTAAGCAAGCAGGTCATGAATATAGCACACCTATCAAGGGTAACTACGCAATGCTAATGGCATTGAAACAGCGTAACCCTGATCTGAAAATTATCCCATCAATCGGTGGCTGGACATTGTCTGACCCATTCTTTGATTTTGTAGATAAAGCAAACCGTGACACATTCGTTGCCTCTGTTGAGAAATTCCTAAAAACATGGAAATTCTATGATGGTGTAGATATTGACTGGGAATTCCCTGGTGGCGGCGGCCAAGCAGCAGATCGCGGTGATGTAGTAAAAGATGGTCCTGCTTACATTGCGTTAATGCGTGAACTGCGTGCGATGCTTGATAAGCTAGAAGCTGATACAGGTCGTACTTATGAGCTAACATCAGCAATCGGTGTTGGTTACGATAAAATTGAAGACGTTGATTATGGCGAAGCTATCCAATACATGGATTACATCTTCGCAATGACATACGACTTCTACGGCGGTTGGAACAACGTTCCTGGTCACCAAACAGCACTTTACTGTGGTAACTTCATGCGTCCTGGTCAGTGTGACGGTACTGGTCTAGATGAAAATGGCGAACCGTACAAAGGACCTGCATACACCTCTGATATTGGTATTCAGTTACTGCTCGATCAGGGCGTTCCTGCTAACAAACTGGTTCTTGGTGCTGCAATGTATGGTCGTGGTTGGACGGGTGTAACACCTGATACGCTAACAGATCCAACAGATCCAATGACAGGTACAGGTACTGGCAAACTGACGGGCAGCAAAGCTCAAGGTGTTTGGGAAGACGGCGTTATTGATTACAAAGGCATTAAATCATACATGCTTGGTGCTAACAGCCAAGGTATCAATGGCTTTGAATATGGTTACGATGAGCAAGCAGAAGCACCGTATGTGTGGAATCGTTCAACAGGTGACTTGATCACATTTGATGATGAGCGTTCTGTTAAAGCTAAAGGTAACTACGTTAAATCACTTGGCCTTGCTGGTTTATTCTCATGGGAAATTGATGCGGATAACGGTGATATCCTAAATGCAATGCATGAAGGTGTATCGGGCGCGGTGATTGATAAGCCAAACAAGGCACCAACAGCAGCAGCTGGCGTGGATCAAACGGTTTCAGGTCCTGCATCTGTAACACTTGATGGTTCAAGCTCGAAAGACTCAGATGGTAGCATTGCTAGTTATGCTTGGGAGCAAGTATCAGGTACAGCGGTAGCATTAACTGGTGCTGATTCTGCTACAGCAAGTTTTGCCGCTGCAGAAGTGGTAGAAGCTGAGCAATTAACGTTCAAACTAACAGTAACAGATAACAAAGGTGCATCGTCATCAGATACTGTTGTTGTCACTGTAACTCCTAAAGATGTTGTCGTACCACCAACAAACACGGCACCAGTTGCAAGTGTAACTGCACCACAAACAGCAAACGCTGGCGATGTAGTTGTTGTTGATGCATCAGCTTCTTCTGATGCAGATGCGGGTGATACGCTAACATTTGATTGGACATTACCAGCTGGTGTTAATGCAACAGTTAATGGTTCACAAGTACTATTTACTGCGGCTGAGTACTCGCAAGACACTAACGTAGTCTTTACTGTTACGGTATCTGATGGTGAAGCAAGCTCAAGCGCTTCAGCGACAGTTGTTGTTGCTAAACATACAACGGTAGAGCCACCTGTTGATACATGTGATAACGCATGGGACGCAGCAACAGTTTACACTGGCGGTGACCAAGCGACTAAAGATGGTAAGGTTTGGGAAGCTAAGTGGTGGACACGTGGCGAAGACCCTGCGAAATCTGGTCAATGGGGTGTATGGAAAGAAGTTGGCGTAGCTAACTGTCAATAAGCGTAAAATTAATGAGCTGGTAATAGTGCAGCAATAATCTACTCATCAGCCATTACAACATGCTTTAAGTAATTATCCCCTGAGACATTTAGTGTCTCAGGGGATTTTTTATTATGCGGATAAAAAAGGCGCTAAGCATTAAGCAAAGCGCCTTTAAGATATTGATTACATTATGTTAGTTAATGTATTAACGGCTAAGAAATGCGTAGCCTGTTGTAAATGCAGCTTCTTGGAATTGACGTAAACCGGTATCACGGAAGTCAACCGCCATTGGGTTACGCTTTAGCTTTTGCTTAATGTCAGCATTGGTCATGAAGTTAACATCAACATCTGGAATAAGCTGGATAGCCGATTCTAATTTAAAACCTACTGCGCTACCTGCAAATTTGCCACGCGTTTCACGGTTACGGATAACAACCTTATCTACTTGGTAATCATCCAGTAGCTTTTTAAATGCGAATTGGAAATCACGCATTTGTTGGTTATCTAGAGAATCTTCCATGATGAACTTTTGTGTACGACATTGTGGAATATCGAACATGCCATTTTGAAGTGAAAGAAGACAAATAACCGCTTCGTTACTACGTAGCTCAACAGCACAAATTTTCATGTTAACACCTGAATCTGAATATTTTGGCGCTTATTGTAGGCGAAAAAGTGATTTGCTGTTAGTACCTATTACATTTTTATCGTTCTTTGAGTTAGAGGCGCCTAATGAGTGAGTCTTCGTAAAGGACAATGAAAGAGAGGGGAAATGAATAAGATATGTAAACGCATTTTTTCGTAATGGTATAGCGTTGCATTATTTTATGATGAACTACATCGTAAAAATCAAATCATTTTAAGATTGTTAAAAAGTAATATGAATAATTACTACTAAGTATTTTGCGTGGTAGTAGTGACAATGTTTCTTAACTTTTTAAGGGTAATATCGGTTTTTTTTTGTAGAAATAATGGCTCTGATACAGCAAAGCTAGATTTAGCTATCAATGTTTTAGTGCGTTGTATGAAACAACCAATCATGCATTTAGGGCTATTATTGTTAACCATGGTTGTTTCGGTTAACGCAAGAGCTGATAGTGATCATTTATTATTACCTCAAGATCCGGCTTGGATCACTGGAAAGCTTGTTACAGGTTTTACATATCACATATTGCCAGTTGATGAGCAAAGCGATCGAATACAGTTATATCTTCGCGTTAAAGCGGGCTCTGTACAAGAAACGGATCAGCAAAAAGGTTATGCTCATTTGCTTGAGCATATGGCATTTAATGGCACAAAACATTTTCCTAAAAACGAAATTATCAGGCTTTTTGAGCAAGCTGGATTAGAGTTTGGCCGTGATCTAAATGCTTTTACAAGTTTTGAAAATACCGTCTATCAACTAAGCATTCCTGAGGGTAATGAGCAATTATTAAAAAAAGTTTTACAATATTTAGCTGATATTAGTTATCAAATAAATTTGGAACAAGATGAAATAGCGAAAGAGATAGGTGTTGTCCAAGGTGAAATTTATGCTCGTGCTAATTTAATTGATAATCCTTATATTGCTTATATGGAGAATTTTGGTGAGGGAACTAAATATCAATATCAGAAAATAACAGGTACAGTTAATAGTATAAAGAAAGCTACACATAAAGGTCTTAAGGCTTACTATGATAGTTGGTATCACCCTACTAATATGGAGCTTTTAATTGTAGGAAATGTAAAAGAGAAGACCACAGTTAAATTTATAAAAGAACAGTTCTCTGATTTTAAAGGGTATCGCCAATTAGAGTTGAAACAACCACCGCATTTACCAACCTTTAAGCAAACGCCTTTTACCGTTTTTAGCTCACAGATAAAAGAAGAAACGTCATCGCTTGTATTTAATTTGTCAGATTATCAATATAAAACGTATCAAGATGATTATCATAATAGATTAGTTAACTTTTTGAATCAATTGATTAATCATCGTTTAACGCGAAGTAATGAGTTGTTAAAAACACCTTATAAATATGCATATTCTTATCTTGGGACACCGAATGATGCCGGTAATAAGTGGGTTTACTCATTAGGTGTTGGTCATGATAATTTTTATAAGAATAGAAGCGGAGCAATAAAATTTTTAGCAAGTGAAGTGGCTAGATTACATCAATATGGTTTCACCAATGAAGAGTTTGAGCTACAAAAAAATTTATTATCAGCACAGATAATAAAATCAAATGTTGATTATAAAAATCAGAAATCAGTTGATATTATAAACAGAGCGTTAGATTCATTAATACATAATAAAGTGAATGTTTCTCCATCGTTAGATAACACTTTAGCGAAAAAATTTTTAGCTGAAATACGTTTAGATGAAATTAATAATTTTACGTCTGAAGTATTAGTTAAGCCACAATTTAGCGCGTTTTATACAAAAGGGGCAGGGGCTCCAGATACAGATAAGATTATTGCTGATATTCAGCAGATTCTTTTGACTAAGCAGAGTCTACCTAATGGTAGTTTGGTCACAGAGAGTAAAGCATTAATCGTCAATTCACCTTCCTTAGGTAAAATTGTTAAAAGTAGTGATCATCCTAAATATAATATGCAAGAATTACATTTAGACAATGGCGTCGCGGTTTTATTACAGCCTGATGCCAGTGCTGATGGAAAAGTGTATTTAGAATTTTCAGCGCCAGGTGGTATTACAATACTTGATCCTAAATATAGAGCTGCTGCTGTTGCGTTAACCGATATATATTTTAACAGTGGTTTGTCAGGTATGACGAATCAGCAAACGACACAGTTGTTTCAACTCAATAATACTCAGCTAATTCCTTATATTAGCAATACGACACAAGGCTTCACGATAGAAACGGTGGCAGACAATTTAGATTTTGCGATGTCGAGTATTTATGCTGCTATGTTAAACGGAGAAATTGATGACACTGTGTTTCATCATGTTAAGCAATCTATGATTCAATGGACCAGAAATAATGATCCTAACTTTGAGTCGGTCACGAAAGGTGACTTGTTTTCACATAATCCTTATGAAGGTAAGTTATCACTTAAACAGTTATATGATCTTGATAAAGACAAAGTCAAAACTGTATATAAGCGGTTATTTGGTCATGCGAATGGGTATAAACTCACTGTAATTGGTGATTTTGAACCGTTAAAAGTGAAAGCCTTAATAGAAAAATATATAGGTAGCTTACCAGAAGGCAAAAAGCATCAATATACAACGAAAAAACAACCCGTTTTAAATAAGAAAGTGAGTTTAAAAAGGGGGATTAATAAATTAGATCGTGCAGATTTAGTGTTTAATTTTATTTTTGAGGCAACAGAACCGAATATTAAAGATATCTATGCGTCAGATCTTATCTCTCGAATCTTACAAAGAAAAATGCTTACCTATGTTAGAGAAGAACTCTCGCTGACCTATTCACCTAACGCTTGGTGTGGCTCTGCAACACCTGGAAGTAATTATGCACGATGTCAGATAAACGTGGTAACTGATAAAAAAGATGCAAAAAAAGGTATTGAGGCGGTGGAGTATGCATTAGCTGATCTTTATAAAACAGGAGTACCGCAATTTGAGTTGGATGAGCATAAAAAAGCGTTAGTTTTAGCGATGCTTGATAATGATAAGTTGCCGAAAGATCGGGCTTGGTTTGTTCATCGAGATTTTATCAATGGCTTTCCTATCGGTGCAGTTCTAGAGCCACAAACTGTGGTTGATGAAATTGATAAGGCTTATATTGACTCATTGATTAACCACTATTTAAAAAATGCGGGGCAGGTCACTTTAACTGTTTTACCTTAGCGTTTTTCAGTGATAAAGCTTTTTAAATTAAATAAGGATAATAAAACTAGAAAACTGTTCCACATTTCTATATTCATGACGTTTTAGTCAGTGTAATTGCATCGATAATGGTGAAATAGGGAAGGGGAAAATCGCATTTGTTCTGTTTTTAGTTACGGTTATTTTTAGCAAACTGAGTACAGTTTCTAGAGAGGAGAACCGTTATGACTATAACGAATGTGATGTCGCAATTTTACCTTCAACGTCTTAATGATACTGAAAATAACGAAGAATATGATGCCATAATCAAAATGCTTACGTTATGTAACTGGGTGCCTCGTGTTCAAGATGAAGAAGAATAAGTGTGTAGCTAGAAACCGCCAATAAAAGAACGTTATTGGCGGTGTAAATTCTTTCGTATTAGCTACGTTTTGCAGGTGTGTACGAACGACCTGCAGCTTGATACGTTTCTTTATCGTTAATTTCAAAGGTCGTGTAGAAGAACCATGCAATGAAGCGCATCAGCTCATCATTAGCATTCATTACCCACTCGGCAAACTCTTCTTCTTCGCCTTGATCGTTTTCTTGAGTGAAAACGTGGTAAATACGCTGTTGCCCGTCGATTTCAGCAAGACTAAAGTGACCAATCATTGCTGTTGCTGTTTCTGCAATTTCAGGCTCATCGTTGTCTTTTAAGGCATTTAGGATCGCTGAAACGCTATCGAGTGCTGCCAATTCTTTTACTAAAATCTCAAATTCTTCTTGTTGCATGCTTAATATCTCTGTGACGTTTTACGTTATTGTAATCGTAATTAAATCGACGACCTAATTTTTCCATAGAAAGAGGAGTACTGGCCTTAATCGTTTTTCGGTTGAGAATAAATTGGGCCTAATAGTTCGAGTTGGGTCAGGTACATACGCATATCGAACTCCAATTGGTGATAGCGAGGTTCCATATGGCAACATAGTGCGTAGAACGCTTTATTGTGTTCTTTCTCTCGCAAGTGTGCCAATTCATGAACCACAATCATACGCAGGAACTCAAGTGGCGCAGACTTAAAGACGGAAGCAATACGGATTTCATGCTTGGCTTTTAGCTTACTTCCATGAACACGCGAGATGAAGGTATGTAGACCTAGTGCATGATTAATAACGTTGATCTTATTATCGTAAGCCACTTTACTGATCGGTGCTGATTTTTTTAGATAGGCATTTTTAAGTTCAACGACATAATCATACAGTGCTTTTTCTGTTTTGATGTTATGTGGCGTCGGGTAGCGCTTTAAGAGCAGAGTCTTTAGCGTATCATTATCGATAAGCTGTTGTACTTGCTCAGTAAGATGAGTTGGGTAACCCTGTAGATATTTTAGTGGCTGCATAACGTGACAAAATAGATAAAACGGTCATGCTATAAGTTGATCGCATTTGAGGCAAATAAAATATCTACTGGATATAATTATATCTATAATATCAAAGTGATATCTTAATCTGTTTTAGAAGGCTCTTTGTATGTCGTTGCGTGTCCCACCTCCAATATTATTGTTATTATCCGTGTTAGCCATGTACTTACTTTCTCGCTTTTATCCGATTCTAACCATTGACTTTAGTGGTAAGAGTTTACTGGTTTCGGTGTTGTGTTTTATTGGCGTTATCCCAGGATTTACAGCGATAATTGCGTTTGCAAAGGCCAATACAACAATTGATCCCCGCCATCCACAGAAAACATCACGGTTGGTGACGACCGGTATTTATCGCTTTACGCGTAATCCAATGTATATAGGGTTAGTCTTTTTCCTATTAGCTGCTGCTTTTTATTTTTCCGCGCTGAGTTGCTTTGTGATCGTACCTATTTTTATATGGGTGATGAATAATTTTCAAATAGAGCCCGAAGAAGAGGTATTACTCGCTATGTTTGGTGATGAATATTTGCAATATTGCAGAAATGTTCGTCGTTGGTGTTAATGCGTCATACGATATTAATTGATAATAGAGAGTGTAAGGAAAATAACGGTTTACCTCGACGTTATTTTCCTTACACTTGCGAGCATGTGAACTTATTACTTAAAAGATTAAGTAATAAAGAGACAAAAGAAAACTGAGGGAAAACGAATGAGCAAAGCGAAAATTGGTATTGTTACGGTAAGTGATCGCGCAAGTGCTGGCATTTATGAAGACATTTCAGGCCAAGCGATTATCGATACGCTAAATGATTATTTAACCTCAGAGTGGGAGCCTGTTTATAAGGTGATCCCTGATGAGCAAAATGTGATTGAAGCAACACTTATTGCAATGGCAGATGAAGAAAATTGCAGCCTTATTGTTACGACAGGCGGCACTGGCCCTGCTAAGCGTGACGTGACACCTGAAGCGACTGAAGCGGTTTGCGATCGTATGATGCCAGGTTTTGGTGAATTGATGCGTGCTGAATCACTTAAGTTTGTACCCACTGCGATATTGTCTCGCCAAACTGCGGGTTTACGTGGCGATAGCTTAATTGTTAATTTACCAGGTAAGCCTAAATCGATTCGCGAATGCTTAGATGCTGTTTTTCCTGCAATTCCATACTGTATTGATTTAATGGATGGTCCATTCTTAGAATGTGATGATGCGGTGATAAAGCCTTTTAGACCAAAACAGAAGTAATATAGCGCTATAAATAAAAAAGTAACCTTATGGTTACTTTTTTATTTAGCCAGAGTAAAAAGGCAGTGTATATATATACAGCATTATGAGTTTCATATCTTTTCTTGTTATTTTTTTGTAAATGAAATTAGTACTTTCTCACGAAATTAAGCATAATATAAATATGAATTCCAAAATTATTTATTCATATTTTCAAAACTGAAATTCAAAAAAAACACGTAAAAAATAAAATCATTTAAAAACATGTAGTTAGTTATTTTTGTTTTTTAAATATATACTTAAACTTATATTTGGTGCCTTTTTGAACAGTATTTGACTTTATATTAATCATTTGTTTTTCAATTGCTATTATAATATTCTATGCGACCAAAGAGGAACATCTCTGATATTTATTACACATACTGTGTATTTATCCATTATATAAATAAACAGTATGTTTTATGGTTTTTAAAGCAGGCTAGAATATGGATGTTAAACAAAGCTGGGGTTTTATTTCAATTTCAATTGGCGTTGTATCGTTATTATGGGCAAGTATTTCTTTAAGTGGTATGGTCGGACAAGAGCACGTACTAATGGAAATGGGTGCATATATTCATGCGAGCAGTACTGATTTGCCTAATGCAAATTATGCAGAAAAAGTTTTAGCCGCTGAGCGTCATAAAAACTTTGTGGTGTTATTAACGGGCCTTGTCATGGCATTGATCGGCTCGATCATGGTTAAAGGTCGATTTAACAAGTTTTAAATTACTTTTTTTATCAGAATACCGCAACCATTTATGTTAAAAGTACATGGTTGCGGTGTATAAACCGATATTACTGCGCAGATTGTGGTGTTACGTCTTTGGGTACGTAAGCTTTCGTTCCCCAAAGAGGCACAGTTGATAAGCTATGCTTGTAGCTACCTGATGTTTCTTTTGTTGAGTATGATAAATACATCAATGTTTCAGAAGCAGGATCATAAATACGACGAATTTTCATTGTTTTAAAGAAAATACTTTTCGACTTTTTAAATACCACTTCACCCGATTTCGATTTGTCTATTTTTGCAATCATATCAGGTGTTATTTCACCTGTTTGACGACATGAAATCGATGAATCGGATGGATCTGCAAGGCTTAAATCTGCCTCAATACTTGCTATATGACAGGTAACACCGGGCACTAATGGGTCAACTAAAGTATTTAATTTAATATCTTTGGTGGTAAATACCCCTAGTGATACATCGCCAACTTCATTATCTGAACAACCACTTGTTAATAGCGCTGATGCTACCAATCCTGCCACCATTATGGCTTTTTTCATTATTCTCTCCTTAGTCTATTCGCCGTAATCGATTTGTTTTTATTTACGGTAGATCAAATATATAGCTTTATACGTGAAAAATGTCTTATTTTCACTAAACGTTTGATATTTAAACCACATATTAAGGTTTTGCTATTTTTAGGACAAAAAAAACCGAGATACGGCTTGAGTAACTCGGATAAGTGGCGCTACAAGGCTCCAAATCAAAAACGTTTTGTTAGAGGAAATGCATGAAAATCGAACAATATTGGTCATCGTTGATAGTTGTACGAAAAAAAAATAAGAAAAGTTTAAATTTATTTTTATTTGTTTATCTATATGTTTATTAAAGGTTTTATAGGGTTAGGATAGGGCATGTTAGATTTAAAAAATGTTATACTTATAACGTTTTTTCAAAATTGTGCTTTTCAGAATGAATAAATACACATAGGATAAATGTAACGGTATTGTTACAGGGAAATTTGTTAGGGACTTCACAGTTACTGTCTATGGGAGGATATTATGTCGAATATTCTTACTTTTCCAGTAAAAGAACAACCGAGAGAACGGACACCTTTAGAAACCATTGTTGAGCAGGAACTGCTTGATTTAAATGCTGATCAATACATGATTGATGTCGTTTTAGAGCGAATGGAGAAGTTTTTGGCTCTAGCATCTTTTGAGTTTGATTTAAAAATGAAGGTATCAAAGGAATGTTTAGATGAAATGCATGAGAACGTATTTCCTGCTATATCGGAAATGCAAGCGTCAGTTCGTGACAACATGAATGAAATTCTGACAGAACGTGTATTACATGAGATCCGTCTTTATAATCTTGAAATGCAAGCAGTAAGATAATATATCTATTTTTTGAGTATCGACTTTGTTACAGATAGCGTTTATAAATAATTTACCGATATAAAGCCACTTTAAACAGTGGCTTTATTTTTGTCATTAAAACGGCAATAGATTGAAACCCCTTCGTCATTTATCCTTTTTATACTGACACCAAATTCGGTGATTTGCGGTGAAAGTATGGAAACGGACACGCCTTTTTTACTTCCAAGAAAAACGCCACTAGGTATTGCTGAGAACGTGGCTGAATGGGTGACAGGACTAAAGCAGCTTAATCAGTATTATTTAAAACGCCCCGTTGATTCAGATAGAACAACTTTTGTGCGCTATGCGTTAGAATCGTTAGGGATTGATTATCAACTCCAACAAGGCTCGGTACAAACGATCCCACAGCAAGGATCAACCTTGATTGTTGCCAATCATCCTCTTGGCGGTGTGGAAGGCATTATTCTTGCTGAGCTTCTGCTCTCAGTTCGTGCAGATATAAAAATTTTGGCTAATCAATATTTAAAAACAGTGCCTGAATTAGATTCTCTGTTCATTGGCGTTGATGTTTTTGAAAGTCAATCCACAGTAAAAGCGAATGCAAAAGCAGTAAGAGAAGCACATCATCACCTTGCTGCGGGGGGCTTATTGCTGGTATTCCCAGCAGGAGAAGTATCGACTAAAGATCAAAAAAAAAGGTTAGTCGATAAAAGTTGGAATCGCTCGGTCAGTCGCTTTATTCGCCGACATAAAGCAGTTGTAGTGCCGATTTTTATTAGTGGTGAAAACAGTAAAAAGTTTTATTTAGCAGGGAAAATTCATCCTTTATTACGTACAGCAATGCTTGGGCGAGAGATGCTAAATAAACGCCAACAATGTATAGGGCTAGCGATCGGTGAAGCTATACATTATTCGGAAGTGAAAAATATTAATGATGACTATCAATTAGTTAATTACTTACGGCTCAATACATATCTTTTAGGTTCAAGCTATTTATCTCAGTCAACAAAGCAAGAACCAGTATCGAACCCTGAAATGGCTACGATCCATCCTCCTATCCCAGCTCAATTACTAGCAGCAGAAATTGCACATTTGCCACATGATCAGAAGCTTATTGAAAATTCTCGCTTTGATGTTTATTGCACCACAGCTGCAGACGCGCCACATTTATTAAAAGAAATTGGTAGAGTGCGAGAAGTTAATTTTAGGGCTGTCGGGGAAGGCACTGGAAAAGCATTGGACTTAGATCGGTTTGATGACTTTTATTATCATTTATTCGTATGGGATAAAGAGCAGCAGCAGTTGGTTGGTGCATATCGTTTAGGAGCATCTGATCAAATCATACAGCAGCAAGGGATTGAAGGGTTATACTCAAGAACCTTGTTTAATT
Organism: Photobacterium sp. GB-72; assembly: GCF_003026095.1. NCBI lineage: Bacteria > Pseudomonadati > Pseudomonadota > Gammaproteobacteria > Vibrionales > Vibrionaceae > Photobacterium > Photobacterium sp. GB-72. The sequence continues at coordinate 147,629 of NZ_PYNV01000008.1, read as the reverse complement.
ATGATCAGGCGTTAGTGAAACAGTTAGGTAATTCATTAGAATTAGGACGTTCTTTTGTTGCTCAGCCTTATCAGCGTAGCCTTAGCCCACTATTGTTACTGTGGAAGGGAATATGCGAATTTGTCTATCGTCATCCGCAATATACGCACTTATTTGGTCCTGTGAGTATAAGTAATGACTATAGTTTAGAGGCTCGCCAATTATTAGCGGCTAGTCTAGAGGTGCACTATTACGATCAGCAGGTAGCAACGTTGGTAAAGCCGAGTTATCCTTTGCCGAAAGGGGATCGTTGTTATCATCATCCCGATATATTGGCCGCGCTTACTGATATTCAACTGCTCTCAAAAGTTGTGAGTCGATTAGATAACGATAAGAAAGGTGTTCCTGTCTTATTAAGGCAATATCTAAGCTTAAATGGCAAGCTACTTTGCTTTAATGTTGATCCTGCTTTTAATGATGCGTTAGATGGTTTAGTTGTGGTTGATTTACGTCAGGTAGCAGAAAAGACGCTGGCTAAGTATATGGGACTTAAAAAGGCCAAACAGTACATAGCCTATCATCGATAGAGATTGAATCGATGACTTTCATAATGGGATAGCTTTACTATTAAGCTATCCCATTTTCATGGTGAGGGAGAATGTGTGTTATTTACTGATTAGGTTGCCACAACTTTTCAGCTCGTGTTCCGATAAACCAAAAGCTAAGTGCAAGTATCGCAAAGAAAAGTGCTTTATGGATCTCGCCCCAAAAATACGTGAAATATTCGGTATACAGCACAACTAACATAAAAGTAATACCAAATGCACGCGTCATAACATCATTAGTTTTTATGCCAATAACAATTGCGATAGTACAACAAGCCAAAGCTAAAAGGCTCCATGCCCATAATTCCACTTGTTTTATCTGTGACCACTCATGAAAACTGTCATAGTTACCGAATATAGTCAGTAGCCATAAAAAAGTGAAAAAATAGAACAGTCCAGCAAAACGCGTTGCTTCTGTTAGTGGTTTTACTATTTTTATTTTTGGAAAAAATAGACTAATTAAGATAATGATGGCGCCAAAACAAGTAAATTGCAGCGGAATATTCATTCCTAAAAAGAGGTAATGGCTATCACTTAAATAGGACGTTTCTGAGAGTAAATAAAGCCCCGCGCTTAATAAGAAAAATAACCAAATTAAAACTGATCTTAACTTGATACCTAACCCACAATAGATGATGGCAGGAATAGCAATAAATAGACTTTCTCGCCAATGTTCAGCGAATGCTGTTTTACTTAAAAAACCGACAGAAACAGCTGTGAGTAAAACACCAAAAAAGAAAATGGCTTCATTACTAATACTTTTTTCAGGGAACTTAGTACGTCTTCTAACACCTAGATAGTATAAAGCGGCAGATAAAAACGCAGTAAAAATAGTTAAAACACTGGCAGGAGTATTAATCAATTTGGCCAATAACGACATTAAATAGTTATCAGCAACTAATAAAATGACGGAGAGGATAAAACAAGCAATAGCTATCCAGAATGAATAAACAGCAAGCAGTTTCCAGTCAAAATTTGCAACTTGATAACTTTGCCGTAAGTGTTCACTTTGTTCCATAGTTACAAGTTTTTCTTGTTCCCAGTGCGTAATGGCTTCATCAAGGATTTGTACTTTTCTTTTATTAAGCTTAAGTGTCATTTCACTGTCCTAGTAACAAAAGGCGTGCAAAGCGATCTATATAAGTTAGAACGCCATTTATTATTAAGCGAGAGGTTGCTTTGATAAGCACTGACGACATAAGCAGCGTCCTGAAGGACAATCTGCAGTATCGCGTTTATCTAATTCGAAACACCAACACGTTGTCTTTCCCGCACTAATATCGCAATGTGCGGGCTCATGGCATTCAGGGCAAAAATGAGTATCAGGCTGCCCCTTTATTTCAGCCATAACTGATTCTCGCTTGGCATCATCAAAGTTTTGCCATTCGATAACTTCTTTCATGGTGCGTAAGCAACCACTACAGATACCATCACTATTTTTACACTTGGCAACACATGGGCTTTTCACTACAAGATCCCTTTTTACGATAATTTTTGATGTTGGCGAGTATATCAAAAACATCACTCACTCATAGCGTAGCTTATCAACAATATACTGAGCGATAGGAAAGCATGACGTAGCCGCTGGTGAAGGCGCGTTACATACGACAAGGCTTAATGTTGTTTGATGAAACATAAAATCATCAATCAGTTGGCCTTGTTTATTCACCGCTTGGGCTCGTATCCCGCATGGATACGGTTGTAAATCAGAGGTTGTTAATTGAGGGTAATAGCTCTGTACTTTAGCTAAATAAGAAGGTTTCCATACTGCTTGAGTAAACTCTGTCAATGCTGATGATAAGTGTTTGTATAGCAGAGGATATAAGCCTTTAAAGCTAAGTAAGTCCAAACTATCTTTAAGATTAAACATTGGTGAATCATAAGCTTCACGCGCAAAATTGAGGACGGCATTGGGTCCAACAGTAATGCTGCCATCGATCATTTTAGTTAAGTGGATCCCTAGAAAAGGCAAGGTAGGATCTGGGACAGGATAGATTAAATGGTTTATTTGATCGTTGTGCTTGTTTGGGAGTTGATAGTAATCGCCTCTAAAAGGAACAATAGAAAATGAGGGTTGAGTACCGAGCATAGAAACAATTCTATCGGATTGTAGTCCAGCACACGCAATTAATTTACCCGCGACAAATGTTTTCGTTTTACTTTTAACAGCAACGCTATCAGTATTTTCTTCTATTGCTTCAACGGTTTGATTAAAAATAACATGACCGTTGTGATGTCGGATCAACTCAACAAGTTTTTGACAAATCAATCGATAATTAACGATGGCAGAATCTGGGACAAAAATAGCACTCATGCCTGTAATGTTAGGCTCTTGTTGTTTCAGTGCATGCTGATCAAGAAGGGTGATATCAATATCAAGATGAGCAGCTCGTAATGCTAATTGTTGTAAACGTTGTTGCTCGGTTAGGTTTGTGGCAACGACTAATTTTCCACATTGTTCGAAAGGGATATTAAATTCATTACAAAAGGCTTTAATAGCTTGATTACCACGAAGACAAAAATCACTTTTTAAGCTGCCTGGAGGGTAATAAATACCAGCATGTATGACACCACTATTGTGGCCTGTTTGATGGAAAGCTTCATGAGCTTCTTTTTCGATAACCCATATCTTTTTTTGGGGAAAACGTTGTTGCAGCTCCCATGCTGTACTTAATCCAATTATTCCAGCCCCAATAACTAGAAAGTCACAATCTAACACTAAAACCTCCCATTGGTATGGCGATGCGTGATGAGAGTTATCATAAGGCTACTTACTATACGGAGTCGTTATTCAGTCGGTATCATGCTGAGGTTGTGATCTCATACAGTGAAATGTCATCATTTATATTGTCTATAGAAGCAATAGAAAGTTTATCAACAGGGCACATACCCACTTTTAGCATGACCTTTGCAGGATCTGTGATGCTTTTACTGTGGCGACCATAAATATGTTTGAGATGTAATCGGTTAAAACCAAACTCTTTAAGACGTTCAACCGCTTCAGTACAATATCCATTGCCCCAGTAAGGTACACCAATCCAATAACCCAATTGACCACTCCCGTTTTGTATATTTTCAAGTCCAGCACAGCCAACCAGTTGGTGATTTGCTTTTAATGTTATCGCAAAGATTGCTGAGTTCTGGGTGAGCCAACCACCTAAATGCTTACCAATCCATTTACCCGCCATACCGTCAGAGTAAGGATGAGGAACATTGATAGTACTATTTGCAATATCGATGTTGCCTGCTAAATGTTGAATTTTTGTCGCATCTGATAATTGTAGTGGACGAAGAATTAATCTGTCAGTTGTTAGTAGTGGTTGTGATTGGTACATAGTCTTAACGACCTCTCAACGTAGTTATTAATGCAATTAAAGGCATATTGTTGAGCTATTAAAACGTATTTTGATATGTACGTCCTCGATTCAATCAAAGATCGCGCAACAAGAGGCATGTTTATGGGAAGAGAAAATCAAAAATGTAGAGTTGATCGCGATTTGCTGTTGCGCATTATTTAATGCGGGCTTTGGTTGGAATGTCTTTTATTGAAGTGGTATTACGTGAATAAGGTTTCGCTGTCGTTGTGGATTTCCACATATCTTCACTGTGTTTAATCACGTTTGCTAGTGCTTGTTTTAAGAAGTTTTGTATTTGAAACTTAATTAACCAGCCAGTGCCTTTAATTTTAGGGGAAAAAGTAATGCGATAATGAATTTTACTTTGGGTTGCATTGATACTTTTAAACTTTATCCACCCGCCATGTTCATTCACTGGAGCGCCTTGAATTATTTGATAGTGAATGTGTTCATTTTCTTTAAAATCAATGATTTGCTCTTGATATGTAAATGGCCCTTGAATGACTTCGCGTATAGCACCGATCCCATTAATCTCTGGTTTTCCTGAGCGAATCAACGAGTACTGAGCATTAAAAAAACGCCCTAATTTAGCGTGATCAGAAAGTAATGCAAAGAGGACGGTTTTAGGTACATTAGCGGTTACCTCTAAAGTAACGGTATGAATCGTCATTATCGTCTCCATAGCACTTAATTACATCTAACATACCATTTACAATTGGTTGTTGGAAGCCAAAGCGCAAGCTTTAAAGGGATTTTTTCTTTTTTATGATGGTATTAAAAGGAATGAATTGGTGATGATATTAATAATAAAAAGTGAAAATTGGCTGTTTTGATTAAATTTTTGAGAGGGTAGGACGTTGGTATAGATTGCCGATAGTTATAAAAATATACTTATTTTGCAATAGGTTAAGATTATCGTTAATAGGGTATGATCACTTGTATAATAAAATAAAGAGTTGAATCACAAAAAAAATCTATTTTAGTGGTTGTCAAATGAGCAAAAGATACATATATTAAATTGTCGATATAAATTGTTCGAGGTTTTTTAAAGTAAGAAAACGTAGCTGATAATATTTAGCTATGGTTGCATTTCAATACTTCCTATCGAACCCATATCTATAAAAATCATTTTAATAATCTACTGTGAACTTTTCTGATAGTTTGCTGCCTAAGATATATTAATAAAAAAAGATGTTCACAAAAAAACTATTGTGATGTCATGTTTATGTCACATCAAGTTGTTTAAGTAGAACAGATAAGTAAAGAGTAAGAACGGTATTAATTTTAGTGATATCAACCTTACTCATATAAGATTAATGAGAGGTTTTAAATGAAAACACGTAACCGTAGACAGTGGTTTTACTATAAAAATCAAACTACTAAAGTTGAAAAAGCATAATCAATGCTGACAGAAAGGCTTTCTTTTAGGTGATTCAGAAAGTCTTATACATTTAGCAAATCCCCCGTTAAATGTTCAAAATCTTAGTAATGTAAATTTAAATACTTATTGAGTATCAGTGGCCAGAAATAAATGAATATTTCTGGCTTTCTTATATTTAAAATTCGCATTTAACTATATTTAGATAGGCATTTAAATTAAAAGGCAAACGATTGCTATTTTTAAATGCAAAATAATCCAATGGCTTGTTAATTGATAATACGACCTTTTATTTTTGCATTATCTGGAATGCTTGTTATTTGAGTGCCCTTAATGTGGATATCGCCATCAACGATGATTTGATTAGGAAGTTTAGTTATTTTGCTGTTGTTTAAGTAAAGATCCCCTTTGACATAAAGGTTATCTGGAAGCGTTTGGATCTCCGTTCCCATTAAACTGAGATCTCCCTTTACTCTCATACCATAGTTAAGTGCTTTAATTTTTGAATGAGCAAGGTTAACGAATCCATCGACGTTAAATACCACGGGGAGGTACTCAACTTCAGTATAAGCAAGATTAAGATTACCATTTACAGTCAGGCTACGTGGAAGTTGTGAAATCTTGCTTTTTTCAAGATTCAAGTTACCAGTGATCACAAGAGGATCGGGTAGTTGTATATCTCTACTATTTCTTAATGAGACATTGCCATATGAATCGACATAGTTCAGTAAGTGAATAGGTGAAAGAGCATAAGCATATAGCGGCGCAGAGCTAGCTAGCAATAAGAAAGTGGCGAACGTATGCAGCGTCAATCTTGTTTTTAATTGTTTTTTCATGATTTCGTTATTCGTCATGCTTGAGTTTGGTTGTTCACGAGTGATGTCCATATTATTGCTATCGTGTTTAAAGTGGTTAACTTTAATTATTACCTTATTAGTAATGAAATTTTGTTATTAGAGTAAATAGCGAAAGACTGTTTTGGAACCAAGCTCAACATAAACAAAGCATTCATTCTAAAAAGTCATTAGCTGACAGTCTACGCGAAAAATAAAAAGCATAGTAATGAACCAGAAATCGATTTCTATTTTCTAAATGAATTATCATGTGTTTGAAATAAATACTTACACTTGAAGTGCTTTTTAGACGCTTAAATTCAGCTCTATTCAGGTTGCATTTAGTTAATAAAATAGTGTTTTATTTGTTAAGTTTTCGTACAGGAGAGATGCTTTAGTTTTGTTGCTAACGAAAAGACACAGGTATTTTGAAAGCCAATTAATCTTCCCTTTAGATTAATGACTTTCACTAATAACAATAAGTTAGGAATAAAATCATGAAAAAGTCTATTTTATCTACGGTCGTTTTAGCAGGTATCGTATCAGCGCCAGCGATGGCAACAAATGTGGAAACATTTATGGGTGGTGGTGTGGGTTATCAATTAGATAACTTTAAAGATGCAGCTAAAATGCATAGTGAAGATGCTAGCTATCAAATCCGTGGTGGTGTAATTGTCGATAACCATCACCGCTTAATGGCAACTTACGGTTATAAGAAAGATAAATTCAATATCGCTGAATCTGGAGAAGAAACTATCAAGGCTAAGCATAAACAAGATTTATTTTTAGTTTCTTATGATTACCTAGTACCAGTCACTTCTAATATTAACCTTTTTGCTGGTGCGTCAATGGGTGCTGCTCATAATAAATTAACAGCTAAGACATCAGAAGCGAGTGGTAAAGATAGCTCTACTGATTTTGTATGGGGTGGACAACTAGGTGCAATGGTTCAACTAACGGATAATATTTCATCAGATCTTACATACCGTTATCTTGATCAAAATTACAAAACAGATGGTGTTCGTTTAAAAGGAACAGAGCAAATTGTTTGGAGTGTTGATTATAAATTCTAATAAATTTAATTATTTATAAAAACGTAGCACCTCACATAAAGTGGGGTGCTATGCGATGTAGAAGCTAAAAGGTAAGCAATAAAATTATTTATTTGTTGTAATACTATAATCTGAATCACTACCACTAAGCATAAATGTATTGTCGATAAATCTTTTTATCCTGCCATTTTCAAGTTCGGATTGTTGCATAACACGAAAAGTTCTCTTGATTCCTTCTGTATCTACGGAGTGAGATAAATGCGTGTCTGTTATCTTAGTGCCGTCTTTTGAGGTAAAAAAGTTAACTACTTCAACTTTAACCTTTGCATTCTTTTTCAACCAAACCATACGTTGCTTAAAAGCATCAGCATCATATTCTTTATCGTTAATATTTATATAGCAATCTTCCGTAAAATAATGATGAAACTTTGATGTATCAGGGTTGACTAATATTTCCTGATATAACTTCTCGTAAGTTTTTATATTATCCCAGTCAGGAGCTCTTGATTCTGTCATTGAGTGTACCTTTTGTTGTTTTATTAAAGCTGTGGTTACTTTAACAGACTGTTTTATTTTGTTTTGATAGTACACGACAATTGCTAGTGATTTTTCGCCAAAGATTAAGCGACATCTTTAGTCATTATATCTGTCAATGTTACTTTTAATTGATCGTTAAATGCTCTTTTAGGGGGATCTTGTTCTAGATAAGTCGCTTTTTAGGAAGATACACAATGACGAAAATATGAATTCAGACAAAGTCGTATTATGATATGGCGCGTTTGAGATCATAGGCAGTAATAGTGAATAAGCAAAAGTTATTAAATCAGGTACAAATTAGGCTACAACAAATATTAGAAGCGGCGACTGAAGCGGCTTTACGTGCCTATAATACGGCGACTGATGATGAAAATGTTGCCGAAAATCAATATGACACATTGGCGCTTGAAGCGTCTTATTTAGCGCATGGTCAGGCACAAAGAGTAGAAGAGTGCAAAGCTGATATAGCAGCTTATCAAGTATTACAAGCTAACTTACCTAAAGCCTTTGATACTGTACTACTTGGGCATATTGTAACGTTAGCTGATGAAGATGATAACGTGCGTTTTGTTTTTCTGGGCCCCAGCTCTGGTGGACTAGTCGTAACGTTTGATCAGTATTCTGTCACGATAGTGACACCAACTTCGCCATTTGGTGATGCATTGATTGGTCGTGAGATCGGTGAAGAAGTCGATGTTCATATTGGTGATAATGTCACTTGGTATGAAGTTATGGCGATCAATTAAATCATTTTATTTAAAGGTATCTCGGTATTTTTGATAATACTGATAAATATGCTCAATGAAGAGTTTCACTTTCATTGGTTGCTGTTTGGTATACGGATATACCGCATAAATGCCTAATGATTTCGCAACATAATCAGTGAGAACTTCAATCAAGCGACCTTTTTTAAGATCTTCAGCGACTAATACTTTGGGAATGTAGACTAAGCCTTGTCCGTGTAATGCCGCGCCACGTAAAGCAGAAGCGTTATTAGTGGTAAAGTTGCCTTTTACTTTAACGGTATGAATACCTAATGTATCTTCAATTAGCCATTCGTTCGCCCCTGTTTCTTGGAAGCTATAACCCAGACAGTTATGTTTTTCTAAATCATAAGGCTGTGTTGGTATGCCATATTGCTTGATATAGCTGGGGGATGCACATATCACCCAGCGAGCTTGAACCAATTGACGGGCAATAAAGCTTGAATCTGGCATTGCGCCTGTTCTTATCGCAATATCAAATCCTTCCTGTACTAAATCAACAAAGCGATTGTCGAGTTCCATTTCAATATGAATCTCAGGATATTGACGGCTAAATGCTGCAATTGCTTCGGGTAAAATAAGTTCGCCCGAAATGGTAGGGACAGTAATACGGATTTTACCGGTTAAGCTTTCTCCCAATCCACTCATTGCATCTTCTGCATTTTGAACCGCATTGTAGACTTCTCTCGCATGATGATAAAAAACATCACCAGCTTCTGTCAGTGTCAATTTGCGTGTAGTCCGATAAATAAGCTGAACGCCTAACGCTTGTTCAAGTGCTGTGATACGTTTGCTTACCACCGATTTTGTTAAGCCAATGTGTTCGGCTGCTTTGCTAAAAGAGCCTTTATCAATTAGGTGATAAAAAAGGAGTAGATTATTCGTCGTCTTCATTTATTAGTGTACTTTTTTCAACAAACATGTGAATTAGTCAATATTTATCAACCATACAGAGTAAAGTAGAATATACCTATAAGAAATAAAACAATTAACTCGTATATATACATGGAGCCATGATGCAGCAGCCCTACCTTGAACTGATTGCGCTATTAGAACAACAAATAGATAAAAGTCGCATTATCACCGATCCAACACTCGCACTGGCCTATGGTACCGATGCTAGCTTTTACCGTTTAACACCTCAAGTTGTCCTTCAACTGGATAGTTTGCAAGAGGTGATTTTTGCCGTTAAAACGTGCTACGAGCGCCAAATTCCGGTGACATTTAGAGCTGCTGGTACTAGCTTATCTGGTCAAGCTCAGTCCGATTCTGTGTTAATCACGCTGACTCGAAATTGGCGTGATTATGAGATATTAAATGATGGTGAACAGATTTGGCTCCAGCCGGGAATCATTGGTGCTGAAGTCAATGCGTATTTAGCGCCATTTGGCCGTAAAATTGGCCCAGATCCTGGCTCAATCAATACCTGTAAAATTGGTGGTATTGTCGCTAACAATGCGTCAGGTATGTGTTGTGGCACTTCAGAGAATAGTTACCGCACAGTTGCTGGGATGACGGTTGTTTTAGCTGACGGTACAGTGCTAAATACATTAGATAGTGCCAGTGTTGAAGCTTTTAAACTCAGTCATGCAGAAATGATTGATGAGTTGATGACACTCGTCACCCAGTGTCAGGAAGATAGCGAACTGGCAGCTAAGATCCGCCATAAGTACCGTTTAAAAAACACCACAGGTTATAGTCTTAATTCACTGATTGACTTTGATGATCCAATTGACGTTTTGCAACACCTTTTCATTGGTTCAGAAGGCACATTAGGTTTTATTGCTGACGTAACTTACAACACAGTTGTGAATCATGCACACAAAGCATCTGGGTTGTTTGTTTTCAGTGATATTGAGATCACTTGCCTTGCAGTAAGTGAGTTGAGTAAAACTTCAGTCGCTGCGGTTGAATTAATGGATAGCCGTTCTTTAGCTTCTGTTGCCGACAAGCCAGGAATGCCAGGTTTTATCGCAGAGCTTGGTGAAAAAGGTGATACTGAAGCCGCGGCATTATTGATAGAGATTCATGCTGAGAATGAGGCTGCATTACAGCAACAAATTGAACAGTTGCTAGCTATTATTAATGGTTTCTCGCCGATTGCTCAGGTTGATTTTAGTCGTGATACCAAAACCTGTGAGCAGTTATGGGGGATCCGTAAAGAGCTATTCCCATCAGTGGGGGCTGTGCGAGAGACTGGAACCACAGTTATCATTGAAGATGTAGCCTTTCCGATTGAACAATTAGCCCCTGCTGTACGTGAACTACAGGAGTTATTTACTCAGTTCAATTACCATGAAGCGATCATTTTTGGTCACGCATTGGCGGGAAATCTACACTTTGTATTCACGCAGTCATTTGATAGCCAAGTAGAAATAACACGTTATAGTGATTTTATGGATGCAGTGGCTCAGTTAGTGGCCGTTGATTATAAAGGGTCATTAAAAGCAGAGCATGGTACTGGGCGTAATATGGCGCCGTTTATCGAGCTTGAGTGGGGCGCTGATGGCTATCAATTAATGCAAAATATTAAACGCATTTTTGATAAGCGCGGCATTTTAAACCCTGGTGTGATCATCAATGAAGACAAAGAATCACATATCAAAAACTTAAAAGGGATGCCTGAAGCGGATGAGTTGATTGATAAGTGTGTTGAATGTGGTTTCTGTGAGCCTGTTTGTCCTTCTCGTAATTTATCGTTAACACCACGCCAACGTAATACAGTATTTCGTGAAATCTCTCGCTTAAGAAAAACTAACGAAGATCCTAGCCGTCTTGCTCAGATGGAAAAAACCTATCGTTACTACGGCCTAGATACCTGTGCCGCAACAGGATTATGTGCCGATCGTTGCCCTGTTGGGATCAATACCGGCGATCTTGTTCGTAAATTACGTCAAAACCATACAGATAAAGCAAAACAAATTGCGAACTGGACTGCTGATCATTTTTCAACTGTTACGTCAGTAGCTAAAACTGGTTTAACTGTCGCAAATGGTATGCATAAGGTACTTGGCACTAATAAAATGCGTAAGTTGACGAAGGCGGCTTATGACTTATCGGGTCATCGTATTCCGATGTGGTCTTCACATATGCCTGTCGCGGTAAAATCCACTGAAATGTTGAAAGTTAAAAAAGTGGGTCGAGAAAAGATCGTTTATTTCCCGAGTTGTTCTGCACGTACAATGGGCACTGAAGCGAATGCAAAAGATCCTCGACCATTAGTCGATGTGACGATCTCTCTGCTTGAAAAAGCGGGCTATGAAGTTGTTATTCCGAAGGATTTAAACAATCAATGTTGTGGTATGCCATATACCAGTAAAGGTTTTCCTGAAACGGCAGCGAAAAAAGCACAGCAATTAGAAAATGCGTTATGGGAAGCATCTAGCCAAGGAACCTATCCTGTATTAATGGATACCAGCCCTTGTGCAAGTACAGGAAAAGAAACACTACGCAGTGAAATTAAAATCTACGAGCCTTTTGAATTTGTCGCAAATTATGTATTGCCCAAATTAGCTATAACACAGCAAGAAGAGCCTGTGATGTTACACATTACCTGTACTTCACGTCGTAAAGGGTTAGCTGGGGTGATGGAAAAAGTCACGAAAGCTTGTGCGAAGACAGTGATTATTCCAGATGACATTACATGTTGCGGTTTTGCTGGCGATAAAGGTTTTACCAAACCAGAACTTAATGCAAGTTCACTAGCGCCTTTAAAACGTCAAGTACCTGTAGACTGTACTGAAGGTTATTCAAATAGTCGTACTTGTGAGTTAGGGCTATCTGAACATAGCGGGATAGAGTATCGCTCAATTCTCTATTTAGTTGATAAAGTCAGTATGTAAGTGATCAATTTTTAAATGAAAACGCTGATATGAAAGTATCAGCGTTTTTTTATGTTCAATGAGGGTTATTTATAAAATAAGGCTGTTTGGTTGGAACGCTATTTTAAATGACTTATTTTGATATATTACATTGCATAAATGATTGGCTGAAAGTTAAGAGAACATGTTGTTTTTTCGTATACTATTAGATCTATAACTCTATTTAAATATATAGATAGATTAGCCGATAGGTTCTTTTCGGATTTGTAATTTATCCGTTATTACTCATCTAACGATGAGTGAATATTCAGCTATGGATTATAAATCCCATATAATATAAAGGGTTTAATATGCATTTTCACTCAACTGCTCGCGGTATTTTAATTAACGATGATGCAGTGCTTGTAACCCGAGTTAAAGGTGATGATAAAACATTTTTACCTGGTGGACATATTGATGCAAAAGAATCAGCAGCGACAACGGTGATTCGAGAATTGAATGAAGAAGCGAACTTAAAGGTTAACATTGATTGTTTTTTGGGGGCCGTAGAAAATAACTGGCATATAGGGCAAGAATTAAATACTGAACTATGCTTATTATTTTTATTGTCATCAAAAACAGATAATAATCTTGATACTATTAAGAGTTGTGAAGCTCATATCGATTATTTTTGGTTAAAAAAAGAAGATCTGGTAACGAGTAATTTATACCCATTAGCATTAAGAGAGTGGCTAATGTCTTCGCAATTAGAATTTACAAAATCCCAACCAGCATTTTGGGGCAGTGATTTGTAAATACGTGATTTATTACAACAATATATATTTATCATCTAGACTCAAATTTAGCGATATTTCAGCTAAATAGGATATTTTAATGGCAACGACTGATAACTCGCCGTCTGAACAACTTCAGACGCCAGAAAATGATTCACATATGTTCCGTAATCTATTAATTTTTGTACTTTTAGCTGCACTGTTAGGAACGGCTGGGTATTTTTATATTCGCCATCAAAAGTTATATCCAGCGACGGATGATGCCTATGTCCACGCCAATATTTTATATGTTGCACCACAAATTAGTGGCAAAGTACTTACAGTCAATGTGAATGATTACCAGCATGTAGCGGAAGGCGATTTATTATTATCGATTGATCCTGCTCCTTTTGAAATAGAGTTAGAAAAAGCAAAAGCTGCGTATGAAGTTGCGACACAAGAAAATAAAGCGACAGATGATGCAATTTTAGCGGCAAGTGCTAATGTACGATCAGCAGACGCTACGCTTGTTGATGTGCAAAAAAATTATCGTCGAGTAATGGATTTAGTGAATCGCAAATTATTACCTTTACAGGAAGGTGATGATGCTAAAGCTAAATTAGCCTCCGCTCAAACAGCATTAGAAGCTGCGCGTGCTAAAATGAGCCAGTTAATTAACCAGCAAGGTGCTAAAGGTGATGAAGCGCCTCAGGTTAAACAAGCGGCGGCAGCATTAAGCCAAGCGACGTTGAATTTATCCTACACCAATATTTATGCTCCCCATGATGGTAGTTTAGGTAAGGTGAGTGTCCGACCTGGCAGTATTGTATCGCCAGGGTTATCTGTCATGCCTTTGATTGAAGATAATACGGCGTGGCTTCAAGCTAATTACAAAGAAAAGTCGATTGGTTTATTAAAACCAGGCATGAAAGCCAGTATTGTTTTAGATATGTACCCAGATGTGACATATCAAGGCCACGTTATTGCCTTATCACCAGCAAGCGGTTCATCGTTCTCATTACTCCCTCCTGAAAACGCAACGGGTAATTGGGTTAAAGTACCTCAACGTTTCCCTGTTCGTATTCAATTTGATGATTTAAAAGGTAAGCCTTTACTTCGTGTTGGAGCGAGTGCGGAAGTCACTATTGATACGTTAACAGAGACTAAGTAATGACGGGTGCTACGTTAACGCCAGCCAATCGGTTGTTGATCACTTTTGCTGTCATGCTATCTGCCATTATGGTGCTGATAGATATGACTATCGCGAATGTTGCTTTGCCTCATATGATGGGAGCGTTAGGCGTAACTTCAGAGCAAGTAACATGGGTGTTAACCTCATATTCGATGGCAGAAGCGATCTTCATTCCTTTAGCGAGCTATTTGGCGCTTAAACTTGGAGTACGTAAATTATTGCTCTTTTCGGTTGCCGGTTTTGTGGCTATGTCTGCTTTATGTGGACAGGCTGACAGCCTTGCTGAAATGGTAACTTTTAGAATATTTCAAGGCGCGTTCGGCGCATCAGTGATCCCCTTATCACAATCTATCATGGTGCAAATATATCCGCCTGAAGAACGTGGTAAAGCAATGGCGTTATTCAGTGTTGGGATATTATTAGGGCCTATTTTAGGCCCTACCGTTGGCGGTATCATTACCGAAAATATGGATTGGCGCTGGATTTTTTACGTTAATGTACCCATTGGTTTGATTTGTTTATCTCTGCTTTATTTCTTTGTGAAGTTAGATGGACGCGGTAAGAGCAAACTAGATTGGCCTTTAGTGATAGGTATGACTATCGGTATTGGGCTGTTACAAATGGTATTAGACAGAGGTAATGAAGAAGGATGGTTTGAATCTAACTTTATTCTGTTCTCTGCGGTGATCAGCGTTATCGCGTGGATTTTCTTTATCGCACGCTCATGGATCACTAAAGGCGATGTTGCTCCTATGTGGTTGCTTAAAGATAGAAACCTTGCTGTTTCTTGTTTAATGATGGCTGGCTTCTCAATGGGGATGTTTGGTATTACCCAATTACAACCTATGATGCTAGAACAGTTACTACATTACCCAGTAGAAGCAACAGGGTTTGCCATGGCGCCTAGGGGATTAACCTCTGCAATTGTACTACTTGTGATTGCTAGATTTATGGATAGATTAGATCCACGTATGCTAGTAGCAGTAGGGCTCGGTTTTAATATTCTTGGTACATACTTAATGATGCAGTATTCAATGAATATTGATTATTACTGGGTAGTAATGCCATCGATTGTTCAGGGGTTAGGGATGGGGCTTGTATTCGCGCCATTAAGCCAAATGGCATATCGAACATTAAGTCATACAGATACAATTGGTGGTGCGGTTATTTTCAACCTTTGCCGAACCATTGGTGGTTCATTTGGTATCTCTATTGTTAATACGTATTTTACACGTACAGAGCAACGAGAGTGGCATGCCTTAGGGGCGGATTTAACATTAACTAATCCGCAATTACAGCAGCAGGCAATGATGCAGCATACAACTGTAACGGATCCTCATTTTATCGCCCAAATCAGTGAGCTATTACATCAGCAGTCAACTTTGCTTGCTTTTGTGTATACCTTTGGATTTATTTTTGTCTCTTACATTGTGCTGTTACCACTCTTAACACTGTTCAAGTTTAAGAAAACATAGTCAGTGCTTAAGAATGTAAATATACATTAATCGAGTGATAGAAAAAAAGCAGATCAATAATGATCTGCTTTTTTTATAGGTGATATGTATTTTAAGTAATTTAAAATCAGTGAGTTATAATTTATTTTGGTTTTTTTCATAAAAAACAGTTTACAGTCAATACGTTTAATGTGATTATGTCTACGCTCTGTTGTTCAGAGTTATTAATAAAGAGTTAAGTTAAAGAAAATCTCCAGAAGTATCTTCGTTTAGTTGTACCTTTGTGTTTCCTTCGCTTCATCGTATTTAATAATTCAAGCTTTCAGTGCATCGCAATTTTGCGATATTTTCTATGAATTTTATATAAGGGACACATTATGTCTAAGTCAACTGGTATCGTTAAGTGGTTCAACGAAGAGAAAGGTTTTGGTTTCATTACTCAAGACAATGGCGGTGCTGACGTATTCGTTCACTTCCGTGCTATCGCTTCTGAAGGTTTCAAAACTCTTGCTGAAGGCCAAAAAGTGTCTTTTGAAGTAGAGCAAGGCCAAAAAGGTCTTCAAGCTGCAAACGTTGTAGCTCTTTAATTTTATAGTTTCTATAAGATTTCTAAGTGGTGTAACTTGTTACACCACTTAATTAAAAAAATTCCTTCTGCGTTACACTCTTCAAAACACTTTACTCATCTTCGTTTCACCCCTAGCAGTTTTGCTAATCGCCGTACTCATAATCTTCATTAAAAATTCATAACGCTATAAAACCGTTGATATTTAGCTTTACTATTGTCATAGCTAGAATTCATCAACGCGACAATTTAAAGAGGTATATTATGATTATCAACTTCAAGGTTAATGATCTTAGCTGGAATGCATCTATGCATCAGTTAAATAGTGATGTATTGCGCCGACATGTTTTAATTAACGGTAAGCTAGATACATTAGATGTCAACTTTACGTACTGTGAACAATCAGAAAAAGGCATTATTACTAATCATAATAATAAAGAGATTGGGCATTTTTCAATTGTTGATTAAGGTTTAAAATAACATGTTTGCAAGTCATGGTTTATTTAAAGCAGAGAGGCAGAACGGGGTGTCTGCCTTAAACTAAAACTAGCGAATAGTTACCCGTTAGTAAGTAAAAATCATCATTTGTCTATGGTTATGTTGGCTTACATACACTTCCTTTATTTTCCCATATTGCCAACAATAATAACTTTCTCTCCCTTGTTTATTCTGTATCCTCGTTAATAAAAACATTGAACGTCACAACTAACGTGATAGAGCGCCTCCAGTGCTGCCTTCCACACCATCGCGATAAAAAGCAGTTGTCCCTTAGCATCGATTCTCCCAGCTATGATCCTTCTATGAACGGCTTAATGTTCAACATACCTATTTTGTCGATGATCCTGACACATTTATTCGTATCCATGATTGAAACTATATGTAGGCTACTTACTTGGTGAGTGTCATTCTCTATGTGTAGTAAAGGGCTAGGTTGATTTTGGCACTGAATTGAATGTGCAAAAGGTAGGATAATGTGGCGCTCGTTATAAAAAAGCTGCAGAACGTTGCGCTCTACAGCTTATTAATAAACCAGTGAGATCTTAATGATTTTCAGCTAGTAGTTGTTCTTGTGTCTGATGACGTGTCGAATATAGTTTGTAGCTCATAATAACAATCACTAATGCTTTAATGATCATCATTTGTGGATTGCCATAATATCCGGCCATACCAACAAAACCTGATGTCAGCATTAACATGCGATAATTTTTCAGTGAAGTCATATAAAGCGCGGCAACAATAACGGCTAAATCTAAATATTGTAATGCGACAGTAATCGTTGGCTCTGCAATGAAAGCACTAATAGCAACGTAAGTTATATATATAATGGCAGATGCCATAATGGCAGCAAGTGTGTGGACTATTGCCTTCCCCATTTTGGTGAAGTCTTTTACATAGCGATAAGCATTAATCGCATTAACGGAAAGGTTTAAAATTACTTTCGGCCACCATCCCATTAGAATTGACCAAACAGTATCATTTGTTGCAGATGCAAAAGCAGCATAACGAGTGAATTTCATGCTGTTAAATATAGTAAGCAGGATATATAAGACGACGGAAGTCCAGCCTAATACTTCTTTTAATAGATCAACCAATGTAAATATCTCTCAGTGATGTCATTGATAGTAATGACATTTAATAGTGCTTGATTCTGTTTATTAACGTTTAAGCAACATTAGTTACTTGTTGTTAAGCTAATTTCGAGGGATCCTACCACAGTTGTCATTTCCATGACATTAGATGAAGCTTCATATTTCAACTAATTTCTTCTTATACGGAATGAATTAAATGTGCAGAGTTCACATAAATTATATCTTATTCAGCGAATCGTTATTCTTGATTATTACGTATAAATACGTAGTGTAAGTTTTTTTATAACTTATTGATAAATAATAATTTAAATTTTATCGATACGATTTTATACGTGGTTTTCTTTTTGT
Organism: Photobacterium sp. GB-72; assembly: GCF_003026095.1. Classification (NCBI taxonomy): domain Bacteria; kingdom Pseudomonadati; phylum Pseudomonadota; class Gammaproteobacteria; order Vibrionales; family Vibrionaceae; genus Photobacterium; species Photobacterium sp. GB-72. The sequence goes on along the minus strand of NZ_PYNV01000008.1, from coordinate 129,404 downwards.
GTTTATTAACGATTTTTAACTTTTAATCCGTAGTCCTTCTCATTTTATCTTGTATAGCGTTAAGCCAAAGTATGTTGAACATCATTTTGTAGCCTAATCATATAAAGCAAGGATGAGTGAATGACTATTATTGGTAGCGTAGTGAAACGTGTGGTGAAAAAAAGCCTAATCGTTGCACTAGGGTGTGTTGCTATTCTGGCAACAAGCGCACAAGCATCAGAAAAAGTATACCGTTTAAAATTAGCTGAAACATGGGGACCCAATTTTCCGATCTTTGGTGATGCCACAAAGAACATGGCGGCGATGGCAGAAAAAATGTCTAACGGCCGTTTGAAAATTCGTATTGACTCTGCCAATAAGCATAAAGCACCACTTGGTATCTTCGATATGGTGAAATCTGGTCAATACGACATGGGACATTCAGGATCGTATTACTGGAAGGGGAAGGTTCCAAACACCTTATACTTTACCTCTATGCCTTTTGGTATGACCCCTGCTGAGCAATATGCGTGGTTCTATCATGGTGGTGGTATGGAGTTGATGGAGCAAGTCTATTCACCTCATAACTTGCTTTCATTTCCTGGCGGTAATTCAGATATTCAAATGGGGGGATGGTTTCAAAAAGAGATCAATACCGTTGATGATCTGAAAGGGTTGAAAATGAGAATCCCTGGTTTTGCGGGTGAAATTCTTGCTGAAGTTGGTGCTAAGCCAACCAATATTGCACCAGGAGAGCTCTATACTTCACTTGAGCGAAATACCATTGATGCGCTTGAGTGGGTAGGCCCATCATTAGATTTGCGCATGGGTTTTCATAAAATAGCACCTTATTACTACACAGGTTGGCATGAGCCAGGATCAGAATTACAGTTCCTAGTAAATAAGCGCACATGGGAGCGTTTACCTGCCGATCTTCAAGAGATCTTACGTGTTGCAATGCGTACTGCGGCTTATGATATGTATACCCAAGCTACTCATGCAAGCGGTAAAAACTGGTCAACAATTCAACAAACTTACCCTGATATAAAAGTGAAAGATTTCCCGCCAGCAGTGATGAAAGCATTACGTGACGCGAATGATCGCCTCCTTGCACAACATGCAGAAAAAGATGAACAAGCAAAAGCGATTCAAAAATCACAAGCGGATTATCTAAACCAGGTACGTTCATGGACCAATATATCTCATCGTGCCTACCTTAATAGCCAAGCGCAATAAGTCTGTTTAAATAAGGACGTTATTATCCTGCCATTTATGCATATAAGATCGCAGTTATGCGTATTTGGTGGGATTCCATGGAGTGAGGAATGAAAAGTCTGATTACGCTAGAGCGTTTTTTTAATCGTATTGGTGATGTGCTCGGTTGGTTTGCCAGTATCCTATTTATATTATTATTAGTTAATGTCGTTTATGACGTTGTTATGCGCTACGTTTTTAATGATGTTTCCATTGCCCTTCAAGAAATGGAATGGCACCTGTTTTCCGCTGTGTTTTTACTTGGCGTTCCTTACGCGATCCGTTCTGCGGGACATGTTCGTGTTGATGTTTTTTATGAGCGTCTATCCCGTAAAAGCCAAGCGATCATTGATATTTTAGGTACACTTTTCTTTTTACTACCTTTTTGTTTACTGGTGGCATGGTATGGCATTGATTTCGCCAAAGAGAGCTATGCATTAGGCGAAACATCTGGCGATCCTGGTGGTCTTGCTTATCGATGGATAATTAAAACAATGATCCCTCTCTCATTTGGCTTAATGGCGATCAGCGGTTTAGGGCTGGTTGTTCACTCATTAAATACCTTATTTAATCCGCACCACGCGGCATTAAAACAAGATCAGTAAAGGAATACGTCAATGATCGGAATCGTGATGTTTTTTGTCGCATTATTTGCCTTATTACTGGGCTTTCCTGTGGCATTTACTTTTGGCGGAATAGCCTTAATTTTTGGTGTTTGGGCTGAAGGTTTCGACATGTTTGCATTTATGCCTTATCGCATTCAGTCAATCATGGAAAATACGGTGCTTATGGCGGTGCCTCTGTTTGTTTTTATGGGCTTAGTGCTCCAGAAAACCCGTTTAGCTGAGCAGTTATTAGAGTCAATGGGGCGTCTGTTTGGTGGCGTTCGTGGTGGTATTGCAATTTCGACTGTACTCGTTGGTGCATTACTCGCGGCATCAACGGGTGTGGTCGGGGCATCTGTTGTTGCGATGGGGCTTATCTCATTACCCGTTATGCTCAAATATAATTACGATAAAGGCCTTGCGTGTGGAACTATCTGTGCATCGGGGACATTAGGACAAATTATTCCACCATCGATTGTATTAATACTATTAGGTGATGTGCTAGGTGTGCCTGTTGGTGATTTATTTCAAGCGGCTATTTTACCGGGTTTTGTATTGGTAGGTGCGTACGTCGCTTATATTTTAATTTATGCCAAGCTTAACCCTGAAGCGGCACAGCCAATTGAGCGAGATGACAGCATTAGTCGTTCGCAAGAGGTTTTTACTGCGTTAAAAGCGGTTATTCCACCATTAGCATTAATTATCGTGGTGCTAGGTTCTATTTTTGCAGGTATTGCGACGCCTACAGAGTCTGCTGCATTAGGTGGATTTGGCGCGATTGTGTTAGCAATTTTATATCGCATGTTTAGTTGGAAAATGATCTATGAGGCTGCAAAAGAAACGGTAAAAGTCACGGCAATGGTCTTTGCTATTTTGTTAGGTGCGACCGCATTTTCGATGGCATTTACCTACACTGGTGGTGATTACTTAGTTGAAGAATGGATGATGGCGCTACCCGGTGAAAAGTGGGGATTTTTGATCATCACTATGCTGGTTATTTTAATACTTGGTTTCTTTATCGATTTTGTTGAGATCTGTTTCATTATCGTACCGATTTTAGCGCCTGTTGCCGAAGCGATGGGATTAAATATGACTTGGTTTGCCATACTTGTCGCGATGAACCTTCAAACTTCATTTTTAACACCACCATTTGGCTTTAGTTTGTTTTACTTGAAAGGTGTTGCACCTGCAGGTGTCACGACACGTGATATTTACCGTGGAGTTATGCCATTTATCGCTATTCAAATTGCGGTACTGGCTTCTATTTTGATTTTCCCGAATTTCTATGGCATGGGTTAATATTGATAATGTGATCTATAAAAGTAAAAAATGATAATAAATTGTTAATATGAGCTGGTGGTAAAACATCAGCTTTTTGCTGTTTGGAGGTCTCTATGCCATTAAAAGCAAAATTGATCTTATTAACTTTATTACCGTTACTGATTGTGACTGTCAGTATCAGTTGGATATCGATTTACCAGGCAAAAACCTTAGGCCAGAAAGAAGTCACTGTTTTTCGTGATAGTTTAATTGATGCCAAAGAAGCAGCATTGAAAGACAGCGTTGATCTTGCTTTAAATGCCATTTCCCATATTTATCATGATTCTACAATTGATGTTGATATAGCGCAGCAGCGTGTTAAAGCAATATTGACTAATTTACGTTATGGAAAAGACGGTTACTTTTTTGTTTATGATAAAAATGGAGTTAGTTTAGTTCATCCGATCATGCCTGAGTTGATTGGTAAAAATCTTATTAAGATACAAGATGAACAAGGCGATTTTTTAATTGCTTCTTTGTTATCGCAAGCACAAAGTGGGGGGGGCTATCATCAGTATTTATGGCAGAAACCATCAACGGGAGAAACGGTTACTAAGTTAAGTTATTCCGCATGGTTAGATAAATGGGATTGGATGATTGGTACCGGATTATATATTGAAGATGTCAGCCAAGATGTCGCGATTATGCAGCAAGCGATTAACCATAATATTGATACGATCTTCTTTTCCATTGTGGTGATATTAACAATAACTGTCGCAGTAATTATCGTGATCACATTGGCAATTAACTTACATGAACATCGATTGGCTGATAGAAATCTTAAAGAGTTAGCGCATAAAACGGTCTTATTTCAAGAAGCTGAAAAAAAACATGTCGCCCGAGAATTACATGATGGGATCAATCAGTTATTAGTCTCAAGTAAATGTCACTTAGAGTTACTTAGCCTTCAGTCCATTGATGTAAAGTTTGTCGATTACCTGAATAAATCGATGCATTCCTTAACATTAGCGATTAATGAAGTAAGGCATATTTCTCATAAATTACGCCCAAGCTCTCTGGATGATATTGGTTTAGAAGCGGCACTCACCACATTATTACAAGACTATCAATCTCACGCCGGTACATCAGTTGATATGCTATTTGATACAAAGGCTGGAAAGCTAGACTCTGATGTTGCAACAACACTTTATCGGGTAGTACAAGAATCGCTAAATAATATTGTTAAGCACGCAGATGCGACGCATGTTGAAGTGCATTTGAAACAACTTGGAAAGTTATTGCAATTGATCATTCGAGATAATGGAAAAGGATTTGATAGCCAAAATCGTTATCATTTAAAAGGGATTGGTTTGCGAAATATGCGCGAGCGAGTGGAGTTTATTGGTGGCGAGTTTGATCTTAATAGTGAGCCCGGATTTGGTACTGAACTCACCGTATTATTAAACTTGGATGGTTTAGTGTATGACAGAACAAACGATTAAAATTGTGATAGTCGATGATCATCAAGTGGTGATTGATGGTTTTATGGCAAGGTTACAATTAGAGCCTGATATCGAGGTCATTGGTACTGCAAGTAATGGCTTAGAGGCACTAGATACCGTCAGTTATCTTCAACCTGACGTTATTTTAATGGATATCAGTATGCCCATCATGAATGGTATTGATGCAACAGAGCAAATTAAAAAAACACTGCCTAATGCAAAAGTATTGATGCTGACGATGCATGACAACCGTGAATATATCATGAAGGTAATGCAGGTTGGTGCAATGGGCTATATGTTGAAAGAAATTTCGGCAGAAAAAATGGTTCAAGCGATTAAAACAGTGAATCAAGGTGCGACATATTTTTGTGAAACGACGAGCCAAACTATTTTTACTCAGACATCTTCACCAGTGAAAAGCCCTGATATTAATCCTTTGAGCCGTCGCGAAGAAAGGGTACTTAAACATGTTGCCGAAGGGCTGAGCAGTAAGCAAATTGCTAAAGCATTAGAGATTAGTTATCGGACCGTTGAGACGCATCGTCAGAATATAAAACATAAGCTTGAATTGCATTCAACAGCCGAGTTAGCGAAATATGCATTAGAAAAAGGGCTTATTGAATAGTATTGCTAATGTACTTTTGAGCGTTATTTGAGGTGGTCGTACAGATAATAAGCATCTGATAAAAATAATGAATAAAGATGTTTACAAGCTTAGCTTAACTACGTATTATTCGCGCCATTGGAGAGATGGCTGAGTGGTTGAAAGCACCGGTCTTGAAAACCGGCATACGTTTATAGCGTATCTAGGGTTCAAATCCCTATCTCTCCGCCATATTCTAGAGATTCGATTTATCGGGTTTCATAAAGAATTGGAGCGGTAGTTCAGTTGGTTAGAATACCGGCCTGTCACGCCGGGGGTCGCGGGTTCGAGTCCCGTCCGCTCCGCCAACACAACGAAGCCTCGTCAGTAATGACGGGGCTTTTTTGTATCTAAAGTTTAATCTGTTGTTGGTATGTCTTGATGCACCTAGCCGAGGTCGAGAGTCCCGCTGGAATGCCAGTCCAGACTTCCGCCAACACAATGAAGCCCCGTCAGTAATGACGGGGCTTTTTGTATATAAAATCTATATTGTTACTGAAGTGTGATGGCTTCTGTATGCAGAAAGCCTGCTATTCACACTGTAAATCAATAGTATAGTAAAAGCCAAACAACGACCTGTTTGGCTTTAGAGACTGGTTTATTCGCCGTTATATTGTAATTCTAACGCTTGAGCGGTTTGGTAGCCTTGATGTGTTTGTAACTGCTCTGCGTAACGTTGAATATTTGGAAACGCAGCTAATACGCCATAGTTACCAAGGATTTCAGCAATAAATGACATCATGAAATCGGCACCCGTTAAACGCTCTTCTACAAGGTAAGTTTTATCAGCTAACCGTTGATCAAAATATTGCATTACTTTCTGAGTTTCCATGTCAGCATAATCACCAAGGAAATTCATTTTTGCACCATCTTTGGTGACAAACATCTTTAAAAGTAACGGTAAAATGGCTGAACTTTCGGCAAAATGCAGCCATTGAATATAATCAATATAGGCTTGAGTGCCACGTTCAGGCATAAATTTACCGTTACCGTAAGTTTCAATTAAATATTCTGTGATAGCGCCTGATTCAGTAATGATCATTCCGTTATCTTCCAATACCGGTGATTTACCTAGTGGATGAACACTTTTAAGTTCTGGTGGCGCAAGAAATGTGACCTTGTCTCGGCAATAAGGTTGAATTTTATATTCAACACCTAGCTCTTCAAGTAGCCAGATAATACGCTTTGAACGAGATTGATTAAGATGGTGCAATATGATCATGATAAGTCCTTTTTAGGTTTAGTTAGCTAACTTTAACTACAACTTTGCCGAAGTTTTTACCTTCAAGTAAGCCAATAAAAGCGTGTGGAGCTTGCTCTAGGCCTTCGACTCTATCTTCACGGTAATGAATTTTTCCTTCAGCAAGCCATTGCGACATTTGTTGTGCAAATTCGTCATAACGGTGAGCATAATCGTCAAAAATAATGAAACCTTGCATCTTGATACGCTTAACCAGTAGTTGTCCCATTAACATATTCATACGATCTGGGCCGTCTGGAAGCGATGTTGCATTGTATTGAGAGATCAAGCCACAAAGCGGAATGCGTGCGCCTGTATTAAGGAGAGGAAGCACTGCATCAAAGACTTTACCGCCAACATTTTCATAATAAATATCAATGCCATCGGTACATGCATCTGCTAATTGTTGTGCAAAGTCAGCAGCATGGTGATCAATACATTCATCAAATCCTAATGTCTCTTTTGCATATTGGCATTTTTCGTTACCACCTGCGATACCAACAACACGACAGCCTTTTATCTTACCAATTTGACCAACCATAGAGCCTACTGCGCCAGTTGCAGCAGCAACAACGATAGTGTCACCTTGCTTTGGTTGACCGATATCGAGTAGCCCCATGTATGCGGTAAAGCCTGGCATACCCATTACTCCTAATGCATAGGATGGGTGACTGGGATTCATTCCTAACTTTATTAATCCTTCACCATTTGAAACGGCATAATCTTGCCAACCAGAATACGCTAATACCCATTCACCCACTTGATAGTCAGGGTGGTGAGAAGCGGTTACTTGGCATACCGTGCCACCGACCATCACTTCATTAATACCGACAGGCTCAGCATAGGATTTTTTATCACTCATACGCCCACGCATATAAGGATCGAGTGAGAGATAAACGGCTTTAAGTAGTAACTCGCCTTGTTGCGGGCTTGGGATCGTTGTTTCTGTTAAATGAAAATTTTCAGGAGTTGGTGCGCCTACAGGACGAGAGGCTAATAGTAGTTGGCGATTAGTGGCTGTCATTGCTGATTTCCTTTTTTTCAATTAGACCAGTCGTCTAGTTGGTGTTTCAAAAAATCCCGCCTTATCGCATCGTTAATGTGTAGATAGGCGGGCATTATCTTTTCAATACTGCGGTTTATCACTATTACGTGTCTTGTCGATAATCATTTTGGTTGCAGTAGTGATTGTGTTGTTGTTAATGCTTGCTGTAATCCTGATAAATCGTGACTTAGTTTGTTGAGTAAACTTGCTCCAAGCCATAAATTATAAAGAGTTTGGGCGGTTACATGGCTGTCGCAGTTAGCGATTGAGCCATCTTTTATTCCTCTTTCTATTGTTTTGGCGATTAAAGCGACAACACTATCTGCTCCTTGCTTTAATGCTTCTCGCATAGGCTCGGAGAGATCGGAGACTTCTGCACTGAGCTTTACCACCAAACATTTATTGGCATTACAGATGCCGTTTTCAACTTTGATCCATAGCTTGAAATACTCATTGAGTTGTTCAAAGCCTGTGCCTTGCTCGCTTTTTAATACCTGAGCGACACGTTGTAAATAATGATGAAAATAAGAGTGGATCAATGCTTCACCAAATTGCTCTTTAGATTTGAAATAATGATAAAAAGAGCCTTTAGGTACTTCTGCCGCACTTAATAATTGCGATAAACCAACACTCGTAAATCCTTTCGTGACCACTAGCTGGTAACCAACATTAAGAATGTGCTGCCGTGTATCAATTGTTTTTTCGTTCATGAAGTCACTATAGAATAAATTAGACCAGTCGTCTAGTGCTTGGGTTTGAATGATTTTACTATAAATTAGCTTAAGAGTAATGATTTGATGTTTGATACTCTATTTTTAAGTTAGCTCTGCTAAGACTGGTCACCCACTTACTGTGGGGGGATTTGTTTTATTGTGTGTAAAACAAGATTATGAAACTATAACGATCTTCAAGCAGAACGCTTTTCTGCTTATTTTATTGGTTAAAAAGGTTAAGTGATGGATTTTCAAAATTACTACGAGATCATTATAGAAGTACTGGTTGATAATTTTGATTTAGACGATGGCGAATACTATGGCGAGGTCATCTTAACGGATGAGCTTTATCAAACAAGCTGCGATATCGCTAAACAGTTTGATGTTGGCTTTAATGACGAACATACCGCACTGGCTGTACTTGAAATGTCTAAGCAAGCAGGTGTAGAGCCAAATACATTCTCAGTATCATCAGCCGCTGTTGGTTGTGTTGTTGATTACTTAGAAGATAACTTTGTTGTCGAATTCGATGATGAAGAGTTTGACGAAGAGTAATGCTCGTCGCATAAAGAAATATAAGTATTGAAGCCGACATGATGTCGGCTTTTGATTATCAGAGGCGATGATATGCATCTCAAGACATTAGAATCAATATTAACGACAGAGCTTGAGCTGTTAAATAGTGCAGATGCAGCGCATGATAAAGCGCATGCTTTACGTGTGGTGAAAGTAGCAAAACAGCTTGCTAAGCAAGAGCAAGCACGATTAAACATTACTCTTGCTGCGGTCTATTTACATGACTGTGTTGCCGTTACTAAAAATGACCCTCGAAGAAAACAAGCTTCAACACTTGCAGCTAATAAAGCGATCGAGTTTTTATCTGACAAAAAGTTACTCGTTGACCATCATGATGAGATTCATCATGCGATTGTGGCGCATAGCTTTAGTGCTGATATTAAACCGTTAACATTGGAAGCAAAAATTGTTCAAGATGCTGATAGATTAGATGCACTTGGCGCGATAGGTTTAACACGGTGTATTCAGGTTGGCACATCTTTAGGTCGACCATTGTATGCTCTTGACGATCCTTTTTGTCAAAACCGACAACCTGATGACACGAGTTACACCCTAGATCACTTTTATATTAAGTTACTTGGTTTAGCTGACACCATGCAAACAGATGCTGCGAAGATTGAAGCGGTTAAACGGATCGAGTTTATGAAAAGTTATCTCCGACAGTTAGAGTCAGAGATAGGGTGAGATAGTACAAAGAATAAGCATTTATGCTGTGTTTGATCTTGCTGAAAGAGTAAATAGTAAGATAACGCTGTAATAGTAACCACTTAATTTAGATGGGTATTTACATCTACATATTATCTCCGTATTATTCGCGCCATGGAGAGATGGCTGAGTGGTTGAAAGCACCGGTCTTGAAAACCGGCATACGTTTATAGCGTATCTAGGGTTCAAATCCCTATCTCTCCGCCATATTTTAAGCCTCGTCAGCAATGACGGGGCTTTTTTGCATCTGAAATTTAAACTGTGAGTTCGCTTCTTTAGCATTGAGTATATTGACTAATAAAATCAGCTTGCGCCATTGCCATAATTGAAGCTGTTAAACGTAGAGCTGCGTTGATTGCATCATCCGATTCATTCAATGATCGTAATAATTCAACATGTCCATCTAGACAACTATAACCTTGGTTTACCATACATGCCGCAATGCAAGCATAGTAGTAAGCAGTTTCATCATCGATATCTAAACTATGTAATGGTTTGAGCTCTAACGCATTAGTTTGTTTGATATTGGATAAATGTAAGTTTTGAATTGCCATATAGTAGTTATTTGTCATGGCCATACGCATGACAGCGTGATTAATATCGGCGAATTGTAAGCTATTAATATCACCGACTTGCTGTTTGATACGTTGTAGCACGGTACTATTTTGTGTCGCGAGTGCTGCTGCATAAGCAATATATTGAATTCGGTTATTCGCAAGTAGCGATTGTCGAGAAATGAGTGAGTGAAGTAAATCAGAATGATCAAAAGTAGTGTCAGTTGGCATAGCAATGCTTCCTTTTACGCTAACAAAATGTGCAAGATAACTGCACGAATGCATTTAATGATATTCCCTTCATTCAGTGACGCAATTGCCAGTTATGCAGCATTACTGTGTAGAAATGATCAGAATAGTTGATGAATAACGTTGGGATAGGTAAGTGATTTAGAGAAGTAGAGGCTTTTGTCTCTTTATTACGCAGTCAAACGGCTACTGATTTACATAACTAAAAATAGCGAGTAGTATTTGCAGCATGGAGAGATGGCTGAGTGGTTGAAAGCACCGGTCTTGAAAACCGGCATACGTTTATAGCGTATCTAGGGTTCAAATCCCTATCTCTCCGCCACATTTTAAACCTCGCCAGAAATGACGAGGTTTTTTTATATCAAAATAGAATTGATGATTATCAATAATCCCCGAAGAGTGAACAAACAAGCTTCAAGAGTCGTAAGATATTTGGCCTAAAAGATTATTGCTGTTTGAATGAAATCGTGTGATTGCAAGTTTATATTTATTTTTAGAAAAGAGTTGTAGCAGAATGCTATAAAATAGAACCATAAACACACTTATTTTATTTTTTTAAGTTATATTTGAAAATAAAATATCTAAATCATAATTTTCTCGTGCTAGTGAACGTTTTAAACTACTTAAGGATTTTATTTGAAGTTGACGTATACGTTCTCTTGTTAGTCCAACAGCATCGGCAACTTCTTGTAATGTATGCGGTTCGTAGCCCATCAGGCCATAACGACGACAGATGATCTCCTTATCTCTTGCATTCATTCTATTTAGTATCAAGTTCGTGATTTTTACCATGTCATCATTATCGACCTCTGCACTCGGTGATGTTATTTGTTCATCCGCCACTAAATAAGCAATGGTGTGTGATTGTTCAGTATCACCAATGGTTTGATCGAGTGAAATAACATTGACTTCATTAGAGAATAAGGCTGATATTTCTTTACTTTCTTTATTGAGTGCTTGCGCAATATCTTCGTGAGTAGGTTCATTATTATTTCGCTTCATTAGCTCACGATGAGTACGAATTAATGTGTTGATTTCTTTAGAAATATGGACTGGTAAACGTATAGTTCTGTTTTGATTGTGAATAGCACGTTCGATGGTTTGTTTAATCCACCATGAAGCATAAGTAGAGAAACGAAACCCTTTTTCTGGATCGAATTTTTCAACGGCAGTCATTAAACCAATGTTACCTTCATCGATAAGATCACTTAATGAGAGATTAGAAGCACGATATTTTTTTGCAATGCTAACGACAAGCCTTAAATTAGATTCAATAAGAATTTTTTTTGAAGCAAGATCGCCAGTTAAAGACTTACGGCTATATTGAATTTCATCATCTTTATTAAGTAAAGGTTTATTTGAAATATCATTAAGATATAGGCGTATTACATCCACTTCAAAACTTGTCGTTTCCATTTTATTCATCCTTAATAAATAAATGCAGGGGTGCAATCAATCCGTGAACACCTTGTTGATTATATAAATATAAATATAAATGTTAATAAAAAGCAAACATTAATTGTAACATTTATGTAATATTAATGTAATATTCTGTTGGATGTGGTAAATTTATAAATTTATTGGCTTCATATCTAAATTAAACAATCAATAAACGTAATGTTATTTTTACACTGCTCTTTTTTTGTTGTTTATATATCGTGTTGGTATATATCGTTGTACTATATAAAAAATATATATGAGTTTGTAAATATGTCATCATTAGTTAAAAACGTGTCTCTATCAATCGCACTGTTATCTTCTTTATGTTTTTCTTATGCTAATGCAGCTGAGATATCTGGTAATTCGATTGTGGTTCAATCCTGTATTGATAACCAAAATTTTGATGAGCAAGGCTTGATTCATTGCTATCAACAAGCTGAAGCAACAGCAAAAGATCAAGTTTATAATTTATCAAGTCAAGGTGAGCATTATAAAAGTGCTATCGATAGCCAATGTCAAAAGTTACAAGTAAAACTTAATACAGATACAACAATGATTAAATCTGACAAAGAAGCTAAAATAGCGGCTTGTTATGCTAATGGCTGGTCTCGTGCACGTGATACAGTGTTAAATGAAAAATACTAGTCGAATGGTTGGGGATTATGCGACATTTATCTGACTATCAACAACAGATAGACGTGATTGTTCAAGAGCATTCAGGAAGTCTTGAACAATCACTAGAATCATTACAGCGATTGCTAGATGCTATCGCTGATGATAGGGCATTAACAGATAGTCAATTAAAACAGGATTAAGTTGCTTTAAGAATAAACGGATGAAGATACAATGATCATCCGTTTTTATTTGGTTTTAGATAGTTGCAAAATAGAATTGTATAACAAAACTGTTGATGGGTTATTTTTATTATCTTGAGGACACACGAGATAATAAGTTGGCATTTTATCATTAATGTAAGTGATGTTGAGTCGTTCAACCAAGGTGCCATCATTAAGTTGCTTTTGGACTAAGATTCTATTTACAAAAGCGATGCCTAAACCGTTACAAGCCGCCTCTATGGCTTGAATTGAGTTTTGGAAAAAAACTTTATTCTGATTTCTGTTCGGTTTGATCTTCATATTATGTAAAACAAGATCCCATTGAATTAGACGATTAGTCGTTTCTATCAATGTGATTTCACTGAGTAGTTGCTCTGTGAGTTTTACTTTAGATGAAGGAATATAATCAGGAGTGCAGACTGCAACCATCTTTTCTTTAAATAAGACATCATATTCATGTTGCTCTGGTGGCTTTAATCCATATCGAATCGCAATGTCTATATTCTCTTTGCCAAAATCGAGCGTTTCTAATGTATCAATAAAATTGAGCGAGATCCCTTGCTGAGATAACTGTCGAATATTAATGAGTGGCAAAAGCCATTTATTTAATAACGCAGGTGGTATCGCAACGGTTAACTTTTGATTTTTTTTAGAGATACCGAGATCGGCCGTTGCTTGTTCTAGTTCATTTAAAATTATTGTTGTTCGACTAAAGTAACGAAGACCTGCATTAGTGAGAGTAATACTGCGGTTATGTCGCTGAAATAATTTTTGTTCTATAAAATCTTCAAGTGTGCTTATTTGATGACTAACAGCCCCTGGCGTTACATATAATTCTTCTGCGGCTAGTTTAAAGCTTTGTAGTCTTGCAGCGGCTTCAAAATAGACAATGGCTTTTATTGGTGGGATGACCCGCATTGGTATACCTTCAAGTTATTTTTTCTAAGTTCACAAAATATTATTATCGATTTGTAGTATTTATTTTTTGTGCATATAATTCAAAACGAACAAAAAGTGTTTGGCAGTATACCAATTTAGAATAACATTATGCTGTTAAATCGTTATTAATCTATAATGATGAGTACTAACAATGAAGATCAAACAAGTAGTAGCAGCTGTACTTCTAGCAGTTCCTGCATTTATGTCGCAAGCGATGGTGCTAACGAGCCACGATATTACTAATGATAAAACATTACAAAATCAGCAACTGTTTAACCAATGGGGTTGTACAGGCAAGAATGTATCACCACAATTAACATGGAAAGATGTTCCTGCTGGAACAAAAAGCTTCGCTGTTACGATGTATGATCCTGATGCACCAACAGGTAGTGGTTGGTGGCATTGGAGTGTTATTAACATTCCTGCTGATGTACATAGTTTAGCTGCGGGCGCGGGTGCTGTTGGCGGTAAAGAATTACCAAAAGGCGCAAGTATGGTAACGAATGATTTTGGCTTTAAAGGTTTTGGTGGTGCATGTCCTCCGCCAAACTCAAAACCGCATAATTATGAAATTACAGTGTATGCATTAAATACGGCGAATATTAAATTACCAGAGAATGCATCACCAGCATTAGCAGGCTATAACATTCTTGCTCATGTTATTGGTAAAGCTGTGCTTGTTGCGCCAACGAATGCACGTTAATTGAAATTAGATGAAAAAGCCACTTACCTAAACTATCAATCGTTTTTGTAAGTGGCTTTTTGTTAAGTATTTTTTCATTTACGACGTTTTTACAGGTAATGTTGCCGTGATATATATTTAATCCATTACGTAGATGTTTATCTGTGAGAAGTGCTTGTTTATAATCTTTATATGCTAATGCAAGAATATAAGGCAGTGTTGCGTTATTTAAAGCAATGGCACCTAGCATATTGGCAATACAATAATGTAAGTGGGATCATCATGTGTTGTTGGGTGTGATGTTTCTACACAGCCACTTTGGTCAATAGCAACATCTACAATAGCAGTTCCAGGCTTCATTTTTCTATCATTGCTTTTGTGAACAGTTTAGGTGCTGCTACGCCTGCAATAAGACCCCTCCAATAACAAGATCAGCTCTTATTACATGATCTTCTATAGTGCACTCGTTGCATATTTTGTATTGATTTCACTATCAAATTGTATACTCCCAAGCAATATGAAAATAACCTGCGATTACATGGGGTTAGTTTCTTAGAATGTAAAGTCGTGAAAGAATTTGCAACTTAAGCTCACTTAGGCATAACAGTATCTATGTGCCTCCATATCATTATAACGTAACATTCTGAGTTCATTTGTCTTTTGTATTATTATAAATATCTATTGCTGTTATTAGAGTGGTACTAGAGATCAATAATAAAATGAGCAACACAGAAAGATAAGTAGAGGAGAGGCGTTAACGGTGAATATAAGGAATGAGTAAAAGTCGCTATTTACTAGCGACTTTTTTACTTAATGTCACGAAATTAAATTTCGAACTCAGAAAGTTGTGCGCCATTATCTAGCAGTTGTTGCAGTGCTTTTGGAGTACGGCCTTGGCCTGTCCATGTTTTTTCTTCGCCGTTTTCATCTGTAAACTTATATTTAGCAGGGCGAGCAGCACGTTTTTTCTTTGCTTTAGGTGCATCACCTAAAAGGGCAACAAGCTCTTCGGCAGTAATACCTTCAGCTTCAAGCATGTCTCGGTATTTTTGAAGCTTAGCTTCTTGCTCTTTGTTTATAGCATTTGCTGCTTCTTCTTCCTCACGTCGTTCTTCAACAACTTGAGTGAATTTTTGTAGGCCTTCTTGAAGATCTGCAACTGACATTTCACGTGCTTGTGCACGCAATGAACGTAGGTTTAAAAGAATATCAATCATGTAATTTGATTCTGAAATAAAAAGAAGTATTAGATCCTATTGTACTTAAGTTTTTAAATAAGGCACGAAAAATAAAGCGATATATTTGAAACTAAATCTCATTTTTAAAAAATTAATAAAATAGAAATGCCGTAATTAAAAATATAGAAATGAAACATTCTAAATATAGAATGCTATTTTATCTAAAGTGCTAAAATGACGGAGTGTAAGCATAAAAAATCGTTTTTTGAACAATGTTCAGGAATTCCAATATGAGCATTTATTCACTGCAATTATTATCGGCTCACTCGTTTTATCTCATTTGTTGTTGCGTAGATAGAAGGTAGAAGTTGCTATTAAATACCAAATGAAAATGAAATGGTAATACAAATCAATATCATTAAGTGTGTGGTTTTGACCTGTACTCTTACTATAGACGTTGTAAATGATTTTTTACCTGTAGTGTTGGAAATACTTTAATAATTTAATGTTTAAAATAAAACTGACGATTAAATAGTAGGTAGATTGTAATCTTAAATATTTTTCAATTATCGACTGTCGATATATTGACATATTTGCAGCTGATTTTTTGACGTGGCAATAATATATTCTTATTTTTAATTTTTTTATTTTAATAATGGTGATGTGTGATGTTTATTTTTAAATATATATCAATTTAACATTTTTAAATGTAACAAAAAGTATTGTTTCAACGCATCTGTGATGTAATTATTTCTTTTAAAACAATTGGTTGGGTTGTTGTTGTTTGTGGTTTTATCGTATTGATTAATTTTGTTTATTATACGTTTTTTGTTCTATGCATTATAAAATGCAGCAGCGAATAGAATGAGTTCTTTGCGCTTTCACTGTATAAAAATAACCATAAAAATGGATTAAAACAGTGGTTATAGAATAGTGTTCTAAATTTTAAATAAAACTTAGGTCACGACACATTTATTGAGAGAAAATAATGTCATCTAAATTAAAAAAACTATCTTTATCTGTAGCATTTGCTCTAGCTAATATAGCTGCAATTGGTGCTGCAAATGCTCACGGTTGGGCTGAGTTCCCAAGTGCTCGTCAAAACACGTGTTATAACGATGGTGGTTTTTGGTCAAATGCGATCCCTAACGCAGCGTGTAAAGCATCGTACGAAAAATCAGGTGTAGAGGCATTCATTCAACGTAATGAAGTGGCATCTTTGAATCCTAATTACAATGATATCAATACGGTTAAAGCGAACATTAAAGATGGTCAACTTTGTGCCGCGGGTATGCCAGGTAAAACGGGTCTAGATATCCCACATAAAGATTGGCAAAAAACGGAAATCGTTCTTGATGCAAACGGTGAGTTCGATTTCGTGTGGACAGCAACAGCACCACATAACCCATCGTTCTGGGAATTTTACCTGACGAAACCCGGTCACGATTTTTCACAACCTTTAAACTGGGATGATCTAGAACTTGTTCATACGGCAGGTAATGTGATGCCAAGTGATGGCTCACCTTACAAAACGTATAACTTTAAAGTGAAGCTTCCAAAGGATCGTTCAGGTGATGCAGTACTTTACACTCGCTGGCAGCGTATTGATCCAGTGGGTGAAGGTTTCTACAACTGTAGTGATATTATCATTAAGCAGTCTGGTAATGGTGGTGAAGTGACGCCTCCACCAGTTGTTGGTGGTGATATGAACGCAATTCCAGGTTACTTTGTACCTGCGGGTTACCAAGTACCAGCTGAAGGTGACATTGTCCGTTTCCGTCTAATGGCACCAGTAACGGGTGCAGAAGTGTTTGATCACCGTTTAGTGATCACTGCTGCTAACCAAGCTACATGGGTAGAAACACTAGCATCTGAGATTAATGCTCTAGATTCAGAAAAGCTTATTGTAGGTGTATGGAACCAAACTTCAGGTCAATACGAATTTAATGACTCTAATATTCATGCAAACCAAGTATGGGTATCAGAGAAAGATTACGCTTTTGCTGTTAGTACGATTAAAGCACTAGAGCCACTACCACCAGTTCCACCTGTTGATCCTGAAGAGCCAGAAACAGAAGTGCCTGAAGGTAGCTGGAGCAAAACGGCTGTTTATAACGATGGTGATGTGGTAACTCACCTAGGTAAGACATGGAAAGCTGGTTGGTACACTAAAGGCGAAGAGCCAAGCAAAGCAGATGTGTGGAAACAAGTACTCGCTGAAGGTGAAAAACCAGAACTGGGAGCTTGGTCTTCTTCTAGAGTTTACAACGAGAATGACGTTGTAACTCACAACGGCTCAAGTTGGAAAGCTGGTTGGTACACTAAAGGCGAAGAGCCAGGAACAACGGGTGATTGGGGTGTTTGGCGTAAGCTGTAACCTTAACTAAAAGAGAAGCCTATATCTACTGGATATAGGCTTTGTTCTATTCGATAAGTTAGAACTTATGAGTTCGTCAGATATTTTGTCGGCAAGAATAGCAAGAAGTTTTGATCGCGCTCTATCTAACATTATGCTCTATTATTGAAAGCCAAATATGAGAGTAAGCAAAACTACCCAATGTTGTTGCACAAAAACACCGATAAAATTGTTCAGTATTCTGTTTTTAAAGATCCAAGAATAAAAGGATTTGATCTTGCTCGATATAAATTTAAGCAGCCCAAAAAGTAAGGTGAAAGTAAATACTTATCAATGACCTCATTATTTGATTTAGCTTAATCATCATTTATAAAGTGAAGCCCGAATAGGGCTTCGCTTTTTTTTTAGGGATATTTATGATCTGGTTCGATATAAAGTATGAATAGGTTGTTAATAGCTACTTATCAGAGTGAATATTTTTGAAAGAGAGGGGGTGATGAGAAAAGGAAAGTAAGAGATCTCAATTGTATCAAAATGTTAATTTAGTAACGTGTTACCGTCTGTTTTTTAATATATATGCGGATTAGTGCTCAGAAAATGAATAAAAACAGAATCGATAAAAAAAACTTATAACCTCAATTAAGTTTTCTGTTTGTGTTGTTGTTGTTAAAAGATGAACATTAGTTTTACTTTTATGGACTATGTGTAGCAGTAAGGAAACATAGTGAACACAATACAAAAAAACTTTAAGTTGATCGATAAGCCAACATTCTTTGGCGCACTCGCAATGTTGATCTCGGTGGTTGTTCCACTGATCCTTTTCCCTAAAGAAGGGGCTATCTGGATTGCGACAGCAAAAACATTCATGACAGATAAACTCGGTTTCTTATACCTAGCGTTAGGTTTAGCTGCTGTATTCTTTATGGTTTACATTATCTTCTCTGATATAGGCCAAATTAAATTGGGTGATGCAGACGAAGAGCCTGAATTTAAAACTGCATCATGGGCTGCAATGCTATTTTGTGGTGGTATTGGTGCAAGTATCCTTTATTGGGGGGCTATTGAGTGGGCTTACTACTACCAAAGTCCGCCTTTCCAATTAACACCAGGAAGTGAAGAAGCGGTACGTTGGGCTGCGACCTACGGTGTATTCCACTGGGGACCTGTTGCGTGGGCTATCTACCTTGTACCGGCTGTGCCAATTGCTTATTTCTTCTATGTTCGTAAGCAGCCTGTCTTAAAAGTTTCTGCAGCGCTAATGCCTGTTATTGGTGAAGCACGTAGCTACGGTTGGACAGGTAAAGTTATCGATGTTCTTTTTATTTTTGGTTTATTAGGTGGTGGTGCAACAACATTAGGTTTAGCCGCACCTCTTATTACTGAAGGTTCAAACTACCTGTTCGGCACACCAAAAAATACAGAAACACAAATTTTCGTACTACTGATTTGTACTTTAATTTTTGGTTACTCAGCATATGCGGGTATGGAAAAAGGCATCAAGATCCTAAGTAATATCAACTTCTGGGGTGCGCTTGGCTTACTTGCGTTTATCTTGGCTGTTGGTCCTACTATTTTCATGCTGGAAACAGGCTTAGATTCACTAGGTCGTATGCTGTCTAATTTCTTTGTGATGGCAACATGGGCAGAGCCATTTGGCGGCTACGGTTCATTTGAAGACACGCACTTCCCACAAGATTGGACAATCTTCTACTGGGCATGGTGGTTAGTGTTTGCACCAAGTATGGGTCTGTTTATCGCACGTATCTCTCGTGGTCGTACGATCAAGCAAATGGTAGCGGGTTCTATCTTCTTCGGTTCAATGGGCTGTTTCCTATTCTTCATGGTACTGGGTAACTATGGTTTATCGCTACAGCTATCGGGTCAGTTAGATGTGGTGTCGATCCTGAATGCTGAAGGTGCAACAAAAGCGATCTTCTCTATCCTAGAACAACTGCCATTTAGCACATTAGTTATCGCTGTATTTACTGGATTATGTTTAATCTTTACAGCGACAACGTTTGACTCAATCTCGTACATTCTGGCCTCTGTTGTACAAAACGACGTAACAGAAGAGCCAATGCGATGGAACCGTCTGTTCTGGGCTTTCGCAATGTCATTTATGCCATCGGTATTGATGTTCATGGGCGGCTTAGCAACACTGCAAACTGCGGCGATTGTAGGTGGCTTACCATTACTGTTCATTACTGTAATGCTAATGATTTCAGCAGTTAAAGCTGCAACATTAGACTTGAGTCACCAAGAAGGCTACGAAGATCCTGTTATTAACATCGAAGATTTACCTGATGTTGATCCATGGTCAAAAGAAGGCATGGCGTTAGCGAAGTTTGAGCAATTGAAAGATGTTGCGATTGAAGCGGCAGATGCTGAGCGTGATGCACTGAATGCAATCTGGAAAATTAAGAAAACAATTCGAGCTGAAGCATTAGCCCGTGGTGATAGTGGCGCGGATATGGGTGAGGTTCCTGCTGAATTAGCAGAAGAGTTACACCGCCTAACCACAGAAGCGATGGCAGCGAAAGAAACCAAGCTTGAAGCATCAGCACAAGCACAGGAAGCACGTGTTGTTTTCAATGAGTTGATGAAAGAGAGAGAACAAGCAGCAATAACTGAAGCAACCGCTTAATAACTAACGTTATTGCATTCATAAAGCGATCCTTAGGGGTCGCTTTTTTTATTTTACTTGCATTGAGATAACAAAATAAAAATATCAAAGAAGTAACAAGTATCTTTGTAAACATTGATACGTTAAAGTTTTGACTTACCGATACGCAAAACATAGCACAAGAAGGGGAATGATAATGACAAGCCGAGTATATGTACTTGCTCAATTTAAACCAAAAGCAGGGAAAGAAGCTGAATTATTTGATGTGCTAAAAGCATTAGAGCCGGATTCATACCGTGAAGAAGGTTGTATTCAATATATGTTGACGCGTCAGATTGATCACCCTAGTGCAACTCGAAATGATTACCCGATTGTTTTTAATGAAATCTGGCAAGATGCTGAATCGTGGGCCGCTCATGGTCGACGTAAACAAATCCAACATTTCTTTAATAGCCAAGTTAAAGATCCAGCAGGGTTAGTCGAAGATGCCATTGTTACCGCTTACAGTGATGAAGGTTACGATTATGATGCGCCGTGTTTTGATGTATAGATAGAGGTCATATTTTTTGAATGTTAAAGATGCCCTGATAATGTTGATATTACAGGGCATATTTTGATTAGAACGGTATTTTAAAATGCGAAAAACAGATAAAAAAATAGATAACACCATTATTTCGGCCTTAACGGATGTTTGCCATATTGCCCAACAAAGCCAGTCAGGTTTTCAATGGTTAACACACAATGTTAATTATCAATCTTTTCCAGATAGTTTAACGGTTACGTGTGTTTATGAGATTGAGCCGACCGATACGGTTAAAAATGAGATGCGTTTATTAGTAGCAGATAAACTCGCTGAAATTGGTATTGTTTTAAAAGATAACCATCGTAAAATTTTATTTGCGAATAAATAGCCGCAGTAATGGTGTTATTGGATGATGTATAGCGTCATAAATTTGGCATAGGTTGCAACTTTGATGTAATTATTGATAGCTCTCTTGTTATTTTGTCTTACCACTTGTGTTATTTCTCTAAAAATTGTGGGTTTGGTTGCGATGTAAAAATGCGCTCGTAATACTGACAACGTATATCCACGATAAAATAACAAGTTGAGAAATAGAGGTTGAGGGTTTAAACATAGCTCTCATTATTCATCATCATTTATTTTGTCATCTTGTAAACTTCCAAATCAAGGATGATAAAATGCTGAGAATTAAACCAGCAAATAAAGTCGCTTCAATTGCTTTATACCTATCAGCTGCAATAGGGCTATTTGCTACCCATGTTTCTGCTAAAGAAATCCCTTTTGAGCTTGGTGTTACGAAAGTCACTAATGGCGATATTGTCTCTTTTAAAGGGGAATGTTACACCGCAAAAAATAACCCGGGAACGTGGGAAGCACCAAAATCAGGTTCATGGTTTTGGGTGCCGGTAATCTGCTCAAGTGATACCGTTGAACCGCCTGTCGCGCCTACTGTTGTCGAACTTCCTGTTACTGAGCCACCCGTCATAGACCCAGAGCCACCAACAACAGACATACCTTCTGATATTACCACTTTTGTGTTAGGTGAAACTCGTGTAGCTAATGGTGATATTGTTTCTTATCAACGACAGTGTTTTATTGCGCAAAATAACCCTGGGGTATGGGAAGCACCAAAAGCCAGTTCATGGTTCTGGGCTCAAACAAGTTGTGGCACTGTTGAGCCACCAATTACTTGTGAGTTACCTGAAGTATTAATTGAAAATCAATGTGTGATACCGCCTGTTGAATGTCCTGATGGCAGCAGCGCAGCAACGGTAGATGAGTGCCCAGTTGCTCCGCCTGTGGTGTGTTCTGATGGAAATTCTGCTGATTCTGTTGAGTTTTGTCCGCCAGAAAAAGTGGTCTGTGAAGATGGTAGCCAAGTTGACGATATTGCACAGTGCCCTGTCATACCTGTGACGTGTCCTGATGGAACAACTGCAACTAAGGTTGGAGATTGCCCGGCTATTGATGTACCAACAACCATGACAGTAACCTCTGATGGTAACGGAGGATACTTAATTCCACGTGCTGAGTTTATTGCAATTGAACAAAGCCTAACCAGTGGTGAGTTATTCGATCGGGTACGTTCAGATACTGTAACGTTAGATAACGTATCAGTAGAAGCGGTATTACCATTACGTGCAGCGAATCCTGAAAACGTAAAACGAGCAGAGTCGATTGTAAATGAAGCATTATGGGAGTTCTTGTTCCCGATCCGCAATCAAGCTTATACCTATAATCGTTTCCTTCAAGCGATTGCAAAATTCCCTGCGTTTTGCCGTACCTATAATGATGGTCGAGACTCTTTAGCGATCTGTAAGCGTTCACTTGCCACTATGTTTGCTCATTTTGTACAAGAAACAGGGGCTCATGCGCCAAACTGGGAAGGAGCATTAGGTAATCCTGAGTGGCGTCAAGGTTTGTATTATGTGCGTGAAATTAACAAGTCAGAAAGTGATACCACAGGCCCTTACAATAAATGTACTGGGTGGGCTGGTGATCGCTGGCCTTGTGCAAATAAGAGTTACTTTGGACGTGGAGCAAAACAGTTAAGTTGGAACTATAACTACGGACCTTTCTCTGAGGCTATGTTTGACGACAAAATGGTGCTGTTAGAAAAACCAGAGCTGGTGGCTGATACATGGTTAAATCTTGCGTCTGCAGTTTTCTTTTATGTCTATCCACAACCACCAAAGCCGAGTATGTTACATGTTATTGATGGTACGTGGCAGCCAAATGCAGCAGACAAAGCCAACGGTATTGAGCATGGCTTTGGCGCCACGATTCAAATCATTAACGGTGCCTTTGAATGTACGAAAGGATCGACAACACCACAAGCTAAAGCGCGTATTGCTTATTATAAAGAAATCACTAATTACTTAAATCTTGATATCTCAGGCGAGAAGTTAGATTGCGCTGATATGAAACCGTTTAATACGAGCGGTGCAGGAGCACTAGAAGTGTACTGGGACAAAGATTGGAGCTGGGATGCGAATACTCCAAGTAATGCTAGCTTCAAATGTAAGTTAGTGGGTTATCAAACCGCTTACAGTGCATGGAATGCTGGCGATTACGAGCTGTGTGTTGAAGATAATTTCAATGTACAGGCAACGGGCGTGAATGGTGACATTATTCCTAATTAATTAGGATCCAAAAGTAAATAACAAAGCCCACAGTGATGATGAATTTCAGCTGTGGGCTTTTTCTTTATAGCAAGAAGACGCTATAAAAAGGGATATTATAACCAACCTTTACGTTTAAAGTAGAGGTAAGGTGCAAAACCTGCCAGTAGCATGAGCAATAGCGCATAAGGATAACCGAGCTCCCAATGAAGTTCAGGCATAAACTTAAAGTTCATACCATAGCTAGATGCAACTAATGTTGGCGGAAGAAATATTACTGATACCACCGAAAATATTTTAATAATTCGGTTTTGCTCAATATTAATGAAACCCATAGCCGCATCCATCAGGAAGTTAACCTTTTGGAATAAAGATTCATTGTAGGGCAATAGAGATTCAATATCGCGTAATACTTCGCGTGCTTGCTCTAACTCACTTGCTGGTAAACGCGCTTTTCTTACTAAAAAGCTTAGTGCGCGCTGAGTATCCATAAGACATAAACGAATCTTCCATCCTGCATCTTCTTGCTCTGCAAGACTAGATAAGGCTTTGTCAAAATGCTCGCCCGGTTTACCACCTAAAATGACCTTACCAATTGACTCTAACGCGCTGTAAATGTCTTCAATAACATCAGCCAGTTGCTCAATTTTTGTTTCAAATAGATCTAACAGCAACTCATAAGCACTACCTTGTTGTAAATGTTGAGTACGTGCTCGCATTCGGTAAAGACGAAATGCAGGTAATTCACGCTCACGTAAGGTAAATAAGCGACCATCACGGATGGTAAAAGCCACTGTTGAGTTAGTGGCATAATCTTCAGCATCCTCATAATAGAAGAAAGAGTGAATATGAAGACCGTCTTCATCTTCAAAAAAGCGCGCACTAGCCTCAATATCTTCTAGTTCAGGGCGAGTTGCTAACTCTTGACCTAGTTCTATTTGAACGCGATCTCGTTCTTCTTCATTGGGTTCGATAAGATCAACCCATAATGCTGATGAGATTGGATCTTTATCTTCTAAATTCAAACGTTGTAAACGGAAATCGTTCAATTTAAATGCGTTTAGCATGTTTATATCTCCGCGAATGGTGATGATATTAACAACACATTAAAACACAATTTGAAGCAAGATAAACAGAGCTTCTACCAATACAAACTGGTGGAATAAGATTTAAACAAAAGCAACGAACAATAGGGCTGCGTATGCTGACAGTTAAACGTTGTCAACTCACACGCAAAAGCAGGGGAGGACAGATTAACGAGGAAAAATATTATTCCAGTATCGACTGGGAGTGTTCAAAGTGGTGTCCTCTCAAATGATGGTGTGCGCATGTTACGCTTGAGCTCATAGAACATCAACTAGCGCTATTGCAACATTAGATTTGCGCTAAGATAAGTTAGGTAAATGGCTCATTCAGCGTTGATTCAGGAAAGTTATTGTGAGCAGATAACTGCTAGGACGGTTGTGGTTGTGTTATTTAGAGAGGCGTCTTCTCTACTAACGCGAGGAGTATTAATGAGTAACTATGGGAAAGAATAAAGCCTTCTTCAAACACGGAAGTCGCGAAGAAAAAGGCTATATCAAATTATGACTTTCTATTTTTTATGTTGAAACAACCATAAAGTGATAATAAAAAATCACATAATTTTAATTGCTTAACTAAAAACAACCATAAAATGATATTGCCCAATACAATCATAAATTGATATTTTTGTGATTTGTATTGTTCGACATAGTTAATGAAGTAAGAAAATTACTTTCAGCAATCTGTCGCAAACACCCTTAATAAGCAATTGTACTACTAACCACTTAAAGCCAACACTATTCAAACATTACATCCCAACCATACGCTGCATACTTTGGGTCCAAGAAGCTTTAAAGGCAGTATCTTGGGCAAAAAGCTTATAGAGTTCTAATTCGTCTTTGCGACGTTGAAGCATGATTTCTTTCAACATCTTTTCAAACGCTAACTCACGCGTATGAGGATCAGCATTGTTTTGGTATTTAGCTTCGAAATCTGGGTGATTTCGGATACTCTCTGCAATGTTCACAAATTTAACCCGCTGTTCTTCTGGTGTTGCACTCCAGCCTTGGAACCAACGTTCGTTAAAGACTTGGATGATTTCATCTAACGGGTCTTTCTCAGTCTCACTACCATGAGCTCCGCGAGGGTTCGGGTTTTGAGGATCTAACTCAGTCTCAGAGTCATCTAGCTCGATGGAGTGATTAAGTTTGACTCTTTGTAATCCATAAGAGCTTAAATCGACTGAATCCAGCAGCGAATCGAGGGTTTCTTTATCAGGATCTTCTATCGAAAGTTTCGGAATTAAGAACTTTAGGAACCAGAATAGTTTTTCCCAATGAACGACCTCATAGGGCATGATAGACGCCATTTGACCGTAGATTTTCACAAACTGTTTAGCTTTTATCTTAAAGTCGATTTTAAGTTCATTCTCTAGATCTAATTCATGATTAAAACGCGCAGCAGCGACATCAATGATTGGGCTCAGTTCCTGAGCATCTCTTCCTTCAAAGAAACGTTTGTTGAATTCCTCAACTTCAAACCACTCATAAACACCAGTGTCGTCCATCTCATCTTTTAGCTCATGAAGAATATTGACATCTGTCGCTTCAGAAAGCGTTGTCGATGTATAGAAAGGGTCGAATGCGGTTTTGATATCATCCACTGAGTTGAAGAAATCCAACACAAACAGATCTTCCGTTTTCTTACCGTACTTTGGTGCCGAACGATTCAAGCGAGACAGCGCTTGCACACACAGTACACTCGTCAGTTTTTTATCCACATACATGGCACAAAGCTTCGGTTGGTCAAAACCTGTCAAATACTTATTGGCCACGACCAACAAACGGTAAGCATCCTGATCTACATGCTTAGGAATTGGGGAGTCCGACTCCTTACGCTTGTAGTTCACATCAAAGTAATCTTTGGTATCACCTTCTGGGAAGCCATTAAGATCTGCTTCAGTGTATTCAATACCATCAACTTCTTTGGTGCCAGAAAAGGCAATGGCAACTTTAAATGGGTTGCCGATCTTATCGAGTTGTCTTGTTAACGCTCGATAATAGCGGATAGCTGACTCAATATTTTGAGTCACCACCATACCTTTGCCTTTACCTTTTAGCTTCTTACCGTTGATCACATGCTTAATAAAGTGCTCAAGCATGATCTCGGCTTTGGTATCTATAGTTTCTTGGCTTGCCTCTACATACGCTCGCAAACGCTTCTGCGCTTTTTTACTATCGAACTCTGGATTATCTTGGATTGATTTTTCAATCTCGTAATAACTCTTATAAGTCGTATAGTTGGCAATAACGTCGAGAATGAACCCTTCTTCGATGGCTTGTTTCATCGAATACAAATGGAAAGGAGCGTAAGTTCCGTCCGCTTGTCGCTGACCAAACTTTTCTAGAGTAGTGTTTTTGGGCGTTGCGGTGAACGCAAAATAAGAGGCATTTCCGCGCATCTTACGTGAACGCATAGCCTGTAGGATTTTGTCCTGAGCATCTTCTAGCTCTTCCACTTCCTTTTTACCCATGGCACGGTTCATATTGTCATGAGCTGAGCCTGACTGAGAGCTGTGGGCCTCATCAATAATGACGGCAAAGCGCTTATCACTTAAATCGGCAATTCCATCAATAATGAACGGAAACTTCTGAATGGTGGTAATGATGATTTTCTTACCATTCTCAAGTGCTGATTTTAGCTCCGATGATTTAAACGCAGGCGCGACAATATTCTTCACTTCGGAGAACTCTTTGATGTTGTCTCTCAGCTGCTTATCGAGCAATCGGCGGTCAGTAACGACGATGACCGAATCGAATAGAGGCACTTCTTTTCCTCTACTTCCTGGTAGATCATCGCTGATAGGATAGGTTTCGATGAGCTGATATGCAGCCCATGTAATCGAGTTAGATTTACCTGAACCAGCCGAATGCTGTATTAAGTAAGTTTGCCCAACACCATTAACCGAGCAGTGGTCAATCAATCTGCGTACGACATCCATTTGGTGGTATCGAGGGAAAAACAAAGTTCGTTTATCTAACTGTTTTTTGCTGCTGCCATCAAGACGAACAAAGTGCTGAATAATATTGGCGATACTTTCTTTGCGGAACACCTCTTGCCACAAGTAGGCCGTCTTGTGTCCATGTGGATTGATCGGGTTACCTTTGCCAAAGTTGAAACCTTTGTTGAACGGCAGGAAGAAGGTTTTTTTCCCTGCCAGTTTGGTCGTCATATAGACTTCATCAGTATCTACCGCCATATGAACCAAACAGCGTGCAAAGTTGAGCAATGGCTGCTTTGCATCTCTATCGTCACGGTACTGTTTCTGACCATGATAAGCCGCATTTTGTCCCGTCCAATGGTTTTTAAGCTCAAGGGTAATCAGCGGAATACCATTAATGAAAAGCACCATATCGATTTCTTCCAATGGATTTGCATTGGAATAACAAACTTGGCGAGTCACGCTAAACAAGTTGGCAGAAAAATCTTTTTTAACTTTCTCTGAGCTACTTGCGAGTGGGGCAGGGTATAATAACGTTAGAAATGCATCATCAACGTCTAGCCCCTTTTTCAACAAACGTAGAACACCATGACGTTTGATCATACGATCATAGCGCTCAAGGATTTTTCTCTGCCAATCATGAGGACTGGTGCGCTTTAACTTTTCTAATTCACTCGCTTGAGTATCTTCGAGGAACTGCCAAAACAAACGGGTATCTAAAGCGTACTGTTTGTCAAAGTCACTTGGAGAACCAATAAGATAAAGCTCATTATTGTAATTAAGAGGCGCTTCACCCAATGCTAACTCTTCTTTACAAATACCGGCTAAGCTTTTTTCTATTGCGGCCTCTAATGCTTGTTCATTTGTTTTACTAACCATAAATCCCCGTTGTTTGTTTTGATTATTCAGAGTCTTTATTAATGTTCGTAGTGCTGTTTAAAAACAGTCATCATATCTTCTAGATGGTCATCTATTTGCTGTTTGCCCCATAGTCCCTGACCTTTTACACCGAATATCTCTCTTAATTTCAGTGCATCAAAATGGGACTTCCTATCGAAATCAATACGCTTTTTATCAACGTCTTGATTGCTATAAGCGGAGTTTTCTCCAGGACTAAGTAGTACTAAATTACCAAATGAGTTCAAAGTTTCATATGCTAACTCACTCTTATATTCATCATTTTGAGGATGAACATGTTCTACTGAATTTTTGGACGTAATTCGGTACTTTTTGAACTTATTCAACTCTTCAGAAGACAACGAAGATTCAGAGGCCTTCATTTGCTTCCAAATCAAATACTCAAGCTTCTGAAACCAGTAATGCTCGAAACTTGTACCCAACGACTGTTCAAAATATGTCGATTGAGACTGCCAACTCTGGCAGTTGGGCTCTATGCCTTCAGCCAGTGCGAAGCTGGCCTCTTTTTGAGTATCAATTGATAGCGACATTTTGTTGTCGATGCTTTCTAGCAGCTCTAACGCCTCAGAGTCTTGCTTGATACTCGAACGGATCAAGCCTGAAATAAATGGTGTTAACCAATACTGGGCGCTGCGCTCACCGGTAAAGTTACGCACACTCTGTAACAGAACTAGCTCACTTATGTTTTTCTGTTCACGGTTTATGTAGCGCTTACCCTTTGATTCACTCGTGTACTGGCGAGTTAAAGCCAACTGCTCCTCAGTCGCATCATCACGCTCAACCCATTTCACAACCCAACGGTCAAACTGGTAGCGAACTTGCCATAGCGTTTCGATGAACAGTTTTACCGATTGTTCATCACCATGGATAAGTGGGTCGAATATCTCCAATAAGCGATCACTATGCAGACGTGGCTCAATATCATTATGATCATTAAGCGCTAAGTAGACTCGGTAAGCGTGAATCAATAACAGCGGGAACTTGATGATTGGACGACAGTAAACTGTTTCAACGTCTAAGTCGTAGGTTTCAAACTTCTCTTGCTTGGTGTTATCATGAATTGTACTTGCGCTAACTTGTGATGCTAACTGAGCAATCGACAAGCCAGATAACGGCTCTGACGTTTCATCTTTTGCAGCGAAGCGTTCAGCATCAAAAGACGCCAAGTGTTCGGGGTCAATATTGTACCAATCCGCATTAGAAAATACTTTGCGTACATTGCGTTCAAAATAGTTTTCCAGATGCTCACACGCCACCCACATTGCATCATATTGCGCTTTGTCAGTTTTAATTAGTTTGAACAACTTCGCCTTTAAAATATCCGCTTGTTCTAACTGAATACCGGCGGTATTCATGGTAGCAAACAAGCGGTTTAGATCCATTTGTATTGGCACAATGTTGTTAACCCACTGAACTTGGTGGTAAAGGTAGTCTCCCATCGCCTCTGCACTAACCTTCCCATCGGAGTCGAGCTTTTTTACCTCCTTGGTCAAAACATCTAATGCAGTGCCTATCTGCTTCAAGTATTCATCACCGCTGATAGTATCTCTCGATGGAGTTTGGTAGTCTTTCAGTCCAGCTAGACCTCCCAAGAGTTCCTGTACTTGGTCACGGATTGCGAACTGTAGACGAGGCTTAGCTTTACCTTCTTTTGTAGTGTATACAGCCAATTCAGCTAACTCAGACTGGACATCAGCACGCTTAAAGGCAATAGCCATTAGCATTAATGTGGTGGTCCGTTGCTGACCATCTATCAGCTCGTAGATCCGCTCTTCACCCTGTTCAATGCGGGAAGACAGGATGGTGCCAATAAAGTAGTTTGGCTCTTTTAATCGACACGCTTCTTTAATATCTCTAAACAGTAGCAAGACGTCATCATCAGACCAAACATAAGGACGTTGATAGCTCGGTATCACAAATTGATATGCACCACTCCATACTTTCTCTAATGAGAGTAACTCAGTTTTTACTTCTATTTTTTCCATACGTCCAAACCACATCATTTAACAGCTTCAGTAAAAGAGGCAGAAAATAATCTAGCATATTCTTCACTTGTGACATTCTTCTCTACAGATAAACTGAACTCACAAATTACTTTATCTATGAATTTTTGCTTAGTGCTACTCTTCTGTGATTGTGGTGACTTCTCAGCTTTAATAATCCCCTCTGGGTTTACATAAAGAACGAAGCTATCCAGCTTTTCAAACAACTGTCCACTCGAGTAACTCATTGCAATCCAATCAAGTACTGGCGTGTCCTTTACAAAACTCGGTATTGATTTTTCTCTAACAGCTGTTTGGTTACTCACTCGACGAGAATAAACAACTCGGAATAACTTCTTTGCTGCAACTTCAAGTTCAGACTGGCCATGCTGACTGATATAAAGTAACAAACAAGCATCGTACAACTGCTTTAGATAATCACACCCTTTGAGCGTGCATACACAGTTTTGATAAAATGAGTAAAAACCAGGCGGTCCCTGAAAGTTCTCGTTATCAGATAAGTAAGTATCTTGAAGCCCCTTGAAGTATTGCAGATACCGAATTGTATTTGCCCCACTATTAAGAGGCTGTCGAAGTGCATATCCCACTTCAGGTTGCATGAAGGTTTCACGACCATCATCGAAATGTGAACGTAATATCCTTCCATAAGCGATATCTTCTCCTATCTTGGGGGAAGAAAACTCATCAACCACATTTTCTACAATGAGACGTTTCTGAGTGTGCAGGGGCACCTTTTTCTTGGATATGTCCTTTGAGTCTTTAAAGAGGTTATACTGTTCCCAGTAGCGACCTCTTAATAATAGGTCCACCACTTTGTTAATCTTCTTTAAATCCTCCCACATAGTCGCAAAGAACTTAGTCTTATGGGGAGACTGTTTATCTATCACATTCAAATGATGTGCTTTAATAATATCTGGCCCTGCTAATCGCACCCCGCCCGTGTTTTGGGTTTCAAAAAAGCGGTAGGCTTCATCTTCACTGTCGGTCACTACCAAAGTGATGTTGATTTGCGCAAAGTCGATATCAGCCAAAGATGTTTCATGCTTATACAGCCAACCGAGGTTGTGTTTAATTTGCTGCTGGCTCTCCGGGGATTCATAAACCAACTCAAGGTCGGAGTGTTTATTTGCTAAGTGAGAAATCAACGCCATTGTGGTCAAACGTTGCTGACCATCGATGATATTCAGCTTGCAGCCTTGTTGATGCAAAATGACACTGCCCAAGTAAAATGGGCAATGCTCTGCTTCAGGTTTACCAGCCAGCTCTTGTTGATGAAGCTTAAAGTCGTTCAATAGACGAGTGATTTGTTCTTCATTCCAGCGATATGGGCGCTGATATTCAGGGATGGCAAGCATCCCATGAACATCTTTTTCAACCTTACCGTCAGAAGCCAAAATCGGCACACCAGAAAACAGATTTTCTAGTGTGCAACTGGCAACAACAACTGCCATTTATGCCAACTCCGTCACTTTGATTTTACCTGTAACGGCGCTGTTGATTAGGGTAGTTTTGTATTCTTTTAGTTTACTTATCTGTTCATTTAGATGCTTGATACCCGCATCTAACTTTGCTGATTCTTTTTCAATAAAAGACACTATATCTTCCTGCTCTTTTACAGGAGGAACCACCATAAACAAAGGCGCTAAGTTATTGTAACGAATTCGCACGGCACGTTGACGAACTGCATTGCAAATAACCTGAATATACTTAGCAAGAGCCATTTCTCTTAGTAAGTAGGCAAAATAATACTGTGACACGTTAACACTATTGATAGGATCACATATCACGTATTCAGGCGTACATTTTCCATCAGAGTCTGAAACACCAATAGCGCCTTCAAAAGCATCCATTGAGTTAAGAACCAGTTGCCCTTTTCTGATGCCCTGATAGCCACCTTCCAAGATTGCTTCAGTGTACCCACCTACACGGCGGTTCGAGCGTAAAGTGACCTGCCCATCCCTGTAAGAAGTAACAACACCATCTCCTTTGCGTACTGGTAGTCGGCTCTGCGTGAATAGGTTCTTAAATCTTACAATCCCCCAGTGTTTGGGAATTTCTCCTATCCAATCCACACCAGAATCTTGCATCGGCACATTGGTCTCTAAGCCTTGAGTAACAGCCTGCTGAATAATAACGTGTTTACGTTCTATCAGCCTTTCGATTTGCTGTTGTTTAATATAGATAGCTTCATTTAATTGAGAGACTTTTTTATCAAGATAACTAACGATTCGAATCTGTTCTTTTTCAGGTGGCACTACAACAATAAAGTTATTTATTGAAGACACAGAAACTCCGCCGATCAGTCCTGACATCGACAGTTTAAACTGACTTTGGAAAGGTTCCGAGAAAAGCGAATAATATAAGTATTTATTGAGTACCTTTTCACTAGCAATACAAGCTAACTTATTCACAAAGCAAACATCTTGAGCCGTAAACGCAATTTTTTTTCCTGCGCTACCGCCCTCAATACATAGTAAAGTTGATTGCTCAGGAGCCACCTTAAAATGTCGCCTATCGAATGGGATTCGAACCCCATTTTCGTAATCAATTCGAGACGTTTGTACATCAATGTCTTTTGACGCTATATACGCCCTTCCAGGTAGCTCTGTTGAAACGTAAGTATCTTTTAAAGTCGGCGATATACTGTCACCAGTAAAAATACTGGCCAAATATTTTAACTTTGAAGTCTGCCAAGTTTGGGGGACCTCATCTAACCATTCAATACCAGACTCTTTGTAAGACTCATACTTGGGCATCTGCTTAATCATCGTATCGATCATTCTCTTACCCTTGAACCTTAGCCACAGAGATGCCCAAAATGTCAGCAATTAAGCCTTCGGCTTTTTGCTCAAGCGCAATGATGTCTTTAGCTACCTCATCCATTGAGCGCAATGGCTTATGGCGATAGAAGTACTTGTTAAAGCTGATTTCGTAACCAATCTTGACGGATTCTAGGTTCACCCAAGCTTCATCCACATGCAGCTTTACTTCATCAAGGAAGTATTGATAGATGCTCTGTTCTAGTGGTACAGATTCGCTGTCACGCAGATCTGAGCTTGATTCATAAGTCACAAACTCGTTGTGGTTGCCCGTTGGGTAGTAACCGAAATCTGGCAAGTCTTGAAGCTCGCATTCGTAGTTTTCTAGCAAGTCATCTAACTTGTCTTGCTTTAGCTTGGCGACTTTCTTGATGACTTTTTCTGCGTTTTCGTCATACCAGCTTACCGCATCCAAGATAGCTTTCTTTTCAGGTGCGGAAAGCTTAAGGCTGAGTGATTTCAGATCCGCGTCTACTCGCTCTTTGAACTGATTAAAATCGTTGTAAACGTCGTCACCAATCTTGCTGTGTAATTGGTTTGCCGCATTAACAAGTGTTCGTTGTTTGATCCAGTTTTTCGTATCCAGTAATTTGGTTTTCGCTGCTTTGTTTAAGCTAGTATCGTTTTCTTCACACCACTTGATGATCTCTTTTTCAATCCCTTTAACAAAACCAGCGTCATAGACTTGCTCGCCATATTCGGCGTACAAGTACTCCATCACTTCACGCAGTGATTTTTCAAAACGTAGCGGCTCAATTAGGTCTGTTCGGAATTGGGCACTGCGGCGATCAGGGCGTTCAATATTCACTTTGTAGTAACCAAAATCTTGATTCTTGAATACTTGCGCAGCAATACCCACCGAATCGCCTTTCTCGTCGATCGCTCGTTCAACGGATTGGTTATCTAGATAGGTCGAGACAATGTCTGCAATGTGCTCTGGTGAGAACTCACAGTTTTTGTTACCCAAGTTTTTGCGTAATTTACGGAACAATAAGCTAGCATCAATCAGCTGCACCTTACCTTGTCGGCTTTCAGGTTTGTTGTTATTAAGCAGCCAGA
Organism: Photobacterium sp. GB-72; assembly: GCF_003026095.1. NCBI lineage: Bacteria > Pseudomonadati > Pseudomonadota > Gammaproteobacteria > Vibrionales > Vibrionaceae > Photobacterium > Photobacterium sp. GB-72. Next base: position 95,058 of record NZ_PYNV01000008.1, on the reverse strand, counting down.
TATAGGTGGTAATACCCGTGTTATAGAACAGGTTGTTTGGTAACTGAACTATCGCATCCAGCATGTCATTTTCGATAATGAAGCGACGAATATTACTTTCACCACTACCAGCATCACCTGTAAACAAACTTGAACCATTGTGAACAGACGCAATGCGTGAACCTAATGGACTTACTTTTGGGGACTTCATTTTAGTGACCATTTCCATCAGAAACAGTAACTGGCCATCACTTGAGCGAGGGATTGCATCTTGTTCTGACTCAACACCCCAGTAGTCTTTTAGCGTCACTTTAAAGCGACCATCAATGACATCTTTACCGTCTTTGATGTGCTTTTGTTCACTTGCCCAACTCTTACCGTAAGGTGGGTTAGAGAGCATAAAATCGAAACGCTCTGATGAGAATTCATCGGTCGAAAGCGTTGAGCCAACACGGATGTTTTCTGGGTTATTACCTTTGATCATCATATCTGACTTACAGATGGCGTAAGTCTCATCGTTGATCTCTTTACCGAATAGGTAAATATCACGGTTTGATGCAGGGTATTTATCTTCAACAAAGTTTTGTGTTTCTGTCAGCATACCGCCACTACCACATGCAGGGTCATACACGGTGATGGAAAGGGGCAAGTTATCTTTGATAGGGTCAAAAACTAAACGCGTCATTAACTCAATAACTTCGCGAGGGGTGAAGTGTTCACCTGCTTCTTCATTGTTCTCTTCATTAAACTTGCGGATCAACTCTTCAAACACATATCCCATACCAAGGTTGGTTAGTGCTGGTAGTTTGTAACCATCAGGGTCTTCTTTTACTGTCGGCGTTAGGTTGATGTTTGGCGAAACAAACTTCTCTACCACATCTAGCAGAACGTCTTTAGCTGCCATGTGACGGATTTGAGCTTTCAGGTTAAAACACTCAACAATCTCTTTTACGTTGTCGCTAAACCCGTTGAGGTAATCTTCAAAGTTAGCTAGCAGAATCTGTTGGTTGTTGGTCGCAGTGTTGAATAGCGTCTGTAGTGTCCACTTAGAGGTGTTGTAGAACACATAACCGGATGCAGCACATAATGGAGCATCATCTAGCTCGGTTTCATTCATCTCTTCTTTTTGGAATTTAACTTCTTCCAATACCGCTTCTTTTGATGGCTCTAAGAGCGTATCCAGACGGCGTAACACCACCATAGGCAAGATAACATCGCGGTATTTACCACGAACATAAACATCACGAAGACAATCGTCGGCAATCGACCAAATAAATGAAACGAGTTTATTATGTACTGAATGGTCCATTTGGGATCCTATTTCTTTGTTACCCACACCTAACCGTGTGGACGGTATTAATCTTATTGGTTGAAACCAGGAAAAAGCTCGATGCTTTCTAGACCTGATAACACATCTGTATTCTTTAAGTGCAGCTGATATTGTGCAGCGTTCAAGGAGCCATTTTCCGAGCAGTCCACATTCCACTGCGTGAGTAGGTATCCCACTAGAGCAGAACGAACTTCAATCTTTAGTTTTCCTTGAGTCATTTCATAATCAAGTTCAATTGCCTTTGGATGCTTGATTTGAGGATGGGCGCCAATCTCAAGGTTAATGATGGTATTCCAAGCATCGTCGAAACTTGAACACTCACTAGTTTTAGGTGGTGTTGCTGAATTCTCTACTTTTGTAAATCGACTACATACAAAATCACGAAAACTGTTCGTCTTTCTATCAAATGCCCGGACATGCCAACGATGACCATTGTTTATGATGGCGTGAGGAACAATGGTTCGATTACCTGCGCCAGAGGAAAGTGAGTGGTAGCGACATTGGATAGCCTGACTATTATGAATTGCTCGCATCAATGCTGCGACAATACTTTGTTTCGGCTGCGTCAATCGAACAGCATCAAAGCATACCTGAGAGTCGTTTCCTTGAAGAGAGGCTCCGTGCCCTTTTATCAGTTGATTCAATGCTTGATTAGCATCATGAGAAAATAGGGGGGTGAAGCTATCTGTACGCACATACTGCTTGGTTTGGTGTACGAGCTCAGCATTATTTGGTGCTAATTCCCTGTAAAGTGTAAGATCTCTAGAACAAGAAGCTAACCCCGTTTGAAATTGTTGAACTAGATCTGCTCTTGCAACCACCCCATAGTATTCGAGGCAGAAATCGATGAATACTAAACGTTCTCGCTGAGCGTAATTGAGTTTATCTATTGATTCGTGCGTCATAGGAATAAATGTGGAATATTGATAAGAAGATTCTATATCATAAACTTGCACAAGTAATCATTTTGATACTATCTTTTTGATATAGAGCAATATCAATTACCATCAAGGATAGATAGCCTCGTGTTTTTGCAAAGACCTAAACCTTACAGCAATGAAAGCTTGGAAAGTTTCTTTATACGAGTTGCTAACAAAAATGGATATGATGATGCCCATTACTTTCTTGTGGCTACCAAACGCTTCCTTCAAGACATTGACCATCAAGGTTATCAAACCTTTCCTACGGATATTGAAAAAATAAACCCATGTTCGGCTAAAAACAGTTCAAGTTCCCGAACCGCCTCATTGTTAAAATTTGCGCAATTAACATTTAATGAGCCAACTGAATTACTTGGATTAGCAATAAACAGAACAAACTTAAAATACTCACCGTCAACAAGTGCAGTAATAAGGGAAGCGGAAGTGTTTCCTCGTAGTTTGCTGCGTAGTAAATCGTTACCTTGTTGTCCGTTATGCCTTCAGGAAAATGGATACGCCTCTTACCTTTGGCATTTCAAGGGTTATGACCAATGTCATATTCATAATATTCCTCTTACCTTTTCCTGTGTTTGTGGGGCAGAATTTGACTACCGAGTCACTGGGGTAAAAGGAATTTGCAGCACTTGCAAAGAGCCTATTATTTCAAAGAGCGAAGAGAATAGTGATAAGGCAACATTTACGGTTGCAAGTTGGCTCGCCGGCAATGAGTCTAAAACTTTGCCTGATCTTCCAAAAAGCTATCGTTGGGGTTTAGTTCATTGGTGGATGCACATTAATGACAATAATTTCGATCATCTATCATTCATCTATTTTTTCTCAAACTGGCCAAGTTCATTTCATTCAATGATTGATGATGAAATTGAATTTAATCTTGAGCACGCTGTTGTCAGCACATCCGAATTGCGATTAAAGGATCTTATTGGCCAATTATTTTTCGGTTCAATTCGTCTACCTGAACGAAATCTTCAATACAATATTGTTCTAAGAGAGCTTCTTAGCCACTTAGAAAAGCGATTATGGCAAGATAAGGGATTAATCGCGAACCTTAAAATGAACGCGTTAGAGGCAACTGTATTGCTAAATTGTAGCGTCGATCAGATAGCATCGATGGTTGAACAACGTATCTTGAAACCAAATCGAAAAACCAAACCCAACAGCGCTCTTGAAGTCACCGATTATCTATTTCATTTCGGCGATATTTTCTGTCTTTGGCTTGCGGAATTCCAAACCGACGAGTTTAACCGTTCGTTCTATTTGTCAAGGTGGTAGATGCAAACTCTGAAAGAGCTAATTGAATCAACTCCTGACGACTTAACGAAAGAACTTAAGTGCGCATTCCGACCACTCACACCGCATATTACTATTGATGGGAAAGAACTTGATGCATTGACGATATTAGTCAATTTAACCGATAAGACTAATGATCAAAAAGACTTGCTTGACCGAACAAAATGCAAGCAAAAACTTCGAGATGAAAAATGGTGGGCTGGCTGCATTAACTGCGTTAAATACAGACAAAGTCACAACCCCAAGTTTCCAGATATACGTTCTAAAGGTATTATTCGAGCCGAAACACTTGGCCAAATCCCCAGTTTCTTACTCTCATCCTCAAAAATCCAACCCTTCCATTGGTCATATTGCCATGATGCAAAATATGTCAATAAGAGTGCATTTCTTACCAATGAGTTTGGTTGGAATGGTGGGATATCATGCTTAGCTGAGCTTCTCAAAGATGAAGAGCATCCACTTTGGAAAACTTTATCGAAATTGGGTTGCTATCAAAAAACTCGCAAAGCAATAGCAAAAAAGTTAGCCTCAATAGCTCATGCAACTATTAATGTTCCGCTTGTAACGAATTACCTGACTCAAATATCTCTCCCCGATGGCGACTCATCCTATATTTCACTCTCTCCAGTTACATCTTTAGCGATGCAAAGTCACTTTCATCAAGGGCTCCAAAGTGAATACCAGTATACTGCGACGACGCGGTATAGTCGGCCTACTAACATGGGGGTTACTGCGATGACATGTGGTGGGGCATTCAGAATGTTAAAATCTAACGCTAAGTTTTCCATTACTCCTCATCATCGATTAAACAGTAAACGAAACTGGTTAACGCCAGAACATGTTCAAGCATTAAAAAAGTACCTGCGCCTCAAGAAACGCCTTATGCCTGAAAATGCACGAAATGCAAATCGAATAAGATACAAAACTGCGATTCAAGATATGGTCAGATCTTGGTTGGCAATGCAAGACCGTACCCTTGATTTATACATACTTATCCAACATTTGAATAATGACTTATCTTGCATCGCTGCTACCAAACGTTTTGCTTACGATCCAGCAATGACCAGACTCTTTACTGAACTTTTAAAAAGAGAGTTATTTGATTCAAAGAATGATGGCATGCACCATACTAATGGATCATTTTTAGTCCTACCGAATATTAGGGTTTGTGGTGCAACAGCTTCGAGCTCTCCGGTAACGGTTGGTATTCCGTCACTCTCTGCTTTTTTTGGATTTGTCCACGCATTCGAACATAAATTGAATAGTTTCAATTCCACATTTCGTGTCGAATCCTTCGCAATATGTGTCCACGAATTACATGTTGAAAAGCGAGGCTTAACAGCTGAGTTTGTGGAAAAAGCCAATGGAATAATATCAGCTCCTGCAACCCGTGATGACTGGCAGTGTGATTTAATATTTAGTTTGGTTTTGAATACCAATGTTGCTCAATGTATTGACCAATCTATAGTAATTAAATCACTACCAAAGCGGTTAGCTCGAGGTTTAGCAAGGATTGCGATTGCCGATTTTAAATATATCAATTCATTCTCAGACATAGAAAAAGCGATCCAATCTCTGCCTATTAAAACAGGAAGATGGTTATCACTTTATACTGAATCAATAAATGATGTTGACGAACTATTAGCAGCCCTGAAAGAAGATCATCAGCTTATGGCAAGTTGTGTAGGTTATCACTTGTTAGAAGAGCCTAAAGATAAACCTAACTCTCTCAGAGGTTACAAACACGCTTTCGCTGAGTCTATCGTTGGACTAATTAAACTAATTACTTTGAATCAAACCATCGATGCCAATACCATTTTATGGTCACTAAAGAGCCATCAAAACTTCCTAGTGGTGCAACCAAGGAGTATCAACGATGAAACTACCGACGAGTCTAGCCTATGAGCGTTCTATCAACCCATCAGACGTCTGCTTTTTCGTCGTTTGGCCTGATGATAAAAAAAAACCTTTAACATATACATCTCGCACTCTAGTCGGACAAATGGAATCGGCATCATTAGCTTATGATTCACCAGGAACCCCCAAAGAAAGCGCTACAGCAGAGGCTTTAGCGCAGGGTAATCTTCATCAGGTTGATTTCTGTCATGTTCCATTCGGAGCAAGTCATGTCGAATGCTGCTTTTCCGTCTCTTTTTCTTCTGACTTACGCAAACCGTATAAGTGTAATTCAAGTTTAGTAAGAAAAACGCTAATACAACTTACTGATCTCTACCAAACTCACATCGGTTGGACTGAACTAGCAACTCGATATTTGATTAATATATGCAGCGGAGCATGGCTATGGAAAAATACCCGCCAAGCTTATTGCTGGAACATTGAACTAACCCCTTGGCCATGGGCTGGAGAGAAGGTTAAATTTGAAGACATCCGTAATAACTACATATCACGAAAGGACTTTGAAAGTCATAAAGATTGGTCGGCCATAATAGAAATGGTCAAAACCGCTTTTTCTAGCTCTAATGGGCTGGCTATATTTGAAGTCAAGGCCACCTTGTACTTGCCAACCAATGCTATGGTGCGGCCAAGCCAGGCTTTCACGGAAAAAGAAAATAGCAGTAAAAGCAGATCGAATTATCGAAACAGCCGAGTCTTTCAGAAGACAACTATTGATGGTGAACGTAGTCCTATACTCGGTGCTTTTAAAACTGGGGCGGCCATTGCGACCATTGATGACTGGTATCCGGGAGCAACTGAACCTATTCGCGTTGGAAGATTTGGTGTTCATAGTGAAGATGTTACTTGCTACCGTCACCCATCCACAGGAAAAGACTTCTTTTCGATACTGCAACGAGCAGAGCATTACATTGGAGTGTTAAGCGCTAATAAAGCTCTAGATAAAGAGACTATCAACGATATGCACTTTTTGGTGGCTAATTTGATTAAAGGTGGAATGTTCCAACACAAAGGAGATTAAAGATGAAATGGTATTACAAAACAATCACCTTTATTCCAGAGCGATGCAACAATGAGTTACTTGTAGCAAAGTGCCTTCGTGTACTACATGGATTTAATTATCAATATGAGACAAGAAATATTGGTGTGTCACTTCCCCTCTGGCGAGAGGAAACGGTCGGTGAGAAGATTTCATTCATCAGTAAAAGTAGGATAGAGCTAGACTTATTGCTTAAGCAGCATTACTTTATTCAAATGGAAAAACTTCAATATTTTCATATATCAAAAACTGATCTTGTTCCAGAAGATTGCAAATACGTTTCGTTTAGGCGCTGTCAAGCTATAGATAAAGCGACACCAGCAGGGCAGGCAAAGAAAATTAGACGTTTGGAAAAACGAGCACTCTCTAGAGGCGAATCTTTTGTCCCATCATTTTTTATTCAAAATGAGCATGTCGTACTACCTCATTACCACTCTCTTGAGGAGTTTAGCAAGAAGACAAACAGTAACTTTCGACTTAATATTAGAATGATCTCGGAGCGACAACCTGAAGGTGGCTCGATTTTTAGCAGCTACGGTCTATCAAACTCAGAAAACTCGTTACAACCTGTCCCTCTAATTTGACCATTATTTTTAGGCCTTTGGTAACTATATAATTTTAGGAGTATTTTATATATCCTAAGAAAAAGGGTGAAAACACTTCTTAGCATTTAATTAATTGAAAATAATGAGCTAATCTTTTATTAGTAACAGTGAACTGCCGAGTAGGTAGCTGATAATTTTACCATGTTGATACACATTAAAAAGGAGTCGTGAACTGCCGAGTAGGTAGAGCTCGTCCACAACATCAACACTGTTACTTTCCAAACAGCCACAAGGCTGTTTGTTTTAATCTTAGGTGAGGACTATAATCCTTATTACTACTGAAAAGTAGTTGATAATAAACGTACCACCTTCATTCGAGTACAAGGACAATTTACTGCTGAATAAGTAGATAACTACGGAAGAAGTTCTTTAACATCACACTCGAGTACCTGCGCTAATTGGTAGGCTTTTTCGAGTGTGATGTTCACTTCTCCTCGCTCAATTCGCCCAACGTAACTTCTGTCAATGTTTGCTTGCAAAGCTAGTTGGTCTTGGGATACGCCTTTATCTCGGCGTTTATTGCGTAAGTTGCTGCCAAATTTTTTCGCTAAGTCTTTCATTTTAGTTGAATCATAAAATGAAAAACTATCTACGCTTGATGCAAATATTGCCACGGATTATAATCCGCAAATCAGTGTAATCTGGATATTATTAATGAACAATCAGCATCGAATTAACGGCGACATTTATCAAATACTGAGTTTACCTTCACTAAATTACTTTAGTGTTATCGAAATCAGGAACAGCATTCAATCAAACACCAATAAATACGGTAATAAAAATAATGCTCGCTTGTTTGTAGCAAGGCAGCTTCAATCACTTTTAGAAGCGGGCTTAATTATCAGCAAAGGAACTGGACGAAAAAAAGTATTCGCTAAAACCGATCTTTTCTATAAAACCGATTTTAAACTCATTGATAAACGAACTTATGGAGAAACTTATATTGCTAATAAACAACAGGATGACAATGGCCGTTCTTTAATATCTACTGAACTAGAAAAGGAAAGAAAAGATATTGAGGCTGAACTAACTGTCACTTTGGCTGAAATAGAAGAATACAAAGGTCTAATGAGAAGATCTGATGAACTAAGCTCATTGATCCGTCCGTTATATTCCGAAACAACACAAAAGGCAGCAACACTTATGGCTAAACTAAATGTTAGAAGTGGCGTGTTGGATCTCCTTAGAAATAAAGAGGCATCAACATGCTAAGGCCATGGCAGAATGATTGTATAGAAATCGCTGTGAATAAGTTTGCTAGCGGCAGCCAACATTTCCTCACACAAGCGACACCTGGAGCAGGAAAAACGCTAATGGCTGGTCATCTTGCGAAGAGATTATTCGAAAAAAATTTAATCGATCTTGTTGTCTGTTTTTCACCATCAAAAGAAATTTCAGATAGTATCAAAGAGGCTTTTTCATCGGTTCTGGACTGTGAGTTTGATGGAAAAATTGGCTCTGTTGGATGTTCAATTACGTATCAGTCGATGCGATTCTTGCCGCCTACGTTTTGGTCATCATTAGCGAAATACCGTGTTTTTTGTGTCTTTGATGAAATACACCATTGCGGTGGGGATAACCACGATAACAGTAATTCATGGGGACTAAGCCTACTCAAAGAAGTTCAGGCCGCCGCCAAATTCACTCTTGCATTAACGGGTACACCATGGAGATCTAATCTTACACCAGTTACCTTGGCCTCATATACTGATCCTGAAGGTGAAATAGTTTGCGATTATCAATACCCACTAGCTAAGGCTGTACAGGATAAAGTATGTCGCCAGCCGAAAATCGTCCTAGTTGATTGTTATCACTCAGTAGTTTCAACTCTAGAAACTAGCATCAGCTATCGCTCAATAAGCGAATTAATTGAGAAAGGTAAAGTTAGCTATTCGATGGTAATACGAAATGACGATGCTCTTACTCATATTTTGAGCGAAGCGGTTGGTCGTTTACAAAAAATAAGAATAGTCAACAAAAAGGCTGGAGGGTTGATTGTCGCTTCATCTGTAGAACATGCAAAATATATAGATAGAATCCTGAGAGAAGATTTCAAGCAGACAACAAATATAGTTACCTACAGAGAGCAAAATGCTCCAGATTTAATAAATCAATTTAGAACAGGTAATACTGAATGGATTGTGAGTGTTGGGATGGTAAGTGAAGGCACTGATATACCGCGTCTTCAGGTATGTTGTCACCTAAGCAATGTGAAAACGGAACTTTACTTCAGACAAATTCTTGGACGTATCCTTCGAACGACATCATGTGCAAATCAAGAGGCTTGGTTCTATACATTCGCAGAGCCAAACTTGAATCGATTTGCAGAGGAAATTGAAAATGATATCCCTGAAACTTGTATGTATATCAAGGCCAAACAAGAGCTTTATGGTTATAGCGACGTTCTAACGAACGAGAAAAACTCTCCTTTTTTAAAGCAGGAAATCCCCGTAATCCTTGAGCAAAAGCTACTTTGGGAAAGCAACCAGTCTGAACTAGCATCTTCTAACTTAAATACTTACGAGAGTACTGATGTCACACTAAATCATTTTAAACAAAGGGTAATTGAAGCATTTAGAATGCTATCTTAGCTCTTAGACCACCAAATGTAACATATGAATGTAAGCCCAGAGTGATTGTAGGAATAGCCCGATGGAGCGGTTTGAAGAAGTTAAAAGTCAGAATGGATACCAGTATTGGGTTATTGTAGTTTTAGCGAAGCAAGAGAGAATATAACTCGTTACACCATTGGCAATTACAGCTAACTCAGTCCCCATTAGTCTGTGCTAATGTATTGGGAAAATCTAAAACCATGGACAATTTTAGTGACCACTTCACTTCTGAAGCTGCGTTCGTTTCTCGACTGCTAATTCGCGATTCTTACTTGCTACATAATGTAGAAGTTAAAAGCTATGATTGCGAATCAAACAAAAAATACAATGTAATTAGGCTATTAATTCAAGAGTATCAGAGTAAAGGGTATCAAGTACTCATCCAAGTAGATGTTGATGGTAAGCCTGATAACCTCAATGAAGCTAACTATTGGGGATTGAAAGAGCATGTGAGTAAAGGTTTATTAAAAGGCGATGATATTTTCCCATTTAGTGAAGATTTAGAAGCCTCATATCCACCAGAACTATTGTCCGAGTTGTTGGCAGAAACTATGGGACTAGAGCAGCACCAAATATACAATGCGATCTTTGAACCTAAGTCAGATAAGAATACTCTATATAAAAGGTTGAAAGATGATCTTGGTTTTATGCCTAGTAAACCGAAACTCGCAAAGGATATTGCAGATTTAATCTCAGATTACGATTTAGTACATGATCTGGACTTTACTGATAATGAGGTTGTGAAATTCATTAAGTTTCTAGAGAGTCGTGCAATAGAAATATAGCAAATAAGGATATGTGTTGCGCTGTTAACAGCTGTCCGAAGTGTTGGACCAGCCCAAGCGACTTTATGTAAGTAAATGCTGAAAATATCATAAAGGGTGATGCTGAAAAGAAGTCGAGCATTACCCTTACTTTTCCTAATACCTTCTAGCTGAAATAGAGCAAATAATCTAAGCAGTTTTTGTCCAAAAGTGAGTTTCGATCTTTGTTGTCCAACGACAGCAACATAACTAGAGTTATTGGCGTAAAAGGTTCTGATAAGCCTCGATAATAATGACATGATTAAAACTAAGTGAAGTTTCGCTCTAGCGATGAGGTTGTTTAATTGGCATTAAGATAATGGGACGTTTTTGAGAACTTTAGTTGATCACTTCAAATGGTCTGTTTAGTCTCAGTTACTATAACCACAACGATTCAGGTTTGATATTGTTTAACTTTGATTAATCTGTGGGTGTTAATCGAAATAGTTTTTCTTTTAATTTCGAATTTTTTTTGCTTGGTATCTCGAATAGTCTTCCCATCCAATATTTGTTGGTGGCGGCTGCAACATATCTTTCGTTATTTTAATATCCTTATCAAAAGGGTTCTTCCAGGTAAGAGGTTTATCACCTGAGGTCAACCTTGATGCAAAAACTAAATCTTCTTCGGTGATAGTAGTATGCTGCTTATCAATTGCTTCAATAGATGCTTGATAAATGAGGTTTCTCAATGAACGCATATTTCCTTGAGAGAACGCATATAATTTTTTCTGCAAACTTTCGTTGGCTAAACCAGCCTGCTTTTCAAAAGGTAAAGCTTTATCAAGATGCATCAAAAACTTTTGAAATGTACCTGTACCCCCCTCGTAACTGAAGGGGCGTAGTTCAAACTGAATGGAGAATCGTCCATGAAGTTGTGATTTTGCTCCTAGTACAAGCTTTGAATATGGCATGCCAAAAAGAACAACTGGACAATTCGTTTTATTGAGTATCATTTTTAGCCAGTTAACTACTTCTGTGAGAATCCGGTTTGATTTTTCTTCAATTAAATGCTGAAACTCATCGATAATAATCAACCTAACGCCAACAGAACGTATTAAATCCGTAAGTTTTTTTGTCAACCTAGTTAGATCTGTATCATAAAGCGCTAGTGGTTCACCCATTTCCAGCAACAACTCTCTTGCTGCATCTACTGGCTTCGCATTACCTGGCAATTCGATATGTAAGACCGGAATTATATCGCCCCGAATTTCAGAATCTCGTTTGTTATTACTGAGATATTTTTTGATCACGGTCGTTTTTCCAACGCCCGATGCACCAAAAACCATCATACAAGTTGGCTCTGAGTCTAAGTCTGAAAAGTCTCTGCACCTATCCATATAACGCAAAATTTGTGTAACACTTGGAGTAGATACAAATGCTTTTTTTGCTTTTGATACACGAATTTCTCGAGAGTTATCCAACTTATAAATCCTCAAACATAATCGATATCCCAATCACCATCATCAGCAATGACAGTATCTACTTCATGTGCTTCTTTAGGTACAGGCTTAGTTGCGCTTACGGATTTGGCTCTAGCGCTGTTTTCTTGGTGTCTTGCAACGCGACGCCGAGCTGTGATTTTTTTTGTCTTAACAATAGATTGGTCAGCAATTTTTTCAATCTTTAATTCACTATCAATTTCTTTGTTTTCATCATAGTCTGCAGAATATAGTTTTGCTTTATGCTTCATATTGTACTTGTGCTGCCAGAGAGATACGCCACTTGCATATTTATAATCAATAGCAGGAACGGTGAAATATTCATTTTCATCTTGATCCAATACCCAAATAGTAGCCATACATTCAGGGTTATATTTGAATTGAACTTTATGATTTCCTCTCCGCCCTCGATACTCGGCTAAACGTTCGCTGCTATACTCAAGATCGTCATAAACAGTGATACCAACTTTGTTAAGTTTCTTATGGTCGACAATAGCGAATTTGAAGTCTAACTCATCTTTTGTCCCAGAAAACTCTTCGGGCTCCCATTCTTCACAGCCCCTTTTCCAAGCAATATTCGGACAATTAGTTCCTCTCTTATTCGGTTTTATATGATAAATATCTACTAACCAAATCAAGTAAATTTCTTTAATTTCATCGAGTGTAAGAGTCGCTTCTTTCACTGAATCGTAGCCTTCTCTCTGAAGGTATTGGCTGAAAGCTTTCCCTGGTAAGTCATCTAACAGACAAGTATTGATAGTACCGTAGTTACGTTCAATATTCGGTTTATTATCGGGCGTCTCGACTTTATTTTGATGTACATTTATCAACAGTGATTCACATGCTTTATCAAACGCTTTTGACAAAAACTCTTTACCATTATCAGTCACAAGTAAATCAGGAATCCCATAACATAACCAATCATTTTCAATCGATTCGTAAGAAGAAACTAATTCATCTTTGCGTTGTATTGCGTTCTTGAGCGCCAATGAAACCGAGACATAACTAGGGGGCTCAAAACCTAAATAAAAGCCAATTACGGCTTTGCTGTAACAATCAACTAACTGAGTCAGCCAAGGTCGTCCTATTGGAATTCTATGTTCTTTATGTACAGCAAATAGATCAACTACAGTATGATCTATTTCAACTCTCTCTAGTACATTAGACGTAAGGATCTTTTTGCCCATTCGACGAAATTCTCTCTTGGCTATTCGCTCACCTTTTTTGGCTTCTAATCGCTCGTAGGGAGTTATTTTTTTTACCCGTTTCCTTATAGCTTCATATGTTGCGTAATCATAATTCGTTCCGTGATTTAAATTATATTGACGAATTTTGCGCCGAACACGTTTATATGCAGAGTTAATATTGATTTTTCGCCCAGAGATAACACTTTCAATTGCTTGTTCTATAATGGCATCAACAAGTGTTGGAACTTTTGCTTCTCTATTACCTCTACTCTTGAAATCAGGGGCTAAACTAGTGGGGTTGTAGTCTGATTTTCGAAAAGCAAGCCACCATCTATAAATGGTAATTGCACTGGGTATTTTTCTTTTATGGTTACGTTGTAGCTCTGCGCGACGTGGTTCTATTGATTTGGGAACAAGCTTGTCACAATTCTGAGCTAAAAAGCGAAGAATGCATAGCCGGAAACTAATTTCTGCCGCAATTTTTTCGGGATATGCAGATATATCCTGATACGTAATACTATCCAAATTCTCAGTTTCAAAGACAGATTCACTTGATGTTAACTTAGCTTGTGAAGATACTGACTTTTTATGAAAACTCGAGAAACTTTTCTTAGGCATAACTACCCAACTCAAATTGAGATTCAAGAGAAAGCGGCTGATCTAAGTGCGTCTCGAGTAAACACCTTGATAGTAAATCGCATAGAATTGGTAAAATTGTTCGACCTTTTAGGCCCAAATATTCCCCTAATGACTTCGCAGACAGAGAGCCATTCTGCTTTAAGATGCTTAATAAAGTCTTTTGTATATTGTTCAAACCATCTCTTGAAGCATATCGATGCATGAGTTTGAGGTTATTTAATATAACCTTATTCCTAATATCGCTCTCTCCAATAAGTTCTAATTCTAGTCCTAAATCAGATGCAGCTTGGACTTTTGCTTCCCATTCAAAGCCAAAATCAGATTTATTTTTGGCATAATCTGTTTTCACTTCGTATAGAACAAACTCATGGGTATCAAACTGAACGAGAAAGTCAGGAACATAGGTGTGACACTTCCCATTGATAAAATATGTGAGTCGAATTGGTTGAGCACAAAAACGAACAATACTGGGCTCAAAATCAAAATGATAACAAGCATCGCATTCTAGAGAAGATTCTACAGTGATCCTCTTTCCCATCTTTGCGCTGGCAAAACGATGAATATTTTTACCACGAGATTTCTTTAGGTTTCGAGCTGGTGTATCAAAAGCATGTTCTAAAGCGGAAATAGTAGTTGCCGAGAGGGTTAGTAGGGAGGACATAAAATTGCCTCTTCACAGAAATGTCGTAAACTTACTAAAGTTTAGACCATGAAGAGGCAATATCAATTTATGGTTGTGATTATTATCAAGTTATGATGGTAATTATCACTTTATGGTTGTATCAACATTTTAAATATAAAATCAATAAATTACTCTTTACCGTAAACGTTGTTTTCTTGCTCTTGTACTCGAATAAATGTCGTACGCTTAGTTAGCTCTTTAAGCTGCGCAGCACCGACATAAGTACATGTTGAGCGAACACCACCCATAATATCTTGGATTGTATTTTCAACAGGGCCACGGTAAGGAAGCAGTACAGTTTTACCTTCTGCTGCACGGTATTTCGCCACGCCACCTGAGTGCTTGTCCATTGCACTTTGGCTAGACATACCGTAGAACTTCATAAATGTTTTGCCATCTTGCTCGATAAGTTCGCCGCCGCTTTCATCGTGCGCCGCTAACATACCACCAAGCATAACGAAATCAGCACCGCCACCAAATGCTTTTGATACGTCGCCAGCACATGAACAACCACCGTCACCAATGATACGGCCACCTAGGCCGTGCGCAGCATCTGCGCACTCAATAATAGCGGATAGTTGAGGGTAGCCGACACCCGTTTTCACACGTGTTGTACATACTGAACCTGGGCCAATACCCACTTTAACAATATCAGCACCTGCAAGAATCAGCTCTTCAACCATATCACCTGTTACAACGTTACCAGCACTGATCACTTTATCTGGGAATGCCGCACGTACTTTTTCAACATACTCAACAAGGTGTTCAGAGTAACCATTAGCAATATCAATACAAATGAAGATTAAATCATCTGTCATAGCCATGATGTCTTTGGTTTTTTGGAAATCAGCGTCAGAAGTGCCAGTAGAAACCATGGCATTATTCAGAACAGAGGCGTCGTTGCTGTTAATAAAGTCAGCCCATTGCTCTACCGTATAGTGTTTATGAACTGCTGTCATCACATTGTGTTTTGATAAGGATTTAACCATTTCAAAGCTACCAACAGAGTCCATGTTTGCAGCAATAATGGGTACGCCAGACCATTGACGACCACTATGTTTGAATGTAAAATCGCGGGTTAATTCAACTTGAGAGCGACTTTTTAAGGTTGAACGTTTTGGACGAAACAGTACATCTTTAAAGCCCAATTTCAAGTCTTGTTCGATACGCATGGTTATTCCTTAAACTTATCTTATCGAATGCTGCTCAACGAAATCGTTACTGGCAGGTAAACATTTTCGCCTAGTGAGCAGGCACAAAAAAACCGGAGCGTTGTCAGACGCTCCGGTTTTCAACATTATAGGAAGCAAATTTTCAAAAACAAGCCTATAAATGTAAATAAATGTGTATTTGTGACGATAAATGAAGATAAAACTAGCCTGATTTACTATCAAAGTAATACTTTTTATAAACTTTTCGCTTCCATTCTTGGTAAATCCTTGCATAATTTCCTGCGTAGTTTGTACTGATAAAAATAAAATTTGAAATAATTCGTATCTTTAAAATGAGAAGCTATTCTTAAAAGGTGGCCAGTTTGTAAAGCTATCTTTTTCTACGAAGGGTTGTGGGAAGGTTTAATTTGTTGAAGAAAAGAAAGGTAAGGAAAATTTTTCCTCTCGATTTTTACGGGGAAGATGGAAGTTGGCGTTTCATCATTCGGGCAGAGCAGCCTGAAGAGATCATTGATGCAATGTATTGGCGTGCTTATATTTCTTGTCATCGTAAAGATTTTGATTTGTTGCATATGGCGTGCGATAAATTTAACTACAAATATAACTACTCATCATCTGATTCTTCTGAAATACACTATGGTTTAGGCGGAACACCGTTGCGTGTCAATATGATGGGGCCTATCGTGTTGATGTCGACAATCCGAGATAAAGTGATTAACGTTACAGCCGATGGTACGGATATAACTGCACAAGCTGTCGCTTAAATTAATGATTAAAATTGAAAAAAGCGTTAAATAACTGAGTTATTTAACGCTTTTTTGTATCTGCTATTTATGATTTTTGTTTTTCTAGTAAACGCTGCTGATATTGTATTGGCGTTACCCCTCGATTTCTTTGAAAGGCTTTGTTAAAGCTTTGGACATTTTTATAACTTAAATTCGCCGCGATCTCTGTTATGGGCAGCCCGCGTTGCATGTACTTTATTGCAATGTTACATAATACATAGTTAGTGGTATCGGTGAATGTCCAGCCAAAGCGGTGCAATCGTCGTTGCAGCTGTTGCTTTGATAAGTCTAAACGTTGTGCAATAAAATCGAGATTAGGGTACTGGTAGTAGCGTGAATAATTGATCAACTCAAACATTAATTTTGCGGTATCAGTCGGTTGTGGCATGTTTAAAAAATCATCAAGTTGTAAATTTGACATTAACATGGGTTTTTTGAATTTAAGCACACGATTATCGACATGCTCTAATACTGACATAGGCAGCCAAACTTGGGTTGAATGTGCGTTCCAGCGAATAGGGCATTGAAAATAATCATTGATAGCTGAGTTGTGGGTTTCAGTGGTATTTAGTTGGATCTTTAATGGAGTGAAGTCGTCACCCAAATACTCACGAATTGTTTGAACAAATAAGATAGCTACCCGCAAATTATCATGCAGCCCTCCTCGTCCTTTAGAGTAAGGGTTGTGATAAGTCCATTTTAAGATATTGCCCGAGAGTTCGCTGTGGTATGACGCACCACTTTGCAAGCATGATAAGCCATAGTTGATTCGTCTCAGTGCTAATGGCAAATCGGGGCAACTTAAATACCATTCTCCTAATCCTCCCATTTGTTCAAATGTTATCTCTTTAGCTAGCTTTACCATATAAGCGGAGTCATCGGTGAGTTGTTCAATACGTTCTAACCAAGCCAAATAATCATTAAAAGGGAGCAGCGACATGCTTTCTTTAAGCAATAAATCTGGCACTTCAAGGTGGCTGAATGAAAGGTCGTAATGCTTTATGAGTGCACTATTAAGAGGCTTGATAAATAAGGTTCTTATAAAAGCAATATCTAACATGTTAGCAGACCGACAAAAAGTATCTAATGGATAGAATATATCAAATAATAGCTATAAATGATGTTTTCAATCTACTTTTGTTTCTCAATACAAAAAATTACTCACAATGAACTCAATTAATAACGCTAATCCGTTAAATAAGAATAATGACTAAATGACCGGAGAATTTAATGAGTTTATTTAGTATGCCTTTCACTGGCACGAACATAGATACGGTATTACATATTGTTGCAGGTGTTGTCTTGATTGGCACGATTGCAGCTATTGGCATTGGTTTTTGGAAACTACATGAACTACCTATTCATAAAGCATCAAGTAGTCAACATCACCAAATAGGATTAATTACAGCATTAACTTGGATAGGCTTTATCTGGCATTGGGTATGGGTTCTTGCCGTGATTATTGCGTTCGTTGATGGAGAGCAAGCACTGAAGCGATTACGTGATATCTGGCATGGCGATAGTCCTAATACAAAAACCAATAGTGTAGATAATGATTCATCTTTAGCGCCACCAACAAAAGAGGAGCAGACGAATGCTTGAAGGTTTAGCAGTATGGGCGCTATTTATTTATCTGCTTCGTTTGGTGGGTATGCCATGGAATAAGTTTACTAAGGCTTTTGCGTATATTGGCGGTGGTAGTTGGCTAGTGTTTGTATGGTACGGGTTAATTACGTTCGCACCGATGGATTTATCTGGAGGCTCACTAGTACAGTCACCCCATATTCAGTTAAGGCCTGCAGCAACAACAATTAATGGCCATGTTAAGGCTATTCACGTTACACCAAATAGTCAGGTGAAAGAAGGGGATTTAGTGTATGAGCTTGATACGGAACCCTATCGTATTGCGCTTAATAAAGCCCAAGCAAGTTTAGCATCAGCAGAAGTGGCTTTAGATATTGCTAAAGAAGATGTTGATATGGCCCAAGCGAGTTATCACGCCGCAGATAAAGATATTGAGATCGCGCAAAACCAGCTTGTTGCCGCGAATGAAGATTATAAATTAAAACAAGCAATGCTGAATCGCTATATTAAGCAAAATAAAGTCGTACAACATACGATTACGCAAAGTAAATTAGATGAGCAACGGACAGCTGTAGAAGTTGCTAAGTCACAAAAGGTGATGCTTGCTTCACAAATTGAAAAAGCAAAAATATCAGTGAAGAAAGCGAAGTTGGCATTAGAAAAGTCACGTTTAGCCGTGAATAGCCGTGAAGTTGATGTTGATACACAGCATGAAAATGTAGCAAAAGCACAATGGGATTTAGATCATACTAAAGTATATGCGCCTGCAGATGGTTATGTAACAAACTTTATTATGCGTGAAGGGCAGTTTGTCGGCTCTGTACCTCGTATGCAAATGTATACCGACGAAAAATACGTATTAATGCGAGTTAACCATCAGGCTATCCGTAATGTAAAAGTGGGACAACTGGCTGAATTTGCAACGGCAGTTTACCCTGGAAAGGTGTTTACCGCTGAAGTGGAAGGTATTGTTGAAGCGACGGGTGAATCACAAGGTAACTTGATTGGTCGAGAAACCAATGTGCGTCAAACAACGGGAGCGAATATGGCAAATAAACATCACTTCGTCCGCCTGAAAGTACTTGAAACGGAAGGTTATGATATTCCTATCGGATCGGTCGGTATCGGTTGGATCAGCGCAGAAAAGCCGATTAGCTTCTTAGGTTTCTTAGATGTGGTACGTGGGATCATCATTCGAATGAAGTCTCAGCTATTCTATGTGTGGTCAATGTAGGTAATCACTTACAATATATAATAAGCCAGCTCTCTTATTATAAAGAAGCTGGCTTTTTTAGTCTTGGCGTAACGTATTAACATTCGATATAGGGGTTGGGTAACGACTCACTATCCAATAGGTTGAAAGAATGAAAGTTGTTAATGTTACGATCTGAATAAATGTCTTTCCTTGTTCTGAAATTAATCCATTAGCGACGGCAGTGTAAGCGAGCAATAAAGAAAACTCGCTGGCTTGGCTTAATCTTGCACTCAACTCTTTGTTGATAGGAGCTTCTGTGTTTGAAATGATAAGAGCGCGATAAAATCCCCATGCCTTTAGACGAATCAGTACTACACCAAATAAAATCCCCCATAAAGTATAAATATCGCTGGCCAGTAAGTTAATGTTCGCACCAATAGCGAAAAAGAACAGGATTAAAAAAAACTCTCGCAATGGTTTCAAGTGAATAGAAATAACATTGGAAATGGGGCTAACGGCTAACAATGTACCCGCGATAAACGCTCCTGTTTCGTACGATAGACCAATACGATGGCTGATTTCAGCCCAACAGAAACACCACGCTAGGGTTGCGACAAAACTGTATTCTTGAATAACATCAAACTTTTTCATTAGCGGAAGCAGCATGAGCTTAACGGCGAAGTATGCACTTACAATCACAATGAGAAGCTTGGCGAATATCAAAACGATAGCAAGGTCGATACGCTGCTCGGTATCGATATTGAGCAGTAGTAAAACAGTAATGGCTAAAATATCTTGAATTAACAAGATACTGGTCATTATTTCTCCCATTTTCTGGTGGTGAAGCGTTGTGGTAGGAATTAACTTAAGGCCAATAACGGTACTAGAAAACATCATTGCGGCAGCTGTGATAATGGCATCTTTGAGAGGAAGTTGGATCATTAATGCAAAAAGCAATGTGCAAATGAAGAAGAATAGACTGCAACAAAGCGTGATAAGCGCACTTTCTTTAAACAGACGCAGCAAGCGTTGAGGTTGTAAGTTTAGGCCAAGTAAAAAAAGTAATAAAATGACACCAATATGCCCCATTTGGGTCATCGCTTCAGCATTATTGATCATGCCGAGCCCATAAGGACCAATAATAATACCCGCAACGATGTACGCGATGATGATCGGTTGCTTGGCAAAGAGGAACAAACTCCCTAAGCCCGCAGCGCTAATCACAATCGCGCAAAGCTCGAAAATCATGGTATTGATACTATCAACCATCGACACCTACCTAGCTATGAAACGCAGCATGCGTAGTTGATTGCAGAAGGCAATGATAAAAGCATAGTGGTTGCAAAAAAATTGGGTTGAATGTTTTTGCGACAAGAAATTAGGAATAGGTAAAAGCGGGTGTGTAACGTGATAAATAGCGAAGAGATAACGAGAAATAAACATAGATAACGCTTAGTTATCTATGTTTATTGATACTATTAAGCGCGATACCGTTTGTATTGCGATAAAATATCGGCAATCAATTCAGGCTCAGACAGCCCATCAACTAAATACGATTGTTGATTGTTTTTAATCATTACCTCAAGATGAATTTGTTCATTATCAGTGTTTTTATGGAGCTGTAATGCGTATTCATAAGGTTGATGTCGATTGTTATCAATCACCAAACGAATACGACCATCGATACAATAAAGATCGGTGTCAAAACCATCATCGGCCAGCTTTTTACTGGCTTTGGTTAAGGCTGATCTTGCAATTGTATAGATATCGGCATGGGAAGAATACTGCGCCATGACTTGTCTCCCTCTGTTCTAAAATATGCTAGGACGTTGGTAAACGTCTGTCGCTGTCAGAAGATTTTATCGGGCAAAGACAAGGTGTTACCAACTAAAAAATCTATCATTATCATCAGTTCTACTTATTAAAATGTAACCAATTATTAACGTATAACTCACTGATTTTAAAGCCATATGAAAGGAGGGGATATCCATTTCAGGAATAATCAATAGTCGATTTTTTTTATTATTTCATTTTAGTCTGAAATTTTAATCTCTGTTGCTACTATTGATAGGTGCAATAAATTCAATATGTTAAAGGAATATATGAATGTGTAAGCGTTACCTTACTTTAATCCCAGTGGTTGCTTTATTGACTCTCTCAACGGCCCATGCCGATTCTCTAATTCAAGGGTTAAATCGTGTCGATAACTCTATAGATAAAGTACAAAATACAATTCATGGAACGCAGAACTCGATACGCAATGGCCAGAATAAAGTTGATAATACACAACGTGCTATCAGTGAAATTCAAGATGGTACTTATGTAGAAAAGCGTGTTGAAAAAAAAGTACGCAACCAAAAGCGTAAAGTCGTGAATGGGGTCATTAATAAGTCATCGAATGCGATACGTAAAGCAACGAACGTTTATTAAGTTAAGCATAACTAAGTTAAGTATAGTGATAAAAAAGCGGCGATATCATTATCTATATAAATAGAATGATATCGCCGCTTTTTTTACCCATAATTTGGGTTAAGTATATAAGTCGTAATTATGAGTTTTGTAATTTCGCCTTCGCTTCTTTTCGCTCTGCTGCTCGACATGCTGCAGCGGTAAATACCACATCCGTTGAACTGTTGAGTGCCGTTTCTGCTGAATCTTGAATCACACCAATAATAAAGCCAACAGCAACAACCTGCATAGCTACTTCACTAGGGATACCAAATAAGCTTGAAGCTAAAGGGATCAACAGTAGTGAACCACCGGCGACACCTGATGCACCACAAGCCGAAACCGCAGCAACAACACTCAGTAAAACGGCTGTTGCTAAATCGACTTCAATACCTAAGGTATGAACGGCTGCAAGGGTTAATACAGTAATAGTGATTGCCGCTCCCCCCATATTGATGGTAGCGCCCAGTGGGATAGACACAGAGTAAGTATCTTCATGCAGGTTAAGATCTTTACAAAGTTTCATATTTACTGGGATGTTAGCGGCAGAGCTACGAGTGAAGAAAGCGGTAATACCACTTTCACGTACACAACGGAAAACAAGTGGGTAAGGGTTTTCAGCTGTTTTTACGTAAACAATGATTGGGTTAATAACAAAAGCAAGAATTGCCATTGAGCCTAATAGTACACCTAATAAGTGGGCGTATCCCGCCAATGCTGCAAAGCCTGTTTTAGCAAAGGTTTCAGAGACTAAGCCAAAAATACCGATAGGTGCTAAACGAATAATAAAGCGAACAATGAGTGTAACGCCATTCGACATATCATGGAAAACTTGTTTCGTTGCATCGCTTGCTTGGTGAAGCGCAAAACCAAGCGCTATAGCCCATGCCAAAATCCCAATAAAGTTACCGTTCATAAGTGCATGAACTGGATTATCAACAATCTTAAATAGCAGGGAACTAATGACTTCTGCGATACCTTCCGGTGGTGCAATTGAGTTAGAACTAGCAACAAGCGTTAAAGTGGTCGGGAAAAGAAAGCTCATCGCGACAGCAGTAAATGCCGCCATTAAGGTGCCAAATAAATACAACACGATAATTGGCTTCATGTTGGTATGAGTGCCTTTCTTTTGGTTGGCAATAGATGAAGCAACCAAAATGAAAACAAGAATAGGGGCAACGGCTTTTAGCGCTGCAACAAATAACCCCCCAAGAAAACTCACACTCATCGCTGATGATGGTGATAGTATTGCAAGTAATACACCAGCAACAATACCGACCATAATTTGTATAACTAAACTACCATTGGCCACTCTGGCTAAAAAAGGTTGTGATTGACTCATATAACATCCTGCATTTTATATTCTGTGAATAGCTTTTTATTTTGCTTCTGAAACATTTTTTAACAGGATCTGTTTGAAATAGCCAGTTATCTTTTTATAAGGTTTTAACCAACATTAATATAACGTTATATTTAACATTTTTTTATCAAAACATGGTGAATCGGCATACAAATAGCTTGTTTGATAACGATAAATGACAGTGAATGTATAATGTGTGTTAATGGATGTTGTGTGGTTATGCCAATCGTGATGAAAAGGCAAAAAAACAGAAAGAATTAAATGCTTTAATATGTAAGAAAATAAAACCTCTGCTACAGCATTTATATCTGCCACAGAGGTTTTTGAGGTCGCTATTAAATTTATATATTTATTTAGGATCTAAGTCTGAGAGAGATGATGCACGTGATGCAGTTGCTTTCAGTTGCTGTGCTTGATTAAGCAATTGCATAATACGTTTATCATTCCATTGCTGGCGATCTTGGCTGTAAGTTGATGCCATAATTTCAGCGACAGCATTATCTAATTGTTCTGCTAGATCTGGATTGGCAGAGAGTTTCTCACGCTGCTGCTGTTTCCATTGTTGGTAGTAAGTTTGAATTTGTACAGTTTCACGTTTGGTAATGGCTTCTTTCAACGCTTGCTCTACATTCGTCGTTCCTGATTGAAGCACGATTTCGGTATGTGATGCAGGCTGCGCTTTACGGGCTTTAATTAATAGTCCTAGTGTTATTAACCAAAGTAAGGCAAATACTGCTGTCGCCCATTGCCAGTAGTCATGTTGTGCTACATTATTACCCGCATTGTTAGTATTAGCGCTATGTTGAGGCGTAACAACGGATGGGGTTGTTAATGCTGGTGGCGTAATTGTATTGCCTGCATTGGGATCGACCGTTACATTTAATGTTAATCCATCAACTTTTGTGGTTTGCTGCTTTTCTTGCTGGGTATTCCACCAATTAATGCTAACCGCAGGTAATTCAATCGTGCCTGTTTCACGAGGAATGATGACTTGCTTTAACGTCATTGTTGTATAGCCATTCCCTTCTGAATATTCAGGTTTCTCATCATAACTTCTTACCGATGTTGGATACGTTAAGCTGATATTCGGCATATTACTTTGGGCAATATTTTTAATACGTAAGGTTAAAATACGTGTAATAGGCTCGCCTACTTTTGCATCTACGGTTGTTTTACCATTGACCGATGGTTGCCATACCTGATTGAGTTGCAAATCAGAGGTTGGTAGCCATAAACCTTTATAGTTACTTGGTTTTGCTTTAATTGTTAGTTCAATATTTTTTGCTGTTTTATCCACTGGCACTGTTAATGTTGAGCCGAAGCCACGACTCCCTTTAATCACGCTACCGCTGAATTTCGCACCATGTAAGGTAATATTCCCTGGCTTATCTGCTGTGATCTGGTAATTGCGGGTGATCACAATATAGCGACGTCCATTTTGAACAACTTCGTTTTGAGCATCTTGCCCAACTTGCGTTGCTGTTAGTCCATCACCATAAGGTGGTGCTAAAGTCGCTTGATCCATTTGCTCGCCAATTAAGATACGCACCCGATAATTAATTGATTCGCCCACATAGATGGTTGATTTATCGTTAATACCTTCAATGGAAATAGATGATTGCTTCGCATTGGCTGCCTGTGTTTGTTTACTGCTTTTTAAAACAGTAATCGTAATTGGTTCGGTTTTTGAGCTACCAATTTGAAACGCAGGGATAGTAAGAGTGCCAACCTTGGTTGCAGCTAGTGCTACTGTCCAACTAGTATTACGTGAGATAACCCCATTAATCATCGAAGTCCCGCTACTTACGCTAGGACGACCATAAGCAAAATCAGGACTTAATGGCGCAAGATCAAGTGAATTGGTATTCACACTATCATCGACAGCAACCGTTAATTGGAAAACCTCATTAACACCAACAATATTTTTAGACACTGTTGCTTCCGCTTGTGCCGCCATCACTTGGGTTGATAGTAGCGCACTGAAAAACAAAGCAATGTACAACAATGGTGTCGTTACTTTTTTGCCAAAAAATAATTTATTCATAAATCTATTCATTGTCCTATTACCATGAGTTCTCAGTTTTTTGCTGCGCTTCTTTCTGTTGCGCTTGCAAAATTAATTGAGCTCGGATCAAACCACTGGTGTCATCAGGCACTTGTTCCAATTTTTTCAAAATAGGGTTACTGGCTGAAAGCACATCCCCGTCTTTTGCTGCTTGGTCACTCATTCGTACTTGATTGTTGTTGGTTGTTTCTTTGTTTTTATCTTGTTCTGACTTAGTGGCTGATTTTGACTCTGCTTGCTGTTGCTGTTGCTGTTGCTGTTGCTGTTGCTGTTGCTGTTGCTGTTGCTGTTGCTGTTGCTGTTGCTGTTGCTGTTGCTGTTGCTGTTGCTTTGCTGCTTGTTTCGCATTTTCATCAGCACGTTGTTGTTCAGCCGCTTTTTGCTCGGCAGTTTTCTCTTTTTCTGGCTGTGATTGTTTATCACTACCTGCTTGCTGAGATTGCTGCTGATCTTTCCCTTGTTGTTTATCAGACTGACCTTGTTGCTGTTTACTCGTGTTGCTCTGATCCTGCTTTTGGTCATTTTGTTTCGATTGTGAAGACTGCTTATCATTAGATTGTTTGTTATCTGATGATTTCTGCTGATCTTGGTTTTGTTGTGACTGCTGGCTGTTATCTTGGCTCTGATTTTTGTTGTTAGAGCCTTGTGATTGCTGCTGTTGCTTGTCACTCTTCTGCTGATTCTGCTGATTCTGCTGATTCTGCTGATTCTGCTGATTCTGCTGATTCTGCTGATTCTGCTGATTCTGCTGATTCTGCTGATTCTGCTGATTCTGCTGATTCTGCTGATTCTGCTGATTCTGTTGCTGTTGTTTCTTTTGTTGCTCCAGTGCTTTCTTCACTATATCGAGGTTTTTCTTAACATCGGGGTAGTTAGGATCGGCTTTCTGTAGCTTTTCATAGGTATCTACTGCTTGCTGTAACTTCCCACTTTGTGCATAAGCATTACCTAGGTTGTACTGCGACATTGAATCATGTAATGGTTTTAAGGTTTCAATGGCTTGTGCATAATTTTTTGCTTTATATTCAGCGATACCTTTCCATTGCGGAGATTCAAAATCTTGTGCCGCTTGCTTATATTTACCATCGGTATAAGTTTGGTAAGCTTGCTGCTCAGCATTTACCCATGGGCTCGCTTGTGCATGATCAATAGGTAAAAAGAAGAACATAGTGGCAATGACAACGCCACGGCGGAAACCCAGTAATGCCAGTAATAACAAAGGTAAAACTAACCAAAATCCGCCATTTAAACGTTCTTGCAGTTCTTTTTGTTGATCTTTTTTACCGCTATCTTGTGGTTTTGCAGTGAAGTGGACAATCGCATTAACATCTTGATCTGTCGGTTGAACCATCTGCAAAATACCACCCGTTTGCTTAACAATAGGTTCTAGTGTTTTCAGGTTAATTTTTGAAATAACAGGAGAGCCATTATCCATTAATAATCGACCATCAGGCAGTGGAACAGGTGCTCCATCAACTGTGCCCATTGCTAAGATAGAGACACGATATTTAGTACCTTTTAATTCGGCTAAACTTTTAGCTGATTCCTGCTTAGACATACCATCGGTCACTAAGATAATATCACCCGTACTATTACCAGCCTGTTTAAGTAACTTTATCGCTTCAGCAATACCTGCCGCGGCATTACTACCAGGAATTGGCATAATCTTTGGCGATAGGCTAGGGATCAAGTTTGCTAAAGTATGACTATCTTCAGTTAACGGGCTGACTTCATAGCCATCTCCCGCATAGGTGACTAAACCCGTACTGCCTTCTTTCCAGCCCGGTAACATATCAAGCGCTTTAAAACGCGCCTGTGTTAAACGGTTCGGTTTTATATCGGTCGCATACATAGAGCGGGACATATCCATTACCAATACGCGTGCGCCACTTAAGTTATAAGCAGGTAGTTTTACTTTTTGCCAACTAGGACCAGCCATCGCAATAACAGCGATTAGCCAGCCCAAAGTGAGTATGGCAATGGGCCATGATGTCGATTTAGGCTGAGCCATACCTAATTTTTTTGCTAGGTGTGGCGCAATTAACCCCGTGGTTTGTTTCTTGGTTTTAAGCCAAGGTAAAAGAAAGACTAATGGCACAAGTGCCAAAAACCACATAGGGTGCATAAAAGTAAAATTAGCCATGACGTCTCCTCATAACAGCAATGACGACAGAAAGTAGTAATGCTATGGCTAAAGGATATTGGAACAACTCATCACGTGGACGCCATGTTTGCTGGGCGTTATTGACAGGTTGAAGTTTATTGATGATGTCGTAAATTTTCTCAAGCTGTTGTGGATTACGTGCTCGGAAATATTCACCGCCCGTCATCTTGGCGATTTCAGTTAAAGTCTTTTCATCAAGATCTTGTGATGGATTGACGATGCGATCACCGAAGAAACCTTGTTGCACCATTTGATCGGCACCAACACCTACGGTATAGATTTTCACACCGCTTTCTTTGGCTAATTTAGCGGCTTCAAGTGGATCAATTACACCAGAGGTATTTGCACCATCACTTAATAAAATAATTACCCGTTGTGGCGCTTTACTGTTAATAAAGGTTTTTGTCGCAATACCTAGGCCTTCACCAATTGCAGTGCTTTGCCCAATTAAGCCTAAAACAGTACGATCTAGTTGTTGTTCAACCGTCTTACGGTCAAATGTAAGAGGTGTTTGTAAGTAAGCATGATCAGCGAAAAGGACTAAACCTAAGCGATCACCTTTTCGTTTTTCAATAAAATCCGATAACACATGTTTTACCGCGGTTAAGCGATCAATACTTTTCCCATTTTTAGTCACCATATCTGGAATTGACATTGAGCCCGATAAATCGACAGCTAATAACATGTCACGGTGTTCTGGTTTTATTTCGATAGGATTCCCGTACCAAACCGGTCTTGCAGCAGCACAGACAAGACAAGTCCACAGTAAAGCCATTAATACTTTACGTATGATAGAGCGAGGCTGTTTTTGACCAACACCGCTGGGTAATTTGGGTAATTGAATTGCCGCAGGTTGCACAACCGGTTTACTAAAACGGTAAACGAGCCATGCTAAAGGCAACAATGCCCAAGCCCAAAGCCATACAAATTCAAACATTTGAAGACTCCTTTTGCGTCATGCTGGGTAGTTTTCGTGGCGGCAAAGCATGTTTAAGCCATGTGTTTGCCATTGTTTTACATTGTTGAAAGTCATCATGACTCAGTGGCGTATTTGAAAATGAACCTGATAGCCATACCGATTTAAGTTCTGAAAAACCACTATATTTTACGGGCAGTTGATTATCTAAAAATGCCAACCATGCCTCACCTGTTAATGGTGCAACAATGGTGCGCGAGTAATAACTTAACGCGGCTTGTTTTAGTAACGTATTGAGAGCGGGTAACCCTTGTTCTGCTGTTATTAGCGACAGTTTCTGTAATGCTTCTTTTTGTGCAGCATCAGCATGCTTTTTACGCCTAATAAAAGTGACGACAACTGCAATAGCGAGAATCACCACGGCAAATAATACCCACCATCCCCATGCTAAAGGCCAAAAGTTTGGAGCTTGAGGAAGATGTATATCCGCTAAAGGGAGTTGCTGAACGCTTGGTGTTGCCATTACTTAACTCCTTTGACGCGTTGTTAATTGCTGCAACAAAGGTTCCGCTGCAGATAAATAATGTAGAGGGATCGCAAGTGATTTCGCAATATCAGCCACAAAGTTTTGATGCGTTAGATACTGCTGACTTAATGAATCACGTGTTTTCTTTGATGAAAAATTAAGCCATGCAGATTGCTCTTTATCAGCAACATGTTCATAGCCTCTAAATTGTGTTTGTCCTTGTTCTAGTGGGTCATGGATTTGGACAAACTGAATTCGATTATGTTGACGTAATTGTGTTAAACGTCGCTTATCATTAAGCGATAATTGGTTAAAATCGCTGATAATAATAATTTCACTGCCTTTAGAACAAAGGTGGTGTAACCGTTTTAATGCATCAGAAAAGTTAAATTGTTGAGGCTGTTCTAATGCATTTAATGCTAACTGCTGTGATTCAATTAGCTTATTGATGATATGAAGTGGACCTTGCTGGCGTGCCGTTGGCTTACATTCATTAACATTCAAACCGTTATAAATTACTGCCCCTATACGATCTTGTTCACTTATAGCAAGCCAGCTTAATAAGCTAGCAAAGTGAGCCGCTTGAACAGATTTCAGCATTAATTGTGAGCCGAATTGCATGCTTCGGCTTAAATCAATAAGCAACATAACGGGTTGCTCGCGCTCTTCCGTAAAGAGTTTGGTATGTGTTTTGCCAGTTCGTGCGGTTACACGCCAATCAATAGCTCTAATATCATCACCAGCTTGGTAGGGACGTACTTCTGAGAAGTTCATCCCACGTCCTTTGTGGCGACTTTGATGTAAGCCATTTAACTGTGACCAGATACTGTGCGCTGGTGGCAACCAACGCACGGCCTGATTCTTATATTGCAGTAGCTCAGCCAAACACACATTAACCCCATCGCTATGGGGTGGCAGCGCTACGGTTAAGTGTGATTTGCTCATATACTAGCGACCTGTGAAATCAATTCTTCAACTACGCGATCTGCGGCAATCCCTTCAGCTTGTGCTTCATAGCTAAGTAATAAGCGATGACGTAAAACAGGGGATGCCATTGTTTGAATATCTTCTGGTGTAACAAAATCACGACCACTTAGCCAAGCGTGAGCTCGAGCACAACGATCAAGGGCTAATGTTGCACGTGGGCTAACACCCATTTGAAGCCAATCTTTAAGCTGAGAGCTGAACTTGTCAGATTGACGTGTCGCCATGACGAGACGAATAATGTAATGCTCTACATCTTCTGCCATATGAATGTTAAGCACTTCTTTTCGCGCAGCAAAAATGTCATGTTGGCTAATATGAACAGGCTCTGCTTTTTCAATACCTAAAGCTTCACCACGATTTAGACGTAATATCTCTAATTCACTTTCAGCACTTGGATAATCGACATTAAGTTGTAATAAAAAACGGTCTAATTGTGCTTCAGGCAGTGGGTAAGTACCTTCTTGCTCAATGGGGTTTTGCGTTGCCATTACGAGGAATAACTCAGGTAATGGGTATGTTTTTCGACCAGCAGTGATCTGCTTTTCAGCCATCGCTTCAAGCATTGCAGCCTGTACTTTTGCTGGTGCTCGGTTGATTTCATCTGCAAGAATTAATGAGTTGAAAATAGGACCGGGTTGAAAAATAAACTCGGCAGTTTCAGGACGAAAAATATCAGTACCTGTTAAATCAGAAGGTAATAGATCGGGCGTAAACTGAATACGGTGAAAATCACCTTCAATACAATCAGAAAGCACTTTAACAGCGCGTGTTTTTGCCAGTCCTGGAGGACCCTCTACAAGGATGTGTCCATCAGCCAGTAAAGCAATTAATAACTGTTTCACTAAATCGGGTTGACCAATGACTTGGCTTTGTAAGTAGTGATTTAATCGTTGAAAAGTACTCGCTAACATAAATTCATTTTCCTATAGAGCTTACTTAATACATTAAGTAAAAAACCTGAGACTATCTAATATGGCTTTAGTTCACGTTTTTTAGATTATCAGAATAGCTGTTAACCATTCATTCGATACGTTTCATGGCGTTTTATATATATCAGGGCTGCAAGAAAGTTATCAAGTCACTTATGTCGTCTTATGTTTTGAATTACTGCAAACAAAGGTTGAGATAGAGCTGCTCAAAAAGTAAACGCTAAGTAGTATTTCA
The DNA here is from genome assembly GCF_003026095.1 of Photobacterium sp. GB-72. Taxonomy (NCBI): domain Bacteria; kingdom Pseudomonadati; phylum Pseudomonadota; class Gammaproteobacteria; order Vibrionales; family Vibrionaceae; genus Photobacterium; species Photobacterium sp. GB-72. Next base: position 64,235 of record NZ_PYNV01000008.1, on the reverse strand, counting down.
AAGATGGCGCATAACTTTTCTCACAACGTCTTAATAAGAAATGCATTATTAACAAATATATAACGTGTTTTATTGCACGGTTAACAAGATTTCTAACAGTATTTTTTTTATTGGAATAATAAATTTATCCAAGAATGCTCTGATATTAATCCATAAATATATTGTTAAATTCAAATTTGTCACTTTAGTTATATTGACACTTTTGTTAATACCAGTGACAAATAGCGTTGAAATTGTTAATTCCTTTCTTGCCATCAATATGCATCTGTGTTGTTATATTAAATATGCAACGTGTTTGTAATACATCTGTATTATATGTGGCTTAATATGTGAGCTATGTTGTATTAATGATTAGATAGAGCTCATAGGTTGAATTGTTTAAATTTATGGAACAAACCTTGAGCTTATTAAGTGTATTAATAATTTGATAGAAAGGAAGGAGCCTTAAATGAGTAAGGTAGCATTAGTTACAGGTGCTAAAGGTGGTATTGGTTCATCGATCACTCAAGCATTAGTCGATGCAGGTTTTCGAGTAGTTGCAACATATTATCCAACAGGTGAAAAAGCGGCTCAAGAGTGGTTCGCGGATAATAATTATTCATCTGAGTCTGTTCGACTATTTCCACTCGACGTAACTGATACGAATTACTGTCAAGAAGCGTTAGCAACATTGCTTCAGGAAGAAGGTCAAATCGATGTGCTAGTTAACAACGCAGGTATCACTAAAGATACGACATTCAAGCGTATGACTGCTGATCAATGGAATGCAGTAATCAACACAAATTTAAATAGTCTGTTCAATGTTACTCAGCCTTTATTCGACTCAATGTGTAATAAAGGTAATGCTCGCATTATTAATATTACATCAGTAAATGGACTTAAAGGTCAGTTTGGTCAAGCAAACTATTCAGCAGCTAAAGCTGGCATGATTGGCTTTACAAAAGCACTAGCAGCAGAAGGCGCACGTGCTGGCGTAACGGTAAATGCGGTCGCTCCTGGTTATACCGGCACGCCAATGGTTGAAGCGATTAAACCTGAAATACTTGATTCAATTAAAGCTGAAATTCCGATGCGCCGTTTAGCGCTACCACAAGAAGTAGCGGCAACAGTGACATTTTTAGCAAGTGATGCAGCAGCCTATATTACTGGTGAAACATTATCAGTAAATGGCGGCTTATACATGAACTGATCAAGATTGACTGATTATTGAATTTTTAAGTAAGGACGCGAATTAATATGGCTAGGGTATTTATTGTTGCTGCAAAACGTACACCAATCGGTAGTTTTAGCGGTGCACTAAAATCAGTAACAGCAGCAGAACTTGGCGCAGCCGCAATCAAAGGCGCGTTAGCAGAAACATCAGTACCAGTAGAAGCGATTGATGAAGTGATTTTCGGAAATGTCGTTGGTGCTGGTCAAGGTATGGGACCGGGTCGACAAGCAGCTTTAAAAGCGGGCATTCCTAATGAAGTACCTGCATACACATTAAACATGGTGTGTGGTAGTGGTATGAAAGCGGTAATGGATGCTGCCGCCCACATCAAAGCAGGTGATGCTGATATCGTGGTTGCTGCAGGCGCAGAAAACATGTCTCAAATTCCATTTTGTGCATCATCGAAAATTCGTGATGGGCAAAAAATGGGTAATCTGGAACTTAGCGATTTATTAATTGCTGACGGTTTAACGGATGCCTTTAATAATTACCACATGGGTGTAACCGCTGAGAATGTTGTTGAGAAAGTAGGCTTAACACGTGAACAGCAAGATAATTTCGCACTAGCGAGCCAACAAAAAGCCGTTGCTGCTATTGAGCAAGGCAAGTTTGTTGATGAAATTACACCTGTAGAAGTAGTAGGTCGTCGTGCAACGGTTATTGTTGATACCGATGAGTACCCGAAACAAGATGCTTCAATCGAAGGTCTGGCAAAACTACGTCCTGCATTTAAACGTGATGGTTCTGTTACTGCAGGTAACGCATCAGGTATTAATGATGGCGGTAGTGCAATTATTGTTGTTTCAGAAGCGGCAGTAAATAAATATAACCTGACGCCACTTGCTGAAATTGAAAGTTATGCGCAAGCAGGTATTGCTCCTGAAATCATGGGCTTAGGGCCTGTGCCAGCAGTACTTAAAGCATTAGATAAAGCACAACTATCAATTGATAAAATTGAGCGTTTAGAGTTTAACGAGGCTTTTGCTGGCCAAGCGCTGGGTGTGCTTTATGAAGTAGCAAAAGAAACGAATTCAAAAGTTGAAGATCTCGTTGAACGTGCAAACGTCAATGGCGGAGCCATCGCTCTAGGTCACCCATTAGGTGCATCAGGTAATCGTATTTTAGTGAGCTTATTACATGAAATGCGCCGCCGCGAAGATAAGTACGGTATTGCGACCTTATGTGTAGGTGGTGGTATGGGTACAGCGGTCATTCTAAAACGCGTTTAATTTTTATCTAAATATCGGCGCTGTATGAGGATACATGCAGTGCTTTATTACTATCAATGAGGAAAGATCTATGTATACGGAAATGTTTAAGTCGTTCTCTGAACAAACTGAGAAATCTCTAGCACCATACGTTAAGTTCAACAAACTATTCACTAAGAATGTTGAAGAACTAACTGAACTTCAACTTGCTGCTGTTCGCGCATACAGTGATTTAGGTCTGTCTCAGCTTAAAGCTGTTAGCGAAGTAAAAGATATCCAATCTCTAACTGCGTTCAATAGCCAACAACTTGAAACGTTGACTAAGCTTTCTAAGCAGCTTATTGATGATAGCAACAAGTTCAACGCTGTTGCTCAATCATTCAAAACAGAAGTAGAAGAGCTTGTTGCTGACAATGTTAAAAAAGCAACGCCAGTAGCTTAAGGTTTATTTCTAGTCGCTCTCATTTATATGAGGGCGACTTTTTTGTTACAGCTTATCTCAATTATGCTGAGTCAACTGTTCCTTAGTGTAATTGAATTAGTCCAAGTACAGGGTTTTTGTTATGAACAATCACTTCTTTTCGGACTACTTTGCCAAGCTCCAAGATATGAACCAGCTATGGTGGAAGGAGTTAGACTCCGGCAAGGCAGCCATGAACACCCCATTAAATAAAGCGCTGAATGATATTAATTTGGAAGATACTGCAGAGTTTTTTGAAAAAGCAGCATCACAGCCAGCAGCACTTGCTCAAGTCCAAATGGATTGGTGGGAAAAACAAGTAAAAATCTGGCAGAACATCGCGATGCCATCAACTGATGGTGGACAATCTCTAATTAAGCCAGCAAAAGATGATAAACGTTTTAGCGATCCTGCGTGGGAAAATGAAGCGTTTTACAATTATATTAAGCAATCTTATTTGCTTTTTAGCGACTCAATGCGTGAAGCGATTGATTCTATTGAAGGTGTTGATGAGAAGGCAAAAGAGCGTTTAGGCTTTTTTTCACGCCAAGCAATCAATGCGATGTCGCCAACAAACTTTGTTACTACAAACCCAGAACTGGCTAAGTTGACCGTTGAAACTAATGGTGAAAACTTAATTAAAGGGATGGAGTTACTGCAAGAAGACATGCAGAGCAGTGCGGATGTCTTGAAAATTCGCATGACTAATCGCGACGCATTCCAACTGGGTGTCAATATTGCAAATACTGATGGTGACGTCGTATTTAAGAATGAGTTATTTGAACTTATTCAATATAAGCCATTAACTGAAAATGTTAATAGTACACCATTGTTAATTGTTCCTCCGTTTATCAATAAATATTATATCCTTGATTTACGTGAAAATAACTCAATGGTTCGTTGGCTTGTAGAGCAAGGTCATACTGTCTTTATGATGTCTTGGAGAAATCCAGGTACACCACAAAGGGAGGTGGATTTTGAAAACTATGTACTAGATGGTGTTATCCCTGCCGTTGACGCTATTGAAGATATCACTGGCGAAAAACAAATCAATGCAGCGGGTTACTGTATTGGTGGTACATTATTAGCTACTACTCTGGCGTATTACGCAGCAAAACGCATGCGTAATCGTATTAAATCAGCAACATTCTTCACAACATTACTCGATTTTTCACAACCGGGTGAAATTGGTGCTTATGTTAATGATCCATTAGTATCAGCAATTGAAGCACAGAACGATGTTAATGGTTATATGGACGGCCGCTCTTTGAGTGTGACGTTTAGTTTATTGCGTGAAAATAGCCTTTATTGGAATTATTATGTCAATAATTACTTAAAAGGTAATAGCCCAATAGACTTCGATTTACTTTATTGGAACGGTGATAGTACGAATGTTACAGCTGCATGTCATAGTACTATTTTACGCGAGTTTTATTTAAATAATAAGTTAGTCGATAATAAAGGAATAAAAATTGGTGGTGTTTTTATTGATTTATCTAAAATCAAAGTACCAACATACTTTATTTCTACTCAAGAAGATCATATCGCTTTATGGCAAGGTACATACAGAGGCGCTCAGAAATTAAGTGGGAAGTCGACATTTGTACTAGGAGAGTCTGGTCATATTGCTGGGATTGTAAATCATCCTAAAAAGAATAAATATGGTTTTTGGCTAAGTGATAAGCAAGAAGAAAACCCAGAATCTTGGTTAGATAATGCTAAACGTCAAGATGGCTCTTGGTGGACGCATTGGGATACTTGGTTAGGGGATTTTAATAAGAAAGAAAAAGTGCCGGCACGCGAAATTGGAAGTGATAATTATAAAGCACTTTATACAGCGCCTGGAGATTATGTAAAAGAAACACTGCCACTTAAATAACTCCTCTGAATGAATAAGGCTCAGCATTATAAATGCTGAGCTTTTTTTTTGACATAAATATGATATTTTAAATCAGCCATTTTAGATAAAATGTATATACTAGTTGTGATTCATGTATTATTTAACGATTTACGATGTTGATATCTGAACAAAAATAAAAATAATTGTCAGAATGTAGAATTTTCCTATTGGAAATAAAACGGGCGTGTTAATGAATAGAAAAACTCTTGAAGTAGCTGATGATGGTTATTCATTTATAATTAATTTTTTTGATTTTTTAGTTATAAATTTCTCTCTTACTCTTGTCTATGCATTTTTTGCCCAAGAACCATCACCGTTTGATTTATTATACGGTATTTTTATCAGCGTTACTTTCGTCGGTTGTGGCCACTACGTTGGTTTTTATGACAAAGAAAATCGTGCTAACTATCGACGAATGACTTTGCGCTTATTAGGTAACTTTTTACTTGTTGAGTTCTGTGTTTTATCGATAACGTTTTTCTTCGCTTTCATTGATCATGTCAATGTACGGGGCTTTATTGGAAATATAGGACTTTCGTGGTTTTTATTATCGTTTCTGATTATTTGGAGTTCGCGTGTTGCTGTTTATTATGTAACTAAATACATTGGTCGCCATAAAAAAACACATCGTATTGCTATTCTAGGAATGACAACAGCGGGTTTAGCAATAGAGAAAGCATTATTAGAGAAATACAAAAATACGAATTTTGAAATTAGTTATTATGATGATCGTGGTGAAGAACGCTTTAGTTATTTAACGAAATCTCAGTGTAAAGGGAAAGTTAACAAGCTTATTTCCTTTGCAAAAAAAGGCGAAATTGATGATGTGTATGTCGCTTTGCCTATGGTTGCCAAAGAACGTATACATTTCTTCTTACATCAGTTATCAGATACAACGGTTGATACTTTTGTGGTACCTGATCTCTTTACTTATAATTTGAATGCTTCTCAAATTTGTCGTGTGGGTAATGTGGAGACATTGAGTGTTTTTGCGAGTCCTTTTGAAGGTATTGGTGATTACATTAAGCGTCTGGAAGATTTGATTATTGGTAGTGTGATTACGCTTCTTATCTCACCTGTACTTATCGCTGTTGCTATCGGTGTTAAATTGAGTTCGCCTGGTCCTATTTTATTTAAGCAAGATCGTTATGGTCTTCGTGGTAACAAAATTAAAGTGTGGAAATTCCGTTCCATGAAAGTAATGGAAAATAACCATGTGGTGAAACAAGCAACTAAAAATGATCCACGAGTGACTAAATTCGGTGCGTTTATTCGTCGAACATCACTAGATGAATTGCCACAGTTTATTAATGTATTGCAAGGCACCATGTCGATTGTAGGTCCGCGTCCTCACGCTGTCGCACACAATGAAGAATATCGAATTCTTGTCGATAACTATATGATTCGTCATAAAATCAAACCTGGCATCACGGGGCTTGCACAAATAAGTGGTTATCGTGGTGAAACGGACACGCTTGATAAGATGGAAAAACGAATTCAATATGATATTCGTTATATGCAGAATTGGAGCTTAGTCTTAGATTTAAAGATTATTTTCTTAACCATTTTTAAAGGCTTTGTCAGCGAAACGGCATATTAATTTACCTCCATTACTGGATTGAAATTATTTTTTGCATTTTTTTGAGTTTTTTAATTTTCTGTTGTCTATTATGTTGTAACGACGGGCTTTATTTAATATTTGGAGCGGGTAATGACTAAACTAGCAACTATTGAAGGTATCGGTGAAGTATATGCGGCTAAATTAGAAGCGGCAGATGTCCATACGATGGAGCAATTATTAGATAAAGGTCAGAAACCTGCAGGCCGAAAAGCGATTGCTGAAGCAACGGGCATTAGTAGTAAATTAGTATTAAAGTGGATTAACCGAGCTGATTTATCTCGTGTTAAAGGTATTAGCACTCAATACGCTGATTTACTAGAGTTTTCTGGTGTTGATACGGTTCCAGAACTTGCGCAGCGTAATGCAGAAAATTTACATGCAAAAATGCTAGAAGTGAATGAAGAAAAGGCACTAGTTCGTCAATTACCGGCATTGAAAAGTGTTCAAGATTGGATTGCACAAGCGAAGGAATTGCCTCGAGCAATTGAATATTAATATTTTATCTAATCAGAAAGCAGCCATTTTGGCTGCTTTTTTATTATTTGAAATATATAGTCGCCTATAGAAATAAAGGATTTGAATGGAGTTTGGGATGATGAACGGGCGTTCTATTAATTGTTTCGTAATAAGTTGCTTAGTAATGATGCTCTTAAGCCTACCGACACAGGCGAAAAACTACAGTGTTACAGATACGTCAAAAATAGAGCCAAGTATTGAGTTTAATCTTGATGGGCAAGTAACCAATCAGCGTTTATGCTTCTATGAGGATAAAGCTTATTCATTGGGCGCGATTATTGATATCGATGGTTATAAACTTCAGTGTGCTGTTGAAAATGAAGTGGAATTAAACGGTCGCTTAATGTGGAAAAACTTAGTACCAGTAAAATAAAAGAAAGCCAGCAATGATTATCTATATTGATAATCATTGCTGGCTTAAGCTAAAGAACAATAATTACTTAGCTAGAGAGCGGCTACGAAGTTCGAAAATTAGCTTCTCAGCACTGCATTCGAATTGAATACGCGCTGTTAATTCAGTGCTATTTTCATCTACTGGGGTTGTTTCAACTTTGTAGTTAGCATTCACTTCTTTTGCTAGTGCAAGGTAGTTTGCTAATTCTACTTCTAGTGCATCTTTACCTTGAGCAAAGATTTGAACGTCTGCAGTATCATCGTTTTCTTTGATGATAAAACCGAGTTCACCTGATACACCACATGCTTCACAAACTTGGTATTCTTCTTTTTCAATAGTCATAACTTTAATCCCCATCGGTTAAGGGGCTATTCTAGAACGTTGTGATGTAGATCGCTATTCATTAATAATGAAAAGTGAGTTTCATATATCTAAATTGATAAAGAATTAACATAGATTAGCCATATAAGCGTGTAATGTGAGCAAAAGTTTGCTCAAAGGGGTACGCTTCAAGTTGACCAAAACCATCAAATTGCTTGGCTTTTATCTTGGTGGTCAATGGTGTTGTCATACCATTTAAAAATCGTGTAATAGCAGCAACAGATGGTGCTATATCACATGCATTGATGAATTGATCGCACCATTGGGTTAAAACGTGATCGGAAACCTCTGGTAGTGTCGGTAATGGTGGCAATGTGATACTTTTTCCTCGACAAACAGAGCAATGGTTACAATGTTCCGGAGCATGATGATCAGCAAAATAACGCGCTAATTGATAACTTAAACAGGTTTTGCTTTCAAAAAAATCAATCATACTATTGATACGTTTTATTTCACTATGCTCTTTTTGTTGGAAAAGTTGATACAGCGCCTCACTCTCAACACCGATATCAAAGTGATGATTTTTGATAGCATATACGTCAGTCATTTGTTTACTTTCTAAAGTGATCCAACCTTTTTCATTAAAATAGTCAATCGCTGCAACAACACGTTTTCTATCTGCATTATAGCCTTGCCATAATGCGTCCATATCTAGTGTATTCCATACTCTTGCCTTTGTTGAACAAGCAAAAATTGCTTCGACGAACTGGCGACGCTCATTATTAAAATGCGATAAAATTTCATGCTGGCTAATGTTGAGCTTGTAACGGTAATCAGCAAAATAAGTATATTGAGGCTCAATGATCTGGCGAATCTCTAAATAGACCAATAGTGTTTTTAAAGGCAATAATCGAATATTGGCATCTTTTGATAGCCGATTATTCATTACTTCCCACTGTTGTGATTGTGCTTTGATTTCATGTAATACGGTTGCTATCGAACTGCGATCAGGCGTATCTCCATAAATGAAATTTTGTAGCACATTTAGACCTGATTTATTTGCAATGACTGTGCAGGTTGAGTTTTCACCATCACGACCAGCGCGGCCAATTTCCTGACTATAGTTTTCAATCGATTTTGGTAGATCGAAGTGGATCACTTGGCGAATATCAGATTTGTCGATCCCCATGCCAAAGGCGATGGTGGCAACAATGCAATTGATTTCTCCCGCCATAAACTGTTGTTGTATATGCTGGCGGCGATCAGCATCCATACCTGCATGGTAAGCTTGAGCGGGAATATGATTACTTGTGAGAGTTGCCGCAATCTCTTCTGCAGTATGCTGCAAAGTGACGTAAACAATAGATGGTGTATTGGGTTGTGCTATCAATTGTTGCTGTAGTACATCCAATTTTTCATCATCTTGGGCTGCCAAAATAGAGAGATCAAGATTCTTGCGATAGAAACCTGTTACGACGATATCATCTTTTGCAATATTGAATTTATCTTGCATATCATTAATAACAGCTGGCGTCGCCGTGGCTGTTAGTAGTAATACTTGTGGAATATTTAAAGACTGTTGGTAATAAGGTAATTTCAGGTAATCGGGTCTGAAATTGTGCCCCCACTCCGAAATACAGTGAGCTTCATCAACGACGAGTAATGAGATAGGGACTTGACTGATAAAATGTCTAAAGCGCTCATTTTTCAATCGCTCAACAGAGATCATTAATACTTTAATTTCGCCTTGGCGAATATTTTGCATAACTTGCTGAGTCTGTTGCCAAGTTTGGCTTGAGTCGATAGATGCTGCGGGAATACCTTTTGATGCAAGGAAATCCAACTGATCTTTCATTAATGCTAAGAGTGGTGAGATCACCAGTGTTAAGTGTGGTAATTCAATTGCTGGGAGTTGGTAACACAGTGATTTACCCGAGCCAGTAGGAAAAATAGCGGCTGCAGAATGGCCATCAAGAACACGAGTAATGACTTCTTCCTGACCTGTTCTAAGAGAATCAAAACCAAAATATTTTTTAAGTGTTTGATGATACATGCTGAATACTCAATTGTCTTAATTGATAGCATCATACCGTATGTTGATGTCATAAGGGGAATGAGATATTAAATCACGTTACAAAATTGCGAAATAATTATCGTTGTATTCCTACCGACTAAATATATTTAAAGGAATATGTAAATGGAAACCATAAGCATCATTCTCACTATACGACGTGATATACAAACGTGTATCAGAATCAAAACTAATGGCGATATTTGCTTCTTGATAGTGAGATGATGTTGGTTTTAACGAAAGTGGCTGAAAATTGTTTAACGCTTTGTTTGCACATAAGCCAGCATGGAAAAATGATAGTTGGAGGAGTGTATTACAGTTTGAAGAATCAAACGTTAATGCTGTTTTTGCTTCGAAGGTAGTAATAGGGGAATGATTATTAAAACTATACGCTGATGGTGATGAAAGAAGCACAAAAAACAATAAGTATAATTTCATTGGTCTTTCTCGTTATTGGGATATAACAAGAAAATGCATATAGTGTTCCAATATGATGTTTATTGCTAATTATTCGAGAAAAAGGAAAAATAAATCGTTTGTAGATAACGCGTGAACGCATCCTTGCGTTGCTGTTTACTTAGTGTTTTGTGATTTTATCAAGATATCCCATAGCAAAAGCAGATAATACAAAGGTAATATGAATTAGCAGGTACCATATTAATTTTGAGTTATCAATATTTTCTATATTCATAAATATTTTTAATAAATGAATTGAAGATATTGCAACAATAGAGGCTGATACTTTGTTTTTCAATGAGCTTGCATCAAGTTTACCTAACCAGCCTAATTTGTCGTCATGATCATCGAGATCTAGGCGTGAAACGAAGTTTTCATAGCCAGAAAACATCACCATAACAACGAGTCCGCCAACAAGAGCAATATCAACAAGTGAAAGAATAATCAGAACTAAGTCCATACTTTTCATTGTGATAATAACTGGGATTAGATCAAATATCTCTTGAAAGAATTTCACTGAAAGTGCCAATAACACAAAGCTGAGACCGAAGTAGATAGGTGCCATTAACCAACGTGACCCATACATTATTCGTTCAAATAGTTTTTCCATCACAAAGTGTCTCGTAAAAGGGGGGGAAGGGTAATCTAAAGTGGGATTTTAGATCGAAAATCTAGAAGTGAATAGTTAGAATGCACGATGAAAGCATTTTTTGCTGAAAATTTTATGCTTGAAGTAAATAAAAGGCTCTATCTTAAGATTACAGATAGAACCTCTTTACTGATTAAAAAGAAAAACCAATACCACCTGCATTATCGTAATGGTTGTAGTCAGAGATCGAAATACCGTAACCACTTTCTAACATCATATATCCACGTAGGCGCTTGTAGATTGGAAAACTCCAGGTAATGCGCTCATAACCACGTGAAAATCCACTTTCTAAAGCGTTACGCACGGTTAATGAAATCAGATTATTATTATCAACAGCCCAGTTCATGCTGATGCGTCCGTATCCCATATAGTTGGTAATATCTTTATTGTAATCTTTTGCACCAAAGTCGAGACGTAGCCATGGCTTGATACTTAATGTGTAGTTGTTATGTTCGAATGTGAAATCAGCAAATGCACGATTCCAGCTTCTTTCTTGTTCGCCGCCTCTACCATTAGATTCATGGACGAGACCAACCGTTGTTCCAGCATACCCCAACGCATTATTTTCGGCTTTTTCAGGAAGGGTCCAAAAAATAGATGGCTCATATTCAGTGTCCCTAAAATAGGCTGAAGAAGCGTACGCTTGCCAATTTGAACGCTGTGTATAAGTAACATAGAGCTTGTCGTTTCTATTTAAAACACCAGATGCTAAACGGTACTTTAGGCTGATCTGAAAGTTAACGTTGTACTTACTTAATTTACCGTCTTCAGGAATAATCGATTGGTATTCTTGATAGTTAGGTTTTTGAGTGTAGTAAAAAGGTAGAACGTAATTGTCTTTGTACTGCTGAAGCAATAGATTATTTGAGCTTGAGTAATCTAACGAGTTATTAACCACTTCTTTAGCTAAAACATTACTAGAAAAAAAAGAACAGCCAATTAGCAGGGTAGAAAAAAGTAGAGGGTATCTAATTGGTTGCCATACAAATTGCGTCATAATTTTTATCGTCACAGTCATTTAAGAGTAAATTCTTATTATCATAGACAGAATTTTTATATTATGTATACAGATATTAATGAAATCATAAATTGGTTGGGTTTATTTATTAAAATAAGTATGAAAAAGGGACGTATTACAATACGTCCCTTGGATAAGATATCTGGCTATGTGGTTACTATTGTGATTCGATTTCCACTTTAAACAGTACTGCATAAAGTAGTGGAATAATCACCAAAGTTAAAATGGTTGCAAACAATAAACCAAACATGATTGTTACTGCCATACTCTTGAAGAAAGGATCAATAAGTAAAGGAGCAACGCCTAAAATTGTGGTTAATGCACCAAGTAAAACAGGGCGTGCACGACTTAAGGCTGAGTCAATAATCGCTTGATAAGGTGTTTTGCCTTCTTTTATTTCTACATCTGTTTGGTCAACCAGAACAATCGCATTTTTAACCATCATACCAATTAAGCTAAGGAAGCCAAGAATAGCCATAAACTCGAAAGGTGTTTGGAAAATAACCAAACCAATGGTAACGCCAATAATAGCTAATGGCGCTGTTAGCCAAATAATCAATGGCTGTTTTAATGCATTAAACATAAATATCACGGATAAAATCATCGCAGCAAAACCATAAGGTGCAGAAATCGCGAGTCCTTCATTTGCATCTTTGGATGCTTTATATTCACCGTACCATGTCAATTTATAACCTGGTGGTAACTCGATAGCTTCGATTTTTCCACGCAGTTCATTAAATGCATCGGCCGTCAGTACACCTGGTGCAGGATCTGCCTGAACCAAAATGGTTGGTATACGGTTAATTCGACGTAAGATGGCATCTTCCCACGTGACATTAACAGACTCGATTAATTGGCTAACAGAGATTGGTCCATTGACCATACGACTATGGACTTCTGTGTTTTCAATAGCACGTTCATGAGTACGTTCACTTTCTGGCGCACGAACAACAATTGGAATTAAGTCATTTCCTTCACGATATACACCAACCGTTCGACCTGATAGCGTTTGTGCAATTGCTTGGCTAATTTCCTGATTGGTTAGCCCATAACGTTGCGCTTTTTCTGTTGAATAAACAGGTTTAATAACAGGTACTTGTTGACGCCAATCATCTTGAACGGCAATCAAGTTTTGATCAGACAGCATGATTGACTTCGCTTGTTCAGCAAGATCACGTAGGACTCTACTGTCAGGGCCTTGGAAACCGGCTTCAATTTTTTTACCGCCCCCACGACCTAGCATGAATTTCCATACTTTGATCGAGGCTTCTGGGTATTTATTATCAAGCTCAGTTTGTAACTCAACAAGTAATGGAGCTATGTTACGGTAATCATCAATATCAATCAGTAATTGACCATAACTTGGATTGCGTGCTTCTGGTGCATAAGTCAGCATAAAGCGTAAGCCACCACCACCAATGAAACTTGAGATATTCCCGATACCTTCTTTATTGGTAATATCTTGTTCAATCCGAGCGATCGTTTTTTCTGTATTGGTGATGTCTGTTCCCTGAGGAAGGTAGACATCAACAACAAATTGCGCACGTTGTGATTCTGGCATAAAGCCAGGTGGTACAAATTTCATTCCCCAAATAGCGCCAACCAGTGTTGCCAGTAGCAATGCCCCAGTTATTTTACGGTGTGACAAAACCCAAGTTAATAAAGCTTTGTAACTTTCTACAATTTTACTTGGCTTAGTATCTTGTTGTTTGATCTTAACTTTTAAGAACTGATGGCACAGTAACGGTGTTACGGTAACAGCAAAGACCCAGCTAAGTAACATTGAGTATAAGATCACCCAAAATAGCGAACCGGCATATTCACCCATATCTGACGGTGATAAGCCAATTGCACTGAAGGCACAAATTCCCACAACAGTACCGCCTAACAGCGGCCATTTAGTTGCATTGACAACTTCAGGAATAACAACATTACGATCTTCATTGTTTTGGAGACGAACAAGAATACTGTCAGTTACCACAATGGCATTATCTACCAGCATGCCTAACGCGATGATCAGCGCACCTAACGAAATTCGTTGCATTGCGATGTCATCAATTAGCATGATGCACAGAGTACCGGCCACTGTTAAAAGCAATACAAAGCCAATAATCACGCCAGATCGAATACCCATAAACAGCAGTAACACGATAAAAACAATTACCACTGCGGCAATCAAGTTATCGATAAAATTCGTTACAGAATCTCGAACAGAGTCTGATTGCATTGAGATAATATGAAGATCCATACCCAGTGGACGTTGGTTTTCAAGTTCAGCAATACGCGCTTTAACCGCATCCCCCATATCAACCACGTTACCACCGGTGACATTGGAAATACCAAAGCCAATCGCCCGTTCGCCATTAAAGCGCATTAGCATGCTAGTGGGTTCTTGATAGCCTCGGCTAACATCGGCAATGTCTTTTAAACGTAAAACAGTATGGTTATCACCAATACCTATTTGAAGGTTACGTAAATCTTCAAATGAATTTACGTTAGGTGTTGGAATTACAGGTAAACGCATGCCATTAGATGTCAGACTACCTGCAACATTAACAATATTTTGTTTTTGTAATACTGATAAAACGTTATCAACAGATAAACCGTAATTAGCTAAGCGCTCACTGGTGATTTCAACAAAAATACCTTCTTGTTGCTCTGCCAACGTTGCCGTTTTAGCAACCCCAGTTACTAACACAAGTTCACGACGCAGTGAATCAACATAGTCTTGTATTTGCTTATCGGTAAAGCCTTCTCCCGTTACAGCGAAAAATAGCGCATAAACATCAGAGAAGTCATCGTTTACGATTGATGGGCCAGCACCAGGAGGAAGAAGACGTTGGGCATCAACAACTTTACGACGTAGCTTATCCCAAACTTGTTGAAGCGCTGCCTGATCTTTTGAAAATTCAAGTTTTATCTCAACAGTAACTTCTGACATCCCTTGTTTGGAAACAGACTTAACTTCTTTTAGTTCCTGTAAAGATTGCACCGCACCTTCAATGACATCTGTGACTTCGTCGGAAACTTCTTGTGCTGTTGCACCTGAATAAGGGGTAACAATGACGGCTTGGCGGATCACAAATTCAGGATCTTCAAAACGACCTAGCTTTAAGTAACTGATGTAACCGCCAATTAAGATCAGTGCAATGATCACCCAAACACTTGTTCGTTTGGCGATGGTATAGCGAGCGATATCCATCTATTTACGCTCCATTTTTTGTGTTATCAGTGTATGGGCGTACTTCCATACCTGGCTTTAACTTAGATACACCAGCGATGACAATACGTTCACCAACTGTTAGGCCATTAAGAACGGTAATACAGTTTTTGTTGACACTCCCCACTGTGATGTAGCGTTTTGATACTGAATTGTCTTTATTCACCACCCATACAAATTGTTTGCTCTTGTTATCTGGAACGACAGATGCCAGTGGAACAATAATTGGGTTTCGGTTTTCTTGTGGACACAATGCTAGGTTTGGAGAAACTTTAACGGGCATACCCGGTAAGAGATTTAACCCTTTGTCGTCGTTAATACTAAGGACAACAGAGAAGGTTTGTGTGATCGGATCGGCTTGGGTTGAGTAGGTACGCAAACTCAAAGGTAATAATTGATCTGTATTATTATTTAACTCTGCAACAGCTTTATTACATGTCATTCCTGCAAGCATGACACTGTCTGTAATATTAATAACCACTTCTAAGTCATCAATATTATGTAATGTTAATACCGGATTATTAGCTTGAATTTGAACGTGATTATCAATTAATTTACGTCCAATGATACCACTAAACGGTGCAACTAACTGGGTGTAATTTAGCTTGTTTTTCGCTTCTTTTACCCGGTTTTGTGCCAAGTTATATCGGACAATAAGTTTATCTAAATCACTTTTAGAAATCGCTTGGCTGCTTTCATAGATGGCTTTACCACGTTGGTAAGCTTTGCTTGCATCTGTTAATTCAAGTTGTGCAGCGGCAAAAATAGTTTGGGCATCTTTGGGATCAAGCTTTGCTAATAGTTGACCTTTAGTCACACGGTCACCTTCGTTAACAAAGATATGGTTTACTCGACCTGTGACTTGAAATGATAAATCGGCACGTTGCGCAGAACGAATGACACCGTTAAAGCTCAAATTAGTATTTGCTTTGGGCTTTACAATTTCAGTAAGCGCAGGGCTAATGATGGGTTCTTGAACTTGTTCTTGTTGTTCTTTATCGCCACAACCTGACAGTGCGACAAGCACGATTGATAAACTCACTGCGAGTTTACTAAATGAGAATGATGCCATTTTAGACATTGCTAATTGAGTTTTCACCGGATTCTCCGCTATCAGTATGGGACGGTATAAAAATTAGAAAACATGTTTATTTGTATGGAAATATAACAAGTAAACTTTTGGGTGTATTTTATGAGGGAATGGTATTTTGTAAACGACTAAGTGTACTTTTTTGTGACAAAATGTTAGATTAGGATCACAGGTGGTGAAAATAGGCAGTGAATCAATGAAGCAAACAGAACGTAAGCATTTAGCAATTATTGCGGCAGCAAAAGCAGAATTTATCGAACATGGATTTATTGCTGCCAATATGGATAGAATTTCACAGGTTGCTGAAGTATCAAAACGGACTTTATATCGTCATTTTGATAGTAAAGAAACGCTATTTATTTCAGTATTGAAGATCATTCAAGACTCAGTGAATGAAAATGTGCAATACCATTTTGATCCACAAATGCCATTAAAAACACAGTTAATTGAAATTACACGTCGTGAAGTTGATATCTTGTACCATACGTATGGTATTTCTCTTTCTCGTATTATTGTAATGGAATTTATTCGCCAGCCAGAATTAGCTAAAAACTTAGTGAAAGATTTGTATAGCACCAGTGCAATTGCAGATTGGTTTAAATTGGCTATTGAAGAAAAAGCAATTGTTGATAAAGATGTCGCTTTGTTAACAAATATCTACATGAGTTTATTCCAAGGCTTATTTTTCTGGCCTCAAGTCATGGAGCTAGCGCCACCTTGTGAAGGTATGCAAGTAGAAGAAAATATTAATACTGTTGTTGATGTATTTTTGAATTCGTTTGCTATTGCCAAGTAATATTCTTCATAAAAAAGATATCTCGATATTTACAATATTACTTCACGTTTATTTGATATATAGCATGATATAATCCCTCTAAGAAATAGGTTGGGAAAGTAAATACTTATTTGTAGTTATTGAATGGTGGTGTATATTTGCTTTAGCAATAACACTTATTGTCAACCGTAATATAATATTCATAACATCGGATTAACGTGATGAAAAAATTATTAGTTGTTTCTGCTTTTCTTCTTGCATCAACGTCAGCGTTTGCTGCAACTACCGCTGCACCGGCACAACCTGCTCACGGTGGGTTCACTGGTCCTTCAGTAACACCTGTTATTAAGACAATCAGCCAAGTTAAAAATGCACAAGATGACGCGGCTGTTGAATTAACAGGTTACATCACAACTTCACTGGGTAATGATGATTACATGTTTAAAGACAATACCGGTGAAATCAAAGTTGAAATCGATCATAATGATTGGAACGGCGTGAATGCAACACCATCAACGAAACTTAAGATCCGTGGCGAAGTAGACAAAGATTGGTCTGAGCGTACGATTGATGTAAAAGCCGTTGCTTTAGCTAACTAATTATTTCCTCAAAAATAATTTGAATAAATCGCTATTTCTGATTTAGAAATAGCGATTTTTTTGTTATTTATCTAAAATAAACTGCTGAATAACTTTGGCAACACCTGCATTATTGTTAGTGTCAGTAATAAAATTAGCGATAGCTTTCGTTTCTTCTGTTGCATTTCCCATTGCAACACCAAGACCAGCATACTCAATCATATGGTGATCATTGCCGGCATCCCCCATACAAATAACTTCACTTTGTTTGATGTCTAAGTATTCTGCTAGCGCTTTAACACCTACACCTTTATTACTATTTAGATTCATAAATTCAAGAAAAAAGGGAGCACTTTGTACAATCGTGTAGGATTGATAAAACGCTTTTGGTAATTGAGCAATGGCGGCTGATAGGCGATCAGGTTCATCGATTATCATTACTTTCATCACTTCTTCGTCATTTTCTAGTGTTGCAAAATCTTCAACAGTAATTTCAAGACCATTAATTTTTGCTTCATGATCAGTGTAATAGTTATTTTCTGGTGTAATCAGGCCTTGACGACGAGTAAATGCATGAACATGAACACCAAGCTCATGAGCCAGTGAAGCAATGTTTTTAGCGTCCAAACCCGTTAATGTTTCGCTACGAATAATCTCTTTATTAGAGACGCGTTGAACGAGTGAAGCATTGTAACTTAAAACAAAGTCATTACTGCCTGTCATTTCTAGTTCGTTTAGTGCCCATGTCATCCCTTCTAAAGGGCGTCCTGACGCTAACACAATTGATACCCCTTGCTTGCGAGCCGCTGAAATTGCAGCTTTATTTTCTTGGGAAATCGTACCGTCAGAACTCAGAAGAGTACCGTCCATATCAAGCGCAACTAATTTATACATCATTCTACCCATTACAGAATTAAAACGGTTTTCATCATAAGCAAATTGAGCGCCGAAAACGATAAGAATAATGTTTAATAAGCGTTCTTTTGATCATTAATCGCTGACAAGTTTATGAATGTAATAAGCATTAATGTATTATTAAAAATTGTTACCAAATAATTATTTATTGTTAATAAACTTGGTGTTTTTAGTTTAATTTGTTTAGACTACTAAATAAATTGGCACAATAAATTGCCTTTTGAGTAGTTATTAGCGCACAGAAAAATTGTTTTTTACTCGTTTGCGCTGACCGATTCGATATAAATGATAAGGATAATATTTATGCGAAAGCTTCTGGCTGCGACGGTATTGCTATCAGCAATGTCAGCATCTCAAGTTCATGCAAGTGAATGTGGAAAAGTCACTATTGCTGATATGAATTGGAACTCAGCAACATTATTAGCCAACGTCGACAGTTTCATTTTACAGCATGGGTATGGTTGTGAAACGGATCTTGTTCCTGGCGATACGATGCCGACTGGTACATCAATGGTTGAGAAGGGCGAACCGGATATTGCACCTGAATTTTGGAGTAATTCGATGAAAGCCGCGTTAGATCGTGGTGTTGAAGAAGGGCGTATCCAATATGCAGGTACGAGCTTTTCTGATGGTGGTGAAGAAGGCTTTTGGGTTCCAGAATACATGGTGAAAAAAGATCCAAGCCTAGCGACTATTGCGGGCATTAAGAAGAATGCCAAACTTTTCACTCACCCAGAAGATCCTGAAAAAGCAGCATTTTATAATTGTCCAGCAGGTTGGAACTGCCAGATTTCTGCTGGTAACCTATTCGAAGCACTAAAACTTGAAGGTGCAGGGTTTGATCTTATTGATCCAGGTTCAGGTGCAGGCCTTTCAGGTTCAATTGCTAAAGCTTATGAGCGTGGTGAAGCATGGTTTGGTTATTACTGGGCACCGACAGCGGTGTTAGGTAAATACAAAATGGTAAAAGTGGACTTTGGCTCAGGCGTTGATGCGAAGTACTTTAAAGAGTGTTTAACCAAGCCTGAATGTGTTGATCCGAAAGTTTCTATGTACCCACCGTCAGAAGTCGATACCGTTATTACCACCTCGTTTGCGAAACGTGCACCTGAAGCGGTGAAATACCTAGGTCAACGTTCTTTTACTAATGCACAAATGAATAGCCTTTTAGCGTGGATGGAAGATAACCAAGCTGATGGCGAAACCGTAATGGAAGAGATTCTAACGAATCACGAAGATATTTGGGTGAAGTGGGTTTCTCCTGAAGTTGCAGATAAAGTACGTGGTGCTTTAGCTGATTTGTAAGCTGTACGTCTACAGTGGTAGCTAACTACCACTGTAGCCACTTCGCTAAGGATATAGCGTAAGTGGGGAATAAAAGTAGTATGTATGGATAACAGTTATGTCAGATAAATCATGGTTAACTGAATTTCCGCAGCTTGAGCGTGCTCAGCTAGTTGAAATTCGAAAAACGTTGGACGGTGCTTATCGTTCTTTTTCTCGTGAATATGGCGACACAATCGAAGGCTTCTTCGATCCTCTTCTTTCTTTTCTTATCTGGTTTGAAAAACTTTTACTCGCCACTCCTTGGTGGATAGTGATTGCGGTATTGGCAGCGATTGCTTTCGTCGCAAGCCGATCGTGGAAATTATCACTTGGTGTCGTGTTGTCTTTTGGTTTCATCGGTGTGTTTGGTATGTGGGATAATACCATGCGAACCATGAGTATTATTTTAGTTTCTACGATGGTTGCCATAGGGATCGGAATACCAATAGGTATTGCTATGGCACGTTCTGAGAAGGTTCAGCGGGTTGTCACACCACTACTTGATGTGATGCAGACTATGCCTGCCTTTGTTTATTTGATCCCCGTTGTTATGTTACTCGGTCTTGGTAAAATTCCAGGCTTAATCGCTGTTGTTATTTATTCTGTCCCACCAGTGATCCGCTTAACCAATCTTGGTATTCGTTTGGTTGATGAAGAGGTGCTTGAGGCAGCGACAGCCTATGGCGCAAGCCCAATGCAGCGCTTATTTGGGGTGCAGATCCCACTGGCAATGCCTAATATTATGGCAGGGATAAACCAAACCATCATGATGGCACTTGCGATGGTTGTTATTGCTTCAATGATTGGTGTGAAAGGGTTAGGTCAACCGGTATTAAAATCGATTACCAACCAGTATTTCACCTTAGGTTTATTAAACGGCTTAGCGATTGTTGCGCTCGCAATTATTTTTGATCGTATATCACAAAGCTATGCTAAACGTACACAGCAACACTTAGGAGGTCGATCATGAGTTCATTATCAAAGCAGAATCCCCTCATTAGAGTGAAAAACCTCTATAAAGTGTTCGGTCCAAAAGCAAAAAAAGTTGTTCAACAAGTGAAAGATGGTGCATCTAAAGATGACATTTTAGCGAAAACCGGTCATACGGTTGGATTAAGCGATATCAACTTAGATATTTACCCGGGTGAAATTTTTGTGATTATGGGCCTATCAGGTTCTGGTAAATCAACCCTGATCCGTCACTTTAATCGCTTGATTGATCCAACTGAAGGGGTCATTGAAATTGAAGGGACAGATGTTATGTCACTCAATGAAAAGCAGCTTCAGGATTTTCGCCGTCATAAAATGTCGATGGTTTTTCAACGCTTTGGTTTAATGCCGCATCGCACGGTTTTACAAAATGTTGGCTATGGGTTGCAAGTACAGGGACTGAGTAAAAGCGCATGGCAAGTCAAAGCCAAAGAGTGGTTAGCGACTGTTGGTTTGACGGGATATGAAAATAGCTACCCAGCAAATCTTTCTGGTGGTCAGCAACAACGTGTTGGTTTAGCTCGCGCATTATGTACTGATGCTGAAATTTTATTAATGGATGAAGCATTCTCTGCACTTGATCCTTTGATCCGAAGTGAAATGCAAGATCAGCTTATTGAGTTACAAGAAAAGTTACATAAAACAATTGTCTTTATTACCCACGATTTAGATGAAGCATTACGGTTAGGCGATCGTATTGCCATTTTACGAGATGGGGTATTAGTGCAGCAGGGTAAACCTGTTGATATTTTATTAAACCCAGCTGACGACTATGTCGAAGCGTTTGTGAAAGACGTTAACCGTGCTCGAGCACTGACGGTTGAAACGGTTATGAAGCCACAAGTTGTTCGTATCTCTTCTGAAACGATTGGCGAAGCTGTTGCTGAAATGCGTAAAGTAAAAGATGATTTCGCGTATTACGTTGATAATCAAGGTTATCAAGGGGTCATCACGCAAGAGAAATTAGAGAGCGTAAAAGAATCTGATTATGCTAATGCAATAGACGCTTCAATGCTCGAAGATGTCCCAGCAGTTTCAACTGATGCGCTACTTGAAACCGTGATCCCTGAGACTTTAGATAGTGATCATCCACTGCCAGTAGTGGATGCTGATGGACAGGTAACAGGGCGATTGTCTCGTTCAACATTGGCTGAAGTATTGAGTGATCATGCAAATGACGCGGCATCAGATAAAAATGTTGAAGTCATTAAAAAAGTAGAATCTAAAGTCGCTTAAGTCAGCTTTTCTTACCATTGATTGGCGATAAAAATATAACCAGTGTGTTATTGCTTTTATTAGTAATTACCACTGGTTTTTTCGTTGTAAGGTATTAAATATGTTAACAAGGTACCGATAATGCGTCATGGATAGCGCAAATTGCTGACATTTTTTTTAAATAGTGGTCAAATACACGAAATAGTAAATAGCCTATATTCGCTCTATTTCTCAATGCATTCGCTGATTAAAAGCGAGAAATAGTCTAATGTCGTATGGTGAGCAAAAGACATGAGTATCTCTAAACAAATCCTCGTCGTTGATGATGATAAAGAAATCCGTGAACTACTGGAGGAGTACTTAACCAAGAACGGTTTTGAAGTCCAAACTGCCGCGGAAGGCGAGGAAATGAAACGTTGCCTTGCTGGTGGATATCCAGATTTGATTCTTCTCGATATCATGATGCCTGGTGATGATGGGTTTACCTTATGTCAGCATATTCGCAAAAAGTCAGATGTCCCTATTATTATGTTGACGGCTGTTTCTGAAGAGATGGATCAAATCATAGGACTTGAAATTGGAGCCGATGACTATATCGCCAAACCCTTTAGTCCTAGACAGCTGTTAGCTCGTATTAAAGCGATATTACGTCGTAGCAAAGTGTCAGATAACCAACATTCTAACCCTAGTGCAAAATTTATTAGTTTTTCTAATTGGCGTTTAGATACCACAGCACATCGTTTAGTGAATGTACTTAATAATGAAGCGTTTGAGTTAACAAGTGGTGATTATTCATTGTTGATGCTATTTCTATCGAGACCGAATCAAATTTTAGATCGCGATACTATTTCATGTGCGACTCGAGGAAGAGATGCACAACCGTCAGAGCGTGGTATTGATGTCGCATTAAGTCGTTTACGTAACCGTTTAGGCGACAAAGGTCGTACTCAGCGTTTAATTAAAACCAGTCGTGGTAACGGTTATATATTTACTGCCGATGTTCGTTATAACGACCATGTGTAAAGTTAGCCACATTATAGAGAAATAATATTAAGTGTGGTGATAGCCACACTTTTTTAATATCTTGAGATAGGTAGATATTGAATTATGAAATGGAAATCATTGTGGCCTAAATCATTGGTTTCACGTACTTTATGGTTAACTTTGTTGGCCGTCTTTCTTGCTCAAGTGATCGCAACAGGCATTTGGTACACCCAATCAAAAAAACGAGATTTAGAGGGGTTGCAATCAACATCTGCGAGCATGGCAACCATGTTTGCATCGACAGTGAATTTCTTTCAATCATTGCCGCTAGAATATCGCCATATTGTATTAGAGCAGTTGCGCAATATGGGCGGGACACGGTTTTTTGTATCGTTTAATGATCAAGAAATCAATATTAAGCCAATTAAAAATACTGAACAAAAAGAAATGGCAGTGTCAGTTTTTAAAACGGTGTTACATGAAAAATTACCTACCCTTAGTAATATTCAGGTTGAGTTTTCACGACCAGAAACGCTGCATGTATTAAAAAATGATATTTTGCTGTCAGATCTACCGCGTTCTTGGGTACATAATACGCTAAGTTTAGAGCCACTTAATCCCCCTATTTTAGTGGTGCAAATAGAGCTTGATAAAGGTCAGTGGTTATATATTGCAGCGTTATTGCCTGCCCCTTATATGATGCTAAAAGATGAGATTATTACGCGCCAGCAAATTATATTCCTAACCTTTAGTACCGTTTTATTACTGCTGTTTACTTACATCATGGTAAGACGACAAACACGACCATTAAAACAATTGGCGGATGCTGCTAACGCGTTAAGTCTTGATATTTACCAGCCGCCATTAAAAGAGCAAGGGGCGAGTGAATTAGTGATGGCAACGCAAGCATTTAATCGAATGCAGTTGCGTTTAAGAAAATATATTGAAGATCGTGAACAGCTATTTTCCTCTATATCACATGATTTAAAAACGCCGATTACTCGCTTACGGTTACGTGCAGAATTGATCGATGATGATGAAAAAATTGATAAATTTAATCACGATCTCGATGAACTCGAAATCATGGTGAAAGGGGCGCTACAGTGTGTAAAAGATACCGATTTACATGAGAATTTGGTGACCATTGATGTCGAACTTTTATTAAATAGTATTGCTGAACATCATAATCATAAAGACACCAAAGTTCGTTTACCTCAACACCCTATTTTGCCGATTATGGCAAAACCGTTAGCTTTAAAACGTTGTTTAAGTAACTTAATCGATAATGGTGTGAAATATGGACACAGCGTGACGATAAATGTCATTGATAGTCCAGATAAACTGATCATCACCATTAGTGATAAGGGACAAGGGATCCCTGATACAAAGCTAAAAACGGTATTTGAACCCTATGTTCGCTTAGCGACTGACAATACGGGGCATGGGCTTGGGATGGGAATTTCACGCAATATCGTACGAGCTCATGGTGGTCAGTTAACGATCAAAAACAGTATTAAAGGTGGGTTGTTAGTGACTGTTGTACTTCCTCGGTTATTAAAAAATGCTTAATGTTATTGTCGGATATAAGATGAAAATGAATATCAAGCAATGGCGTCTCTGCGCCTTATTACTGCTTGTTTGTCAGCCAGCTTTTGCAGAAGGGACTGTTGAAGTATTGCATTGGTGGACGTCAAAAGGCGAATCTAAAGCGATTCAAGTTTTAAAAGAGAAAATGGAAACGAAAGGGCATCACTGGAAAGATTTTGCCATTGCAGGTGGTGGTGGCCAAAGTGCGATGACCGTCCTAAAAATGCGGGCAATCTCGGGGAATCCACCCACCGCGGCACAGTTAAAAGGGCAAGATATTCAAGAGTGGGGACGTTTAGGCTTTCTAACATCACTTGATAAAGTTGCAGAACAAGATCATTGGGATAACGTGTTATTACCTGAAGTGCAGCAAATCGTTAATGATCTTCAGTTGATAAAATATGACGGTCATTATGTGGCAGCACCAGTAACTTTACATCGTGTCAATTGGCTATGGATCAATCCACATATATTTAAACTTGCAGGCGCAAAAGTACCCACAACCTTAGCTGAATTTTATGTGGCGGCTGACAAAATCAAAGCGGCAGGTTATATCCCATTAGCTCATGGTGGCGAGTCTTGGCAAGATGCGACTTTGTTCGAAGCGGTGGCGTTAAGCGTACTTGGCGCAAGAGATTATACGAAAGCGTTTGTTGATTTAGATTTAACTGAGCTTAGTAGTGATAAGATGGTTGAGGTGTTCCGTCAGTTCAAAAAGATGCGACAGTATATAGATCCAAATGCAAAAGGGCGTCGTTGGAACCAAGCCACCGAAATGCTCATGCATGACAAAGCCGCAATGCAAATAATGGGAGATTGGGCAAAAGGCGAGTTCACTAGCGAACACAAAATTGCAGGTAAGGATTATTTATGCGTACCTGTACCGGGAACACAAGGTATGTTTTCTTATAATCTTGATACTATTACTTTTTTCAAATTAAAAAGTAATGAAGAAGATGAAATAGCACAACAAGATTTAGCGCAAATACTATTAACCAAGCCATTTCAACGAGCTTTTAGTTTATATAAAGGTTCGATCCCGATCCGTCAGGATGTATCGTTAAAGGGATTTGACTCTTGTTCATTAGCCTCAATGAAAGCATTTAAGGTTGCAGCAAAAAACAATGCGCTTGTCCCCAGTTTTTCGCATAATTTAGCGACATCCAGTGATGTTCAAAGTGCAATCATTGATGTTGTAAGCCGTTTCTTTGATGATCCAAGCGCGGATCCTAAAATGGCAGCTGTTCGCTTATCTCGCGCAGTAAAATCAGCAATGTAACTGCGTGTCTGTATTTGGAAAAGAATAAGGATAGGAAAATGGATTATTTAGCGAGTGTTGAAATAGAACCCAATGTGCCCGCGACAGCCAGTGTTATTTGGTTACATGGTTTAGGCTCTAATGGCCATGATTTTGAGGCTTTGTTACCGCATTTACAGTTAGAAGAAACATCGCCAATACGTTTTATATTTCCTCACTCACCGACGCTGAATGTCACCATTAATGGTAATGCCTTAATGCCAGCATGGTATGACATTATTTCATTAGATACATATCGTAAAATTAATGAAGCACAACTGATGGAATCTGCTCAAAAGGTAATAGATCTTGTCGAACGTGAAATTAGTCGTGGCATTCCTTCTGAACGTATTATTCTTGCGGGATTTTCACAAGGCGGTGCGGTAGTTTATCAAGCAGGATTAAGCTACTCCAAGCCATTAGCGGGAATATTGGCACTATCAACTTATTTCCCAACTGCAGAGGTCATTCAATATAGCGATGTGAATCGTAATATGCCGATTGAAATTATGCATGGCTCTTATGATCCCGTTGTTATTCCTAAATTAGGTGAAATGGCACGAGATGATGTCATTAAGGCGGGATTTAAACCGCACTGGCGTACATACCCCATGGAGCATCAGGTTTGCATGCCTCAAATTGAGGATATTTCAGCATGGATAAAACAAACACTGTCTTAAATCTGACCTTAAATGGATTTAAAGATTTGAAGTGAAAAATAAAACGCATCAGAGCGGTTATCGATCTGATGCGTTTTTATTGCCGATTGCTTTACTTATTAATCGAGCAGGGGAGCTTGATTTTCTAGTGAATCAAGCGGCTTACAACGTTTATTGATATCACGCCAAACAATAACCGCAACAATACAGCTCAATACTATAGTGGATATTGGCATGGTTAACCATACACCAACAACGCCAAGTAATTTTGGTAAGAAATACAAAAACGGTAGTTGTATTAGCATGTTACTAATTGAGATCACTAATGCTTTTGACGCTTGATTCACCGACATAAAGTACATTGTTGCCAAGACAATAAAGCCATCTAAAAATATTGCAAACAGATGTAAACGAATACCTTGGGTCGCCTCTAATGTCAGCGCGCTGTTGCTGCTGTTAAACAAACTGATCAAAGTTGATGGGAAGCTTGTCAGTAACAAGAACCAAGCGATACCTGCAATCACCGTTGTTTTCATGGCTAATATTAACGTTTTTCGGATATTTTGCGGTTGTTTCGCACCGAAGTAGTAACTTACTGGCGGTTGCAAACCTTCACCAATACCTTCTGCTACCAAGTAGTACATCGTCATCATATAGCCGACAATAGCAAAAGCGCCAACGGTTAATTCTGTGCCATATATCATGAATTGATAATTGTGTAGTGCGACAACAAAACTACCATAGAGGTACATGATCAGTGCTGATAAGCCTAACACCATGATCTTTTTACTTTCTGATAATGAAAAATCAGGCAGTGAAATTTTTAGTTTTAAAGTTGAGTATTGAGAGCGAAAATAAATCAAGCCACCAACACAGGTAATACCTTGTGCGATCAAAGTCGCAATGGCAGCACCTTTCAATTCCCAACCCATTAATCCTAAAAACACATAATCAAGAAGAATGTTAGTCAGTGCGCCTATTACTAATAACATGGTTGCGATTTTTGGGCTTTCATCATTTCGGATCAACATTGGCATTGCGCCTGCCAATACAGTAATAAAGGCTGCATTACCAAAAGTAGAAACATAGTCTAAAGCAAGGTGCTTAATGTTTTGTTGGGCACCTTGAAGTTGTAAAAAATAGTCGCCAAACAATGTAAACGCAGCAAATGAAAGACAGCTAATAATAAAAGTTAGGATCAAACCGGTATTAAAAGCGCGCTGAGCATTAAGCTCATTTTGTTCACCGCGGGCGATTGAAATTAGCGTCCCGCTGCCAATACCAATCATCAAGCCTAAGCCTGATAATACAAATGTTATCGGCCATGCCATATTAATTGCGGCTAAGCCTTGGTAGCCAACGTAGTGGCCGACAAAGATCCCATCAACAATTTGATAGAGTCCATTAACCATCATTGCTGCAATAGAAGGGATGGTATAACGCCAAAAGTTTTTAGATATATTGCTCGACGACGGCATCGGTTCATTACTGTGCATAAATATTCTCATAAAATGGTCTACCCACAGGCTATTCAGTTGGTGGGAATCGCTGTATTATATCCGTATGTTAGATTGCTCAAAGATATTATATATCTGATTATCGGATGGATTGATTTATGGATTGGACATTAGATCAACTCAATGCTTTTGTTATTTCAGTACAACAAGGCTCTTTTTCGGCAGCCGCTCGGCGGTTAGGAAAAGCACAGTCACGGATCAGTACTGCAATTAGTAACTTAGAAGCAGATTTAGGGTTTGAATTATTCGATCGAAGTGCCAGATTACCAATCCTGACCCCTGAAGGTCAGCAAATGTATGAAGAAGCAAAGGTCGTATTAGCCCAATGTGAACGGTTACAATCTCGGGCATTGACGTTAACGCAAGGTGAAGAAGTTACCCTGACCATCGCAATGGATGAAGCATCACCATTAACCGCTTTTGAAGATTTCTTTCAACGTATTTCTGAGACATTTCCATTGGTGAAATTAACCATTATTAATGGCTCGAAAGATGATATAGCAAGCCGTGTAGATGAAAAAAT
The DNA here is from genome assembly GCF_003026095.1 of Photobacterium sp. GB-72. Lineage (NCBI taxonomy): Bacteria > Pseudomonadati > Pseudomonadota > Gammaproteobacteria > Vibrionales > Vibrionaceae > Photobacterium > Photobacterium sp. GB-72. The sequence goes on along the minus strand of NZ_PYNV01000008.1, from coordinate 35,732 downwards.
GGCGGATATTGGCATATTATTTTTCAGTAAAACTTTGCCGAGTAGTTTAGAATTTACACCAATTTGTGAATTTAATTCATCATTAATTGTGGGGAAAAATCATTCATTAGCACAAATTTCAGCACCCACAGTGCAGCAATTAAGCCAGCACCGTCAACTATTAATTTGCGATCGAAGTGGACGCCACCACAGTGAAGCGTTATCCGCAAATTATTGGCAAATTGACAGCTACTATTCAATCACCTCGTTTGTATTGAGAAATATGGGCTGGGCATTTGTGCCTGATCATGTTTTTACATATGACTTTTTCTCCGAAGGGGTTGTAAAACTGTCGATGGAAAATATTCCCGCTTCGCAATGGATTGAAATGGGTGTTGTTAAACGCCGTGATCGAGCGACAGGGCCCGTTATAAAATGGATTCAGCAAGAACTAAAGAAAATGTTTACTCAATAGATTAAGTTTGATTATCTATTGTTGTTTTGATGGTATCGCAGTGAATGACACTGAATTATTACGCGCGAGTTGAGAAGTAAATGTCTAAAGAAGCACCAGCATCATCCTTACCACTTATTATTGCCGGTCCTATTTTACGGAAAGCGACAGCAACGCAATTAGTACTATGGTTTGTGACCACGGAACGATTGGATGCTACTTTTTACTTATATCAACAAGGTGATGATAATCCTTGCTACCAAGCCATTATTGCAGATGAACATCAAATTCAAATTGGTAAACATGCATGGGTTGTACTCGCACAGTTTGAAGGTGAATTTGCAGTTAATACTCCACTTGCTTACCAGCTTGATACCCAGCAAGGGCTTTTAACCGATTTAATTCCGTCATTAACCTACGATAATGAATCCATGATCAACATAGTGATCAACACTAGAGCCGATTATGTGTTACATGGTTCTTGTCGTAACCCTCATTATCCAAGCAAAGACAGCTTAGTGGTAGCAGATAGTAAAGTGGCTGAGCAACCCATTCTTGAACGCCCAAGTTTATTAATGATGAGTGGTGATCAAATTTACGCAGATCATGTTGCAGGTCCAACACTTGATGCGATTGAACAAGTGATCCAATTGCTAGGTTTACCTTCTGAAACGTTTGAACAGACTAGCATTGCAGATACAGAAGCCTTGTATCAGAGTCCTTATCATTTATATGGACGAGATAAATTATTACCAACGTATATTGATACTCAAACATGGTTAGGTAAATTATTGCCTGATCGTGTTGTGCCTATCTTTAGCTCGCGAGAATGTGAAAATCATCTGATCAGTTTTAGTGAATATTTTGCGATGTATTTGCTGGTATGGTCACCAACATTGTGGGATTGGGTTGATCGTAAACGGTTCGAGAAACAGAATTTCACCTGTGGTGGGGTCAAAATTGCGCCTAAATGGCAGCAACAATGGCATCAAGAAAGCCATATTATGGATGATTTTGTTCAAGGTCTACCGCAAGTTCAGCGTTTGTTTGCACATATTCCGACGTATATGATTTTCGATGATCATGATGTGACGGATGATTATATGCTTAATCGTCGCTGGGAAACTGCAGCGTTTAATAACTTATTTTCACGCCGAATTATTGGTAATGCACTCATGAGTTACTGGCTATGTCAGGCGTGGGGCAATGCTCCCGAGAAATTTGAACAGCCGTTCCTTGATGACGCCAAGCGCTACTTTGCTGAGCCCTGTAATCAAACACAAGATGCATTTATTGCGCGGTTAAATCAGTTTGAGCAGTGGCACTATACCATTTCAACCACACCTAAAATGGTGGTATTAGATACGCGTACTCGACGTTGGCGTTCAGAATCGAATGATAACCGTCCATCAGGGTTAATGGATTGGGAAGCCATGATTGAGTTTCAGCAGGAATTATTACATGAACCAGCGGTGATTATTGTCTCTGCCGCACCAATGTTCGGTGTAAAGTTTATTGAAACATTGCAACGAATGATGACATGGATAGGGCAACCGTTGCTTGTTGATGCAGAAAACTGGATGGCGCATCCGGGCTCTGCCAATACGCTATTGAGTATTTTTACCCATACCAAAACACCGACTCAATTTATTATTTTATCTGGTGATGTTCATTATTCTTTTGCTTATGACATAACGCTTCGTAACCACAAAGGTAAATTTCATATTTATCAGATCACGTGTAGTGGTTTAAAAAATGAATTCCCTAATCGGTTATTACGCTTTTGTGATGCAATGGATAGAGCATTATATAGTCCTCATTCCCCGTTAAACTGGTTTACCAAGCGTAAGAAATTGCTGATTGAAAAGCGTGATCCTGATATTACAGGCGCGCACAGATTGGTGAATCGAAGTGCAATAGGAGAGTTATATCTTGCATCAGATGGTACGCCTAAAGTGATAGAAATTTTAACTGCTGAAGGTGAAACTATCCATTTCCCAGTAAAAAAGTAAGGGTTATGTCAAACTGTGTTAACTGGGTGTCATTATTTTTTATCCTTGTTATAACAATGGGTTAAAGTACTGATGCTGATTATTTTTGAGTGTTTATTCATTTGTTTTCATTTTTTATAAGATTCTAGACATAAAATAGCTTAATTTGAGGGGCCTAAAATGCTAAATTGTAAGGCATTGCTCAAAGAGAGTTTGTTATAGGGTTAGGTATTTTGAGAAAACGATTGATGAGCCAGTTATACAATGAAAAGGTATTTGTTGCCTTTTTGTTTTTATCTTTTGCAGGTTTGGCTGGGGCTCTTTTTTTCGTTGCTGAAAAGACTTATGACATTGATTCTGTTGCTGGTGAAGTAACAGAAACGTTCTCAAAGTTTGAAACTGAAGAACGAGAATTAGTTTTAAAAGTTATACCAGAAGACAGTGAAAAAGCAGTGAATGTTCCTATCAAGTCGAGTGTTTTTTGTCCGGTTGGTTCTGATGTTATACTGTTTAAAAAAGAATGTAAGTTATTCGGACCTACAGAATATGAGCTTATTTCATGTGGTTGTGATATTAATACTTATTAATATTAAATAAAGTAATAACTATTTATTTACATTGGAAAATTAATCTCTATTCATTCTATTCTCAAAGGTAAAGTCTTTTACTCATTATCATAGCTTATAAAATTAAAACATAGTTATTACTTACATATTATGCACCTGAATGATGGATATCAAAACATATAAAAAGGAATATGTTAATTAGTTAATAAAAGATGATGTAGAAATGTTCGCAGTACAGGTTAATTACTTTTAAGGTACTACAACTTTTTCATTATTACTATTAGTATCACAACCAATATGGATTATACGTTTTGATGTATTAGTACTTAAGAATAAGATTCCTGGGTAATCAGAAACTGAATATATAGAACAATTATTATTGTTGGTTAACGCATTTTGCTACGCTTATATCGGGTGTGTTAGCCGATATCACCGCTGTGTTTCTGTGCTCGTCTCCGCCTTTTTTACATGTATGTTTATCCGTGAATTAGGTTCATTTTTTGATTAATATATTCATCATAGTTTTTGGATCGCATCTGCCTTAATCGTCGTTATTTCCGCAATAGGGTATGCACTAACGGATAGAAAAAATACACTATTAAATTTAGAGTTTTTTTGATAAATAATAGCTTCTCATTACATTGTTTAGGTCTTGAAATATTATTTGTCTTTTCTGTTTATTTTTAATGGGCAGTTTTTTCTTAGGCAATGGGTGATTATTATATAAGGGTTGTGAAAAGTATAGAATAATAAATGTATTCAAAATTGACATGGTTGTTATTAATATATTGAATATTTCAATTAATGAGAAATTCTACCTATTTAGAAAAAGAATGGAAAATAATGTTATATTATTTTCCATTTTTCATATTTTCCATCTTGAATTAAAAGAGATTTAATACCTAAAAGTAATAAATTGACCTATTATTGACTTGGAAATGACGTCATTAAGACACAGGTTTATCTAGTAGATAGATACTGTCAGGGTCATATTAAAACAGTATTCGTTACAGGGGTTTGTATGAAAAAAACAATTATCGCGATGACTATTGCAGGTTTATTTTTAGTTGGTTGTGATCAGGCAAAACAAAATACAGCTACAGATAGTACATCTGCTGCCCAACATTCAACCGTTGAAATGAAAGATAAAGTGACGGAACAATCAGGTACGGCGTTAGATGCAACTAAAAATACGGTGTCCGATGCTGCTGACGTAGTCAAAGATCAAACCAACAAAATGGTTGATAAAGCGGCTGAATTAAGTGATTCAGCGGTTACAAAAGCGTCGGAGATGACAGATGCTGTAAAAGAGAAAACAACTGACATGGTTAATAAATCAAAGCAAGTTGTTGATGATTCTGTTGATTCTATGAAAGAAAAAGCATCTGAATTGAAAACCTCTTTAACAAATTCATCAGCCGATGAAAAGACTTCTGCGGCAGTTGCAGAAATGAATAGTTCAGTATCAGAAGTAAAAGATACTGTTGCTGATGATTCAAAAGCGTTAATAGATGTGACAAAAGAAAAAGCAACTGAAGCGTCTGATGCGGTCAATAAAGCTGAAGATTCCGCGGATCATTCAATGGATGAAATGAAACATTCAGCGACAGAAATGAAAGATGCTGCAGTGGATAAAACAGCAGTGACAGAAGATAACGTAAAAAATGCCGCAAATGATGCAATGAAGTCTGTCGATGATTCAGCTCAAGCTGCGCAAAAAAAAGCCGCTGAAATGACCGATTCTGCTGTTGATAAAACAGAAAATGCTGCTGATGATTTAGAGAAAAAAGCATCAGATTTACTAAATTAAGCGTCCTAAAATTTCGAATATTATAGCAAGATACCGTGAAACTCTCAGTTGCGAGTTTCAAGGTATCTTGTTTTTTCTAAGGAGATTAAGATGAAAAAAACATTATTAGTTGCTGCAATTCTCGGTTTAGCACTTGTTGGCTGTGACCAAAGCACAGATAAAACCGCGACAGATATGCAAAACAAGGCATCAGATACCGCAACACAAGTGATTGATTCAACCAAAGCAGTTGCCAATGATGCTGTTGATGCCACAAAGCAAGCGGCTGACGATACAGCAAAAGCGGCGAATGATGTTGCAGATAAAGCAGTTGATGCCACAAAAGAGATGGCAGATGATGCAGGCAAAGCTGCGGACAATATGAAAGACGCAGTTAAGGATGCAACTGCTGAGTAATTGATAACATAGTTTATTATGGTGTTCTGTTTTATGACGTGTACATATCCATAATATTTTGTGTTATTTCAAGGAGATTAAGATGAAAAAAACACTTTTAGCTACAGCCCTTCTTGGTTTAGTACTTGTGGGTTGTGATCAAGCTTCAGATAAAACGTCATCAACGGCATCTGCGGCGAATGATCAAGTTACAGAATTATCACAGGCTGCTGATAATGCGAAGAACTCACTTGATTGGATGGGGGAATATACAGGTATTGAGCCTTGTGCTGATTGTTCTGGAATTGAAACAAGCTTAACGCTAAAAGACAATGGCACTTACATTTTAGATCAAACTTATCAAGATAAAGAAACCAAACCTTTAACTACAGAAGGTAAGTTTGACTGGAATGATAAAGGCGATACGATCACCTTGAATTTAGGTGGTGGTCAAACAGCTCAGTATTTCGTGGGTGAACAACGTATCTTCCATTTAGATAAAGATGGTAAGCGTGTCCAAGGTGATCTTGCTGATGCGTATACATTAAAAAAACAAGATCACAAATAACCCATTATGCTCGGAACACTTTGTTGTTAGCATATATATTAAGCCCTGATCACAGGGCTTAATTATATCTAGTGCTAGGATAGGCGATGAAGATCGCGAGTACTACTGAGAGCGTTGGATTTCATCATCTACCCAGCGTAAGAGTTGCTTAATCGCTCGTGAAAGCACTTGGTTTTGACGCACGATATATCCCAAACTGGTTGTCGGGAAATCAGGCAGTGGTGTTATTTGTGTTTGTAAGTGTGGTTTTGAATGTAAAGAAAAACTCGGTACTATTGCGACACCAAATCCCGCTTCCGCCCAATCAATCTGCGCATCTACACTGCCTACTTCCATTACATGGTATTTTTTTAATTTTAATAAAGGCAATGCCATATCAATTAATTCACGGGTTCGGGTATCGTGGCCGAGCAAAATCAAGGTGGGTTCTTCTGCTGCGAGAGGTTCGGCTGGGATGATTTGTGAAGGGTTAGCCGACAATGCCTGCCAGCGTGATAAGCCATTACCTAATGCGCACCATTTAACTTGTCGTAATTCAGTAAAATGCAGTGGTTGACTCTCTTTCTGTGCAATAACGAACCCAAGATCCGCCTTCGCGCTTTTGACTAACTCGGTTGCTTGAGATGAAGTGGTATTAAAAAGAGACAGATCAATCCCTGGATATTCTTTCTTGAAAGACTGAAAAGGGCTAATTAATAACAAACGAGAAATAATATCACTGGCTGCTATGGTTAAAGTACCGCGATTAAGCTCATTGATAGCGTTCAGATCGGCCTGACAAATTTGCAGTTCCATTAAAGTATTTTCTGCACTTTGTAACAGACGTTCACCGGCTTGAGTTAAACGAAAAGGGTTACGCTCAATTAACTTAACCCGCGTGGTTTGTTCTAATTGCTTGAGATGAAGGCTTACATTAGGTTGCGTCATATGTAGCGCAGCTGCAGTTTTACCAAAGTGCTGGTGCTTTGCCAAAGCGACAAAGGTATTGAGCCAGTGGATATCAATCATATTAGCAATGATTTCCTAAGCAGTAGATGATATTTATTATCATACATAACATATTGAGTAGAGAAGATTAACCATACTCCATATATGATATTCTTATCAAGTTAATAACGATTATTAATTATTCTTATTGACTAGATGAGCATAGGATAGGTGTCATTGCTTTTGAGGAGATTTAAATTATGTCGTCTATTGTTGTTGTTGGTGCTAACTGGGGTGATGAAGGTAAAGGTCGTATTGTTGATTATTTAGCAGACCAAGCTTCAGCAAGTATCCGTTTCCAAGGTGGTAATAACGCAGGTCACACTGTTGTTAACGATTTTGGTACGTTCAAATTGCACCAATTACCTAGCGGCGTATTTAATCCTGATTGTATTGCTGTGTTAGGCCCTGGCATGGTGATCAGCCCTGAAAAACTGTCTTTAGAAATCGAAGAAGTAGCAACATCAGGTGTTGAAGTGAAACTTTGCATCTCAGATCGTGCAACATTATGTCTACCGCTTCACGCACTGGAAGATACCTTAGAAGAACAACGTCTAGGTGATGGTGCTTACGGTTCAACACGTCAAGGTATCGCACCTGCATACGGCGATCGTGTAATGAAAAAAGGTATTCTTGTTGGTTGGTTAAAACAACCTGCAGTGTTACGTGAACGTATTCAATTCATGATGGATTGGAAACTTCCTCAACTTAAAGCGCTATACCCATCTTTTGAATTCACCCAAACAGCAGAAGAAATGACAGAGTGGCTATTAGAGGTTTCTCAACCTTGGCGTGACAGTATTTGTAACGTAACAGAGCCACTTAAAGCACTACAAAAAGAAGACAAAACGTTGTTGTTTGAAGCACAACTGGGTGCGGGTCGTGACTTAGTTTACGGTGAATACCCATGGACAACATCTTCTAACGTAACTGCAGCTTACGCTGGTATTGGTAGTGGTTTACCTGCTCTTCATCCTGAGCGTGTTATTGCAGTAGCAAAAGCATTCAGCTCTTCAGTAGGTACGGGTACGTTGATCACTGCAATGGAAGATCAAGATCAATTCCGTGAAGATGCAAAAGAATTCGGTGCAACAACCGGTCGCCCACGTGATATGGGTTACTTCGATGCAGTGGCTACTCGTAACGGTGTTGAACTACAAGCAGCAACTGAAATTGCACTAACTAAGATCGACTGCTTAACAGGTATGAAAGATCTGAAAATCTGTGTGGCTTACAACGGTGAGCATACTGAAAACCCAATTTGGCCTCAAACTGCATCACTAACGGCTGTATACGAGCAAATGACTGGTTGGGAAGAAGATATTACAGGTTGTCGTACATTTGAATCGCTACCTAAAGGTGCACAAGAGTACGTACTTCGTATTGAAGAGCTAATGGGCGTGCCAGTTAAAATGGTTTCTGTTGGTCCTGAGCGTGATCAAATGATCCTTCGCTAATATACGTTCAAAGTAAAAAATAAAAACAGCGGTCGTGTTAATTATTAACACGACCGCTGTTGTATTTGTTATTCTAAGCCGCCGCTGTTACTGTTTTTTTCTGTTGTATCTTTTGCATAAATAATACGCGTTAATTTAGGCGCAATAAGTAATGTAATCAGAGCTATTGCGGCTGTACCAACACCAATTTCATTAAACACTTTGCTATATATGATAAGTGTCTGATGTGGGTCATCAATATTACTCGGTACTGCTGTTAATGATGCTACCCAGCCACCGATAACAGCCGCTGTTGCAGAGGTTAAGAACCACATTCCCATAGCAAAGCCCATCATACGTTGTGGTACAAGCTGTGCCACCATGGCTAAACCTAGACCTGATACCAATAATTCACCAATAGACTGGAATAGGTAAGAGACCACTAACCAACCAGAATTAATAATGCTTTGGCTATTTGCAAACTTAGCACCTACTGGAAGGACTAAGAAAGCAAGGCTACATAGCACCATACCGAATGCAAATTTGAACGGCATTGAAAAGCGTTCGCCTAGCTTATTGTAAATAATCGCTAATAGTGGGCTTGCAAGCATAATCCACATTGGGTTTAGTGCTTGGAATTGTTCTGGAGCAACGGATATTCCGAAGATGTTATGTTCAACATTGTGAATGGCGAAGAAGTTCAATGATGTCGGCATCTGGAAGTAAAGTACGAAGAACACAACTCCCTGAAGCATAAGTACAAAAGCAACGAGCATTTTTGCTCGTTCGTTGCCTGATGTTGAAAAAGCTTCTTTAAAATACAGTGAAACAATAGCAATACCTGCAACGACTAGAATGGCATGTGCGTAAAATAAATGCTGAAGCAAGAATGAACTCACAAAGCTTAAAGCGACTGTACCAATAACAACACATAAAAAGTAAAAGCTATTCATGGGTTTCATATCAGCTGGGGAGCCAACATCTTGAACGGTTTTTTTGCTCACAATAAAGTTTGCAATGGTAATGATTAAACCAATAGCACTCACTGAAAACGCAAAGTTATAACCGAATTTGTCAGCAATCCATGGTGTTAAAAGCATTGAAAAGAACGAGCCTAAGTTAATCGCCATGTAATACATGGTAAAAGCACCATCTAAGCGAGGGTCATTTTCACCGTATACTTTCGCCAGTAAGCTTGAAGGGTTAGCTTTAAATAAACCATTACCCATAGCAATGAAACCCATCGCGATATAAATCATAGATGGGCTACCATTACCGTGACTCGCTGAAAGACCAAGTAATGCATAACCTATTGTCAGGACGATTGCACCAAGCGTAATTGTACGTTTGGTTCCTAAAACTTTATCACCAACCCAACCGCCAAGCGCTACTGAACCATATATCAATGCTGTAAAGGCACCAAATAATGTAAAGGAAGCAGACTCTGGCATATTAAGAATTTTGACCATATAAACAGTCAAAATTGCATTCATTCCATAAAAGCCAAAGCGTTCCCAAAATTCGATGGAGAATATCAAATAGAAGGGTTTTGGTTGTTTAAATATATTAACGTCAGACATTACATTCCTTAGTTTGCATTGTTGTTTTTTTGTATCTTTGTTGTGATAAGGTTGCATTCTTGACGAAGCTACTATTTTGAATAGTCATCAGCAATTGGGTAAATATAAGTTATTATTTTTGGTTGATTGCAATTAATGGCTTTATGTTTTTTATTTATAGCATAAAAACAATAGGTTACATTTATAATGGTCAACTTTTTTATTGTTAAAATATAATAGAGAAAAAAGTTATAAATATCGAGTGACTGAAAAATATCAATTACACAGTGTTTAATAGGTTGTGTATTACTTAAAATTGTACCAAAAATGAATAAATATAAAACTTTGTTTTATATTGGGAGCGATGCGTAAGAGGGGGGGGAGGTAATAGGTTTATATAGGTTTAAAAAAAGCAGAGTGATTTACGAATTAATGATAGCGAAGTAGCTAATATGCAATATTGAGATGGCCTTTGTTATCACAATAAATGAGCGTGTTAATTATCAACTCGCCCATTTTCTTTAAACTAATGAAAAGAAGGGAAGATATTCCATTCTTTCATTTTTATGAATACCTAGAAGGTGATACCTGCCTTCATTACTATGCCTACCATCATGGCAAAGTAAGCGAGAAATCCTAAAAAATTACCAACCCAAATTGTCGGGTTTTTATGGTAGAGACCATAAATAAACCAGAGCAAAGAAATAAGCGCATACATAGACCAGGTGGTTAACGATAAACCATGGGCATGATTGGGATGGGATATAAAAAGCTTATATAACTGAGGCAATGTTGCAATTGGGCTTACTAACCCCATAAACAACATGAGCGGTTCAAGTTTCTTCCCTAAACTCTCCAACAGCGACATATGAATTAAACTCCTAAACAACTAAACAACTAAACAACTAAACAACTAATAATAAATAATATTTTTAAAAGTTTAGCTATATTGCTAATAAAATGCTAAAAATATACCCAAGTAATTTCAAACTACAAGGCCTATCGTATTATCAAAACCTGTTGTTTGAAGCTGCTTGGGTACATTGTTCAAATTTTCGTTAAAAGAAATCGCTAGAAAATATTATGCTGCAGCAGTTTCTTCTGTTGTCTCTTTAGCGTAGATCACGCGTGTTAGTTTTGGCGCAATAATTAGGGTAAGTAGAGCAATCGCGGCAGTAACATAGCCAATCACCCCAAAGACATGGCTATAAATGGCTAATGTTTGTTGTGGATCTACAATCTTGCTTGAATCTGTTGTTAGTGTTGCTACCCAGCCAGCAAGAACCGCAGCCGTTGCTGATGTTAAGAACCACATACCCATCGCAAATCCCATCATACGTTGAGGAACAAGCTGAGCGACCATCGCTAATCCAAGACCAGATACTAGCAGCTCACCAATAGATTGGAAGAAGTAAGATAACACTAACCAGTTAGAGCTGATAACACTTTGGCTATTGGCAAAGTGCGAACCAAAAGTCAGTACTAAGAAAGAAAAGCTACATAGCACCATGCCGAGTGCAAATTTGAACGGCATAGAGAAACGATCACCAAACTTATTATAAATAATGGCAAGAACAGGGCTAGCAATCATGATCCATAGTGGATTCAGCGCTTGAAATTGTTCTGGCGCAACACTAATACCAAACAGATCATGAGAGATATTATGGATAGCAAAGAAATTAAGCGAGGTTGGCATTTGGAAATACAGTACAAAGAAAACAATGCCCTGTAACATTAATAAAAATGCCACCAACATTTTAGCGCGTTCAATACCAGATGTTTTTAATGCTTCTTTGAAATACAACGCAACAATAGTGATTCCCACTACCACCAAAATAGCGTGTGCGTAGAATAAATGTTGTAGCAAAAAAGCACTGACGAAGCTCAGCACAATTGCACCGACTAATACACTAATATAATGCACAACATTAACAGGCTTCATATCAGGTTTTGAACCAACGTTTTTCACGGTAGAGTGACTGATTATAAAATTCACAATCGTGATCACCAAGCCGATAGCACTGACGGAAAACGCCAAATCATAGCCAAATTTTTCTGCAATCCAAGGTGTTAATAGCATTGAGAAAAAAGAGCCTAAATTTATCGCCATGTAATACAAGGTAAAGGCACCGTCTAAACGGGGATCATTCTCGCCATAAACTTTGGCTAATAAACTTGAAGGGTTCGCTTTAAATAAACCATTACCCATAGTAATAAAGCCCATCGCCATGTAAATCAGCATTGGACTGCTATTTTCATGGCTGGCTGAAAGCCCAAGAAAAACATAACCCGCAGTAAGAATAATGGCACCCAGTGTGATTGTACGCTTGGTTCCTAATACTTTATCACCCACCCAGCCGCCAATCGCGACAGATCCATACACCAGTGCTGAAAAGGCACCAAATAAAGTAAATGACGCAGATTCCGACATACCAAGAATTTTAACCATATACACAGTTAAAATCGCTTGCATACCATAAAAGCCAAAGCGTTCCCAAAATTCAATTGAAAATATTAAATAGAAAGGTTTTGGTTGTTTAAATATATTTACTTCGGACATTGCGTACCCTTAAATTTTATAATTATTTTATTTTCTGTATTTTTAGCTATTCAGTGTTAGAAAAAGACACCTATTTGAAAAAGTACTAGTATTATCCGTCATCAGCAATTACCTAAATATAAGTTGTTAATTTTGGTTGGTTGCATTTAGTTGTCACTAGTTTTTATATGTAGTTAAAACAATGGCTTGTGTTAGTTTTTTAGCTGCAATCTTATTATTAAAATACAGTAATAAAAAAGAGTTAAAAAATTCGAGTGGCTGCCAAATATCAGAAAACAAATGGCGAAAAATATAAAGGCTAGCATGTGTGAACGATTGTGTATTAGCTATATATGCAAATAAAGTGGGTAATTATTAAATATAGTTATACGTTTTAACGAGGGATGTAAAGAAGGATGTTAATAGGTTGAATATGGATTTAAAATAATAGCAGAGCGATTTACGATTACGATTAGCTAACAATGGATAGGAATTACCTAAGATATTTACTTGCAAAGATGCTCGGGCTTGTCTAACACTCTTGATAGGTGCCGATTGAACGACACCTATATTTATCTGTTAAGCAAGTGTTCCTGCAATCAGTGAGGTTTTTTCTAGCCACTTTAATACCGCTAATGCAGCGGTAGAACACAGGCTTTCATCGGTACTATCAATGAATCTTTGTTCTTCGATTTCAGCTGCAGGTATAAGATCCCCAGAATAATCAGCAAAGTAACACGTCAGTTTTACTGAGATGCCTTCTGCCTTACCATCGGCCTGAGCCGTAAATGTTTCCATGTATTTAATACTGTTTGGTATAAGATCAACGGACAGTTCTTCTTTGATTTCACGGGTTAGTGCTTCAATGTCACTTTCACCGGCTTCACGTTTACCACCAGGAAGGTAAAACAGCGCTTTACCTTGAGATCTTACTACTAAAAATTTACCGTCTTGAATTAAAACCCAAGCGAGCTTATCAATTACTTTACTCATTTATTTACTCAATAATTTGCTCTAAAAACGTTGCGCCATTTTTCATTCTTATAGTTTAAGCACTTAGACAGGTCATTACTTCTTCAATCACAGCTGCAACGCGGTTAGGAATAAATCGGTTGGCGTGAGTGCCTAAGTATATATTCTCGCTGACTTCATTGTTAAATAAATGGATATTTACATGCGCTTTATCTTGAAAGGCATCCACAGCGTAACGAGGTAAAATAGTAAACCCTAGTCCTCGTTTTACGGGTTCTAAAATAAGGTTAATTTGGTTAGAAAATCCTGACCGCTTAAATTGGTTAATATGCTTAAACTCAGGGTAATTAACACTGAGTAACTGGCTTGCATGATAAACCCCATCAGGGTGATCAATAAAACCTAACTCAGTAAGCTTGTCCCAACTTGGCGATGAAATAGAGGCTGGCGTAACCAGCAAAAGCGCTTCTTTACCCATGGCATTCAGGGTTATATCGGCTTTATTTGAAAGGCGTGTCATAAAGCCAATATCGATACGCTGCTCTGCAAGTAAGGTTTCTATTTCATGGTTAGGTGCAAAGCGATAATCAATAACTAATTCAGGATATTGTTGTTGAAAAGCCAGCAAATGAGGGTAGAGCTTCAAACCAATGCTACCAGGAGAAGCAATGCGTACCATGCCTTCATAACGAGGATCAATACTGATCCTTTTATCTAAATCTGTAAGCGACAATACAATTTGGTTAGCTTCGTTGTACAAGCGTTCACCAGCGTGAGTCAACGTGAATTTTTTTCCGTGGCGAGTGAGCAGAGGTTGCTCTAAATATTGCTCTAATTTCTTTATATGTTGGCTGACACCGGATTGCGTCATATAAAGCTTTTCAGCGGTATGAGTAAAATGTCCAGTTTCTACCAAAGTACAAAAGCTACGTAACCAAATGGGATTAATCATTACAAAACGTACTCATTTTTATTATGAATGATAATTTTACTTAATAACATGTGATTTGTAATCTACTCACATCAACAATAACGATGAAGAGAACAAACCATGACAAATCAGACTTACCCACGTAGCTTTTCTCATATTGGTATTTCAGTACCTGACCTTGATGCTGCGGTTAAGTTTTACACCGAAGTTCTGGGGTGGTATGTGATCATGGAACCAACAGAAATTATTGAAGATGATTCCGCGATTGGTGAAATGTGCACAGATGTTTTTGGTAGTAACTGGGAGCGTTTTCGTATTGCACATTTATCAACAGGTGATCGTATTGGTATCGAACTGTTTGAGTTTAAAAACCAAACCAATCCTGAAGATAACTTCGAGTATTGGAAGACAGGGGTATTCCACTTTAGTGTTCAAGATCCTAATGTTGAAGAGCTTGCAGAAAAGATCGTTGCAGCTGGCGGTAAAAAACGTATGAAAGCACCACGTTTTTATTACCCTGGTGAGAAGCCATACCGTATGATTTACATGGAAGACCCATTTGGTAACATCATTGAAATTTACTCTCATAGCTATGAATTACACTACAGTGCTGGTGCATATAAATAAGCGTTAAGTGTTAGCTTTGTTGTAAATAATACGGTGTTGTTATAACCAAAATCCGGCTTTACATTTTCTTTGAGGAAAGGTAAATGAGTCGGATTTTGTATATTTCAGTATTTGTTTTGGTTAATCAGCTTTAATAAAAGAGGTGACTTCGTCTTTGGTTAGGTAACGCCATTGCCCGACTTCAAGATCAAGCGTCACCTCGCCAATCGCTTCACGGTGAAGAGACACGACGCGATTACCAACAGCGGCAAACATGCGCTTAACCTGATGAAACTTGCCTTCAGTAATCGTCAGCAATACTTCTTTCACTGAAATAATGGTTAATATCGCTGGTGCGGTTAACTTTTGTTCGCCTTGTAATTTGATCCCTGCTTTAAATTTTTCGGCCACGTCTGCCGCAATATCTCGAGACAAACCAACCCGATAAACTTTACTGCATTTTTGATTTGGTGATGTGATGTTAAATGACCAACGCCCATCATCAGTGATCAGTACCATTCCTGTGGTATCCGCATCTAAACGCCCTGCAATGTGTAATTCAGCGATATTTTCAATATCAAGGTAGTTAAATAGAGAGGGATAAACTTCATCAATATTTGAGCAGATAGTGCCCGCAGGTTTATGCATTAGGATATAGCGAAACTCACGCGCAATTAGCCTTTTGCCATCCATGATAACGGTATTATTCTCATGTACTTGTGTTGTTTCATTGATAATTACAGCATCGTTGACGCTAATATTACCGGCGTGTATTCGCTCTATGGCTTCTGCTTTAGTCAGTTGGGTACTTTTACAAATAAATTTATCAAGACGCATAACACTGAACACAAGTAGGGAAACAAGCGCATTATTATCCGTTATCATTTCTATTTAGCAATCCTGAACCTTAATTTAGCGAGTGTTTTTTATGCGAAAGAGCATTATCACTTTACAGGTAAATATCCATTTTTATCTTCTATGCGAATAAATATAGCGGTCTGATACACAAACACTGACAAAGTTGGTTAATAAATTGTTGCTTATTTGTTTATTATGCTAAAAACAACTTTCCTCATCGAGCGAATAACCATGAAAAAAACACCAAATAAAAATTGGAACCCCATGATTATTTTACTTCACTGGTTGGTTGCGCTGACTGTCGTTGGATTATTTGCGCTTGGCTGGTGGATGGTTGATTTAAATTATTATCATGCTTGGTATAACACTGCGCCTGATACTCATAAGAGTACTGGTTTGATCTTATTCTTTGTATTGATCGTAAGGTTGCTATTAAGAGCATTAACTGACGCACCAGCCACTCTTTCTAGTCATGCTCAATGGGAGCAATGGCTCGCACAAAAAACGCATTGGCTATTGTATCTGCTGTTATTTGTGGTGATGTTCAGTGGTTACTTGATCTCAACTGCCGATGGAAGAGCGATCAGTATCTTTGGTGTATTTGATATTCCAGCAACGCTTACAAGTATTCAAAATCAAGAAGATATCGCGGGTACTATTCACTGGTATGGTGCTTGTGTGTTGATTGGTTTTGCTCTTTTACATGCTATTGGCGCGTTAAAACATCACTTTATAGATAAAGATAACACGCTAAAACGCATGCTAGGCAAAGCATAATGACAAAATTAGATAAGACGTATTACGACATAAACGGAGATTATGATGAAAAAGCGCCTACTAAGATCTTTTATTCCTTGCACACTTTTGGCTGCGGCTAGTATGTCATCAGTAGCGCTAGCAGACGATTATAAAATCGATACTAATGGCTCACATGCATCGATTCAATTTCGGATCCAGCATCTTGGTTACAGTTGGTTGGTAGGGCGTTTTAATACCTTTGATGGTGAGTTTAGTTATGATGAAAAGCAGCCTGAAGCATCAAAAGTTAAAGTGAATATAGCAACGGCGAGTGTGGACTCCAACCATGCTGAGCGTGATAAACATTTACGCAGCAGTGATTTTTTAAATGTTGAAAAATTTCCAGAAGCGACTTTTGTTAGTAGCTCTTTTAAAGAGTTGGGGGATGGCAACGCTACCATGACAGGTGATTTAACGTTAAATGGCGTTACAAAGCCGGTTACGATTGATGTTAAACATGTTGGTGCAGGTAATGATCCGTGGGGCGGCTATCGTCGTGGATTTGTTGGTACTACAATGATCTCATTGAAAGATTATGATATTAAAACAAATTTAGGCCCTGCTTCTACAGAGGTTGAGTTAGAACTCAATGTTGAAGGGATCCGCCTTTAATTGAGTAAGGTAGACGAGTTAGCATTTATATAAAATGTAAGCGCTAACTCGTTAGTGATAGATATTGGAGCTATAGAAATTCAGTACGCTCATCAACACATTCGTAAGAGCCCATTTCAAATTCGCGGCAAATCCAAGGACGGTTTTCATAAATCGTACACATGAAGGTCTCTCTATCAAGTGCAGAGCACCAACCATCAGCGAGTCGAAGCATAGTTTCACCCCCCCACATATCTCGTTTGATATGCCTTTCTGGTACACCTGTATCTGAGATAATCATCACCTCTAAACGGCAGCAGCATGCTTTACAGTTAGAGCATGAGACTTCAGGTGTGGTTTCATTTTTAATTGGGATGTTCATAGCTTGAAAAACACAGTTATCTTTAAGTAACTCAATGCCGCATCATACCCCAAAACGGCATTGCTATCTTATGTTTTCCAATGATGTGCCATGTTCTAAATATCGTATATATCAGATGTCGTTATACATTAGGTAACTGCATTGTACCTTTTATGGTTGTAATCGCTGAGCCTATGAGTTTTATACGTTCATTGGGTAATAACTCGGTGCTGACATATCCACCACGCGCAGATGCTTGATAACCATTAAGTTTTACTTTATTGAGCTTTTCTGACCAGTAAAGTGTTAAAGCACAGTGTGCTGAACCTGTTACGGGATCTTCATTAACGCCAACCCAAGGGGCAAAAAAGCGAGAGATAAAATCCAGATCATCGCGCTGGGTTGATGCGGTAATTAACACGCCGCGGCCATCAATTTTTGTTAGGCGATCAAAGTTTGGCGCAAGGTTTAATACAATTTCTTCGTTATCAACTTCAATAAATATCTTCGAATCAAAAATACCATAAGCAGTAACATGTGTAGCTTCAATGCCTAAAGACGCTAACAGCTCTGTAGATGGTGTGATATTAAAATCAAGTATTGGCGCCGGAAAATCGAGTTCTATGGTTGATGGTTTTATTAAGGCGCTTAATGATCCTGACAGGGTATTAAATGTCACGGTATCATTAACGTTAAAAAGTTTTTTTTCTTTTAAAATATGAGTAACGGAAAGTGTACCATGGCCACATAGTTTGACTTCAGCTTGAGGTGTAAACCATTTTAAGTTCATGTTATTTAATGATAAAAAAGCGGTTTCTGATACTGCCATTTCCGCTGCAATCGATAGCATTAAATCTTTCGATAACGTTTCCTTTGTAATGCAAACACCCGCAGGATTACCTTTGAATGTTTCATTGGTAAAAGCATCAACTTGATAGATCTCGATATCCATTATTTCCTACTCTTCTTTCTCTTATTTATTATGATCGTAGCAAGTCACCCTGCGTATGTTGTTAACTCGTTGTTAAGTTTCTGATATATGGTTTTTTATTCATCCATATATAGATGATTTTAATTATCTACATCAGGGAACAACAAGAAGCGAACCATAAGATATTTGGTTAGAAAAAATCAGTTTACAAATCCGAATAAAAATGTTTGTGTGGAAGTTATGCAATAATTTTGGTATTATGTAAACAAGTCTTTATATTACTTTTAATGAATTGAATAACTTCACCAGCAAAGCCATATATTGACCTCCTAGCTTATCTATATCTTTCCATATCATGCACTTTTGTTGCTTGATAACGGCAATATTCAATTATCGACCGATATAGCTATTTACGATTATGTATTAACAGAGAGACATTCATGACAAAGCAAACTGACATCAAACGAACAACCACAGAAGCTAAAACAAAAAGAAAAGTAGCACCAAAGACAACAGAAAGAAAAGTGAGTGTTCGCGAGCGAATTGAAAACTTACACAT
Organism: Photobacterium sp. GB-72; assembly: GCF_003026095.1. Lineage (NCBI taxonomy): Bacteria > Pseudomonadati > Pseudomonadota > Gammaproteobacteria > Vibrionales > Vibrionaceae > Photobacterium > Photobacterium sp. GB-72. The sequence goes on along the minus strand of NZ_PYNV01000008.1, from coordinate 16,861 downwards.
GCAGCGCGAATGGGATAAAGAGTGGGAGCTATGATCAATAGCTCATTAATTATTCAGAAGATTAATGATGCATGCATTATTACTCTATTTTGAACGTTAAGCCATTGGGAACAAGACTACCTTAGCAATTTATATCAAAGCCTTATACATTATGACCAAGTATCTGAGAAACAAATAGCGATATGCTCTCAGATTTTTGGGCGCCGCAAACTTCCTCTGTTATTACCGTAATTTTATTGTTTTTTCTATTGCATTTTTCTTCTGTCGTTTTATTTCAACTAGACAAGTTGCTTATTAATTCAAGTATTTGTTACTTTTTAGGTTGGCTGATGACGGTTTAAAATGTAATGATTGGCTTAATAGGCTTCATATTTATCACTGTTTTGGTTTCAAATAATTGTTTTAGAAACACGACATCATTATTAATAGATACTGCATTGATTGCGAAGGGAGACTGGGCTCTCGGTATTGAGCTTACTAACGTATCAAGATCGACCAACTTTTCTAAAGCGTAAAATTTATGCACGTAATCAACGGTTTCATTCGGTAAGCGTAGAGCTGAAAAATGTTTATCCACGACGCGTTTTAATGCCCGTTGTACACGTCCTTCCCCTGAATTATAGGCTGCTAAAGTCAGCTTTAAATCTTGATCAAATTTGTTATAGAGAAAGATCAAATACTGTATAGCAGCATCGGTACTACGGGCAATATTGAATCTTTCATCTTTAGTCTTGGAGACAGTTAAACCAAAACGCTTTGCTGTTGCGGGCATGAGCTGCCAAAGACCAGCCGCTTTTGCGTGAGAGACGGCATGGCGATCGAATGTCGATTCAATCATTGGTATTAATACCAGATTACGCGGTAGCTTTTTAGCATCAAGCCGTTTGATTATATGCTGTACCGTTGTTTGATGGCGCGTGAACTGTTTATTGATCACTTTTTTATGCGGTGATAATCGTTGATAATGTTTACTGACTTGTTGTTCAAATTGCGTTTGGTACTTGGTGGGTATTGGCGTGGATGCTTGGTTAGGATTTGCAAACAATAACAAAATCAGCATGATGAACATACTGAGAGGTAGAGAGAGAATAGTGCATTTTTTATTGCCCAAATGATACCTCATTAGCCTTTAATTTTAATACTGCATTAAATGCGGTGAGCTATAAGCGTTATTGTCATTATGTTGGGGCATTTGAGTATACACTTGATTGAGCAATTCGCTGAAGTTCGCTGATAATATTCCGTTGCGCTGATTTAAGTCATGGCACTGTTTTACTAAGGTTTCTAACGTTTGCCATTGTTGCTGAAGTTTGCTTTTTATTGCATTTGGTAAAGCATGGATCAGTTTATTCATGCTTTGATTATTAATGGGTAAACCGAGCTTGTGTAGTTGTTGTGCGCGCTGTTGGCTTCGTTGTGTCAGTTTGCTTAGCAGTGGCAGTTGTTGTTCCGTTAGCTGCGAAAGTAACATACCATCAAATTTCAAATAGCATTGGTGCTGTTTTAACATCAGTTGATAAAGCTGGCGGTAATCAACAATATCGCACTGAATGTCTTTTATAAGTACAGTGAGCATTTGCTGTTTATTGTGAGGATTAGGCATGTTTTACTCCATATAACATTAGCAATGTGTTTATTCATGACCGGTATGAAATTGCAAAATCGCACTCGAAAGCGCTTCAATATCGAGGTTGATTTCTCCACGGTTTAGAGCATTTTTGATTTGTTCCACTTTTGCCATATCCACATCAGGTAGGGCATTTAACGGTTGCTGTGCTTGTGCTAACAGTTGGCTATCAATGGTGCTGGGCGTGTTGATAGCGCTATTTTTTACGGTCTGAGAGCTTGGTTGTTGTTCTGCTGGTTTTAACTGGGTATGGGAAAACTGCGCGGTTGCAATTTTATCTATTTTCATCGTTTTAATTCCTAAACAAGACGCTTAGTTTACTTAGGCGACCAAACTCATAGGAAGATTAAATAAGAAATGACAGTTTCAGTATTTTTATCGAAAATAGTGTTAGAGCGTATACGATAGATAACGTTCGTGGATATAGTAATCGAACGGTCTCGAAGAAACAAAGCTGTTATGCATACCGAAAACTCATTGTGATTGTTTAAAATCACGCATGGCTTAATCCATTTTCATGTTGAGCGTCTTGAATGAAAAAAAGTAAAGGTTTCACACTGATAGAAATCGTCGTTGTTATTGTTATCCTAGGAATATTAGCTGTCGTTGCAGTCCCAAAATTCTTAAATATTCAGCGTGATGCAAGAATAGCTACCCTAAAAGCGACAAAAGGGGCCTTAGAGTCTTCATTTGCTATATTTGCAGCAAAGACGGAATTACCATCTGCAAACATTTATACTGATAAGTATGGCTATAGGTTTATGCTTAGTGGAAGCTCCACTACACCGAGTAATGAAAATAAAGGCATTCGTATATCAAATTATGATAATTACCCGTGGTTTAGCTCTATTAGCTCTAAAACTGAATATTCAGGCATCGAAGCAATAAAAAAACTGGCTAATATTGACGTATACCCTCTGGATAACAAGGGTAATGCAACACACAAATTAAACATTGAATTTTATACAAATAGAGACGGTGATTTTAGAATTTTCCCACAAGTAAATGATTACTATAGTCACCCTGAACAAAAGAAATGCTACTTACAATATAACGTTGATAATCTAGCTAAACCACATTTTACATTGTTCACATCTGATTGCTGATAACCGAAACGTTAAGTAGCCCTATTCATTAAAAGAATAGGGCTTTCTCACAGAAGTATAATCATTGTTGATTGTTCTTATGTAATGTCGGGATGCGAAGCATAAAACAACAAGTTGAGCTCTATTTATTATCAATGCTTATATTTAATGTAGCGGTTATTTTTACTTATTTTAAAATATTGTTTCTACTTTCCCTTGTGCAACAACACGAGCATGAATGACTTTTTGAGTTGCTGTATTCTCTACTTTAATTTGTTCGTACATTTTTCCATGTTCTAACGCCATTCCTTTGGTTGATGCTTCAAATTTACCTTTCTTAGCGACAATCAGTACTTGATCCCCTTTATTAATCAGAAACGGCTTTTTTAACACGTTTTCAGTAATCAGTTGTCCTTGGCGAATTCGACGGATGGCATGTAACCCTATCACTTGATCCGCATCAGTGATGATGTTCTTAGGTGCTTTTAGTTGCAGTTTTTTGCTGTCGAGCATGTCCATTGTAATAACCTCGTCGCGATGGATTAACGTGCGGGCTACCATTACTGGTAGTGTTAATTGGACATAAACCGTTGCATTGAGTCGCCAGTTCACTGTTGGGCTTTCACACTTAACTTGTCTTTTTAATCTGCCTACGGGCTGCGATTGATTATCTTGTGCAGTAAAACGAACAGGTTCAGGGCAATGAGGTAATGATGATATGGCCTTCGGAATATTGACCTTTATATTTGGAACCACTTTTTTCCAGCCATGAATATCACTGTAATGCTGGATCTCATTTTTTATTTCGTCTACCAAGGCGCTTTTAATTTTCTGTATATTAACGCTATTTGAGGTTATTAATTTAACCTCTTGTAAATTATCAGCAAAAACGCTAAAAGGTAAAAATATAACTAGAATTATTAAATATGTTAAACTCACAAATGCTTTTTTTGCTGGGTTTGACACCACTTCAAGTATCTTCAACATGTTCACTCTTAGTTACATTATTAATGTTAAATTAGCATGCCTTTAATAGTCGCTTTCTACAAAGGCATTAATTAGATGAAGTTATCTGATTTATTGATGATAACCTTATGATTTAATAAATAATTTAGGTTTAAGAGTGCTCTTGTAAATATTAAAACTCAATTATTAATAATAACTTAGCATCAATAGTAAGTCATGATATATAACTTTGCTAAAGGGTTTGATTGTATCTCTTCTTCTTTGATACTAAAATGGCTTTTATCTGACTTAATATCATCTATGCTCTTGATTTTGCTTGATATTATTCTTTCTGCGGGTTCCGTTACTTTTCCAATAAATGTTATGGTTATCTCTTCACTAAAACTTGATTGTGATAAGCATAATAAAATAAAACTAACTATAAATTTAAACATTTTTCTCTCGATAAGTTTTTTGTATTAGTAATTAAAAGCAAGATTAGTGCCAATACTTATTAGACTTATATTTCTATGTGGATGATGTGGTTTGAGAGCGGAAAATAACTTCATACCTAGTGTTTAGTCAAGCTTTTTATGCAGGTGTGTCTAGATATTTATTATATTTAAATGTTGAGATAGAGATAGTTAAATATAAAAACTGTTATTAAGTTTGAAATAGATTCATTAATAGTATCAAAGGAATAATTACATTTAGTTCAATCGTGTTATTTCCTTTCCGATTATTTCCCCTATGGGAAGTTAACTTTCCGTATTTAAATATAACTCCCTGATAATATTTAAAAAATATTTTGGCACGCATTTTGGATTAATACACTCTATTGCAATCTTGGTTGTACTGTCTAAGGAGTGGTTAATGGCAATAAGTTTTGAAAATGCACTTGGTGTTCATCCTCAAACGCTCGATTTTCGGGTGCAAAGAGCCAAAGTGCTTGCCAGTAATTTAGCAAATGTAGATACCCCTGGATACCTAGCAAAAGATATTCGTTTTGATGCCATTGTAAGTCAAATGGGTTTTGGAAAAGTACAAAAAGCCCCGACACAACTTGTGGTGTCTGATGGTTACGCTGTGCCTTACCAGAACTCAAAAGATGGCAATACGGTAGAGCTCAGTGTCGAGCAGGCAAAGTTTACTAAAAACAACATGGATTTTCAGAGCAGCTTAACGTTTATGAATATGAAATTTAAGGGCTTAGCTGCCGTGATTAAAGGACGTTAACAATGGCATTTACTGATATTTATTCCATAGCGGGTTCTGCAATGAATGCGCAAACCATACGTTTAAATACTGTCGCAAGTAATTTAGCGAATGCCGATGCTGTTGCCGCTAATCCTAACGATGCTTACAAGGCGTTAAAACCTGTATTCGCCACCGTTTACAACAAAACTCAATTAACAGGAGATCAAGCAGATTACCCGAGTGCTGAAGTGCGCATTATGGATGTGGTTCAACATGCTGGAGAGGCTGAAAAACGCTTTGAGCCGAGTAACCCACTGGCCAATGAAGAGGGGTATGTTTATTACCCTGATATAGATGTAGTCGCAGAGATGGCAGACATGATGTCAGCTACCCGCAGTTTTGAAACCAATGTAGAAGTGCTGAGTAATGTAAAAAGCATGCAGCAAGGGTTGCTTCGTTTAGGTGAGGGTAACTGATGACCATTGCACAATTTAACGCACTGAGTACCGATGTGCCGGCGATTGAGTCGACCAATATGGCTGTCGCGAGTAATCCGAATAATGCTAACGATGCTAACTCATTAAAAAATGAATTCATTAATTTAATGGTGGCTCAAATTCAAAACCAAGATCCGTTAAATCCGCTTGATGGTACTGAATATGTCGGCCAATTAGCGCAATTTTCTCAGGTTGAAAGTACCGAGAATATGGCGAAGTTGATGCAAAACAGCATGGTTTTACTGGATAACATGCAAGTCCTTTCAACGGCTGGGTTAGTAGGGCAAACCGTTTATGTTGAAGGTAATGAGGTTGAATTAACGGATGCTAAGCAGCAAGGACGGATCGAATTAGACCATGCATCGAGTACCGTCTCGATTGTTTTAACAGATCAACTTGGTAATAAAAAAGTGATGCCGTTAGGCCCTAAAAATAAGGGGGAAGTAGAATTTACGATTGATCCTAACGCGTTGGGTTTAGCTAAAGGGCAATATCAAATCAGTGTTGAGGTGGCGAAAGATATACCACAACCCAGTGTTCTGCTCGCAGGAGAAGTATCGCAGGTCCGCGTGCCCTCTAATGGCGGTGCCGCGTTGGTAAATGTTGAAGGTATTGGTCGAGTACCGTTTTATCAAATTAGCCAGTTTGGCGAGTAAATCTATTTAAGCTTTCGCTTGGTTTAAACCGTGAACGAAAGTAATCAAGGAATGAAGAGAAGAGGAAGTTATGAGTTTTGATATCGCATTAAGTGGATTAGACGCAACCAATGTTCAGTTAAATACTATTAGTAATAATATTGCCAATGTTTCTACCTCGGGTTTTAAGGAGTCACGTACTGAATTTTCAGCGGTATACAATGGTATGCAAGCCGGAGGGGTTGAAGTTGCTGCTATTTCGCAGAACTTTGATAAAACAGGCTCAATTACCGGGACTGGTCGACCGTTAGATCTGGCGATTTCGGGAAGCGGATTTTTTGTCACTAAAGATCATACTGGGCAAACCTTATATACCCGCTCAGGCGTGTTTGGTTCTGATAAAGATAACAACATTGTTAGTAATAATGGCGCCAAGCTTCAAGGCTATACCGTTGATGCAAATAACAATTTACAAGCTGGCGCAGTCGGTAATTTAAAAATCACCACCGGTTCACTGCCAGCAAAAGCGACAGATGAGCTTGCTTTTGTAGCTAACTTAGATGCCCGTTCGAGTGTGATTGATCCTGCCATTAATCCTTTCGATCCTAATGCGACTGACAGCTTTAACTCTTCTTATACTTCTAAAGTTTATGACTCTTTAGGTAACCCCCACACCGTTACACAGTACTTCACCAAAACCAATGCCAATGAGTGGCAGGTAAATGTGGTCGTTGATGGCGCGGCTACCCCGACGCAAACCCAAAATGTTGTTTTTAATACCGACGGTACATTGCAATCACCAACGACTCCTTTTGTTGTGAATTTCAACCCTGCAGGTGCGGATGCGGCGAATATCAATATTGATATAGCTGGGACGACTCAGTTTGGTGCGGATTTTGGCGTGAGTACCAATGCGCCGAATGGCTATACCTCGGGTGAGCTTGCTGGTGTGCGTGTTGAAGATAATGGGATGGTGTTTGCTACTTACACTAATGGACAATCTCAGTTACAAGGTCAAGTGATGCTAGCTGATTTTGCCAACCCTCAAGGATTGGTAAAAACCAATGGCACTTCTTGGATCCAAAGCTTCAGCTCGGGTGCCCCAGTTAATGGTGCGCCAAGTACGGGGACCTTAGGTGGATTAGTTGCTGGCGCTTTAGAAGGCTCAAATGTTGATCTCACCAGTGAACTGGTAAGCCTAATGACCGCTCAGCGCAACTATCAAGCGAATGCCAAAACTATATCGACGTCAGATAAATTAACGCAATCACTCTTTAACGCGGTGTAGTGAGAGGCTGTTATGGATAGTTTTTTATATACCGCAACCAGTGGCGCAAGCCGAGTGATGAAAGCGCAGCACGTGCGTTCAAATAACTTATCAAATGCTGACACAGCAGGTTTTCGTGCGGATATGGAGCGAGTGAAAAGTATCCCGTTACAGGGCGCGGGATTTGATGGTCGCACTATGGTTGTAACTAACTCAGCAGCGACACGCTTTGATGCAGGGGATGTGATCAAAACAGGGCGCGCACTGGATATTGCGATTAATGGTGATGGCTTTTTTACCGTACAAACTGTCGCTGGTAATGAAGCCTATACCCGTGCTGGCAACATTCGTGTTGATGATCAAGGCATGATGCGAGTTAACGGTTTTCCATTGATGTCAGAAGGGGAAGCCTTAGTGCTACCAGAACATCAAGATGTGGAAATCAGCGATAAAGGTGTGGTGACTGTGGTGCCTCCTGGCGGTGGTGCCAAGCTTGAAGTCGGACAATTAAAGTTGGTTAATCCGGAGTTTAATCAACTGCAAAAACAAAGTGATGGCTTATTACATCCAGTAAATGACCAAGTCTTTGCTCAAGACCCGAGTGTAGCGATGACGGCTGGGCATTTAGAAGGCAGTAACGTGTCGGCGATTAATGAGCTGGTTAGTGTGATGTCGCTAACTCGTAACTTTGAAATGCAAGTGCGAATGATGAAAACCGCAGAAACTTTAGCACAAGCTGGAACCCGCTTAATGAACCCACGTTAATCACGTAGGTAAACATAATTACAAGGAGAGTCATCATGCATTCAGCACTTTGGGTCAGTAAAACAGGAATGGCAGCACAAGATACAAAAATGACTGCGATTTCCAACAACCTTGCCAATGTTAATACGGTAGGTTTTAAGCGTGATCGTGTTGTTTTTGAAGATTTGTTTTACAGTATTCAACGTCAACCAGGGGCGCAAGTTGATCAGTTAAATCAATTACCGAGTGGAGTACAGCTTGGTAGTGGTGTGCGTGTAGTCGGTACACAAAAAGTGTTTACGCAAGGGAATTCACAAAATACCCAACAACAGTTGGATCTTGCTGTAATGGGATCGGGCTTTTTCCAAATAGAAAATTCCGATGGTGAAGTGATGTTTAGCCGTAATGGCCAGTTTCACGTTAACTCTGAAGGTTTAATGGTGAACGGACAAGGTCTGCCACTTCAACCGCAAATTCAAATACCTGAAGAAGCGAATACGATATCCATTGGTGTTGATGGCCTTGTCACGGCGACGCTAGCAGGGGATCCAGAGCCGCAAGAGTTAGGGCAAATTACCTTAGCGAAATTTATTAATCCAGCAGGCTTAGAAGCGGTGGGCGGTAACCTTTATAAAGAGACTCAAGCCAGTGGTCAGCCGCAAGAGATGATTGCAGGCACTGATGGCGCAGGCAGTTTGAAACAAGGGGCGCTAGAAGGTTCGAACGTGCAAGTAGTTGAAGAAATGGTCGATATGATCACCACTCAACGCGCTTATGAAATGAATGCCAAAGTCGTTTCTGCCGCTGATGACATGCTGAAATTTGTCGCTCAAGCCGTGTAAGGAGTGAGGATGAAGACGCTTTTAATGCTGCTATGTTTTCTCTCATTTGTATCAGGTTGTGCGGTGCGTGAAGAGTTTATTCCGCCTGAACCTAATGATGCTGCATTTGCGCCACCGGATCTTGATTACAGCTTACCTGAAGCCAAGCATGGCAGCTTGTATCGCCATAATTATTCGATGACCTTGTTTCAAGATCGCCGTGCCTATCGGGTCGGCGATGTATTAACGGTGGAGTTGGATGAGCAAACGCAGTCAAGCAAAAAAGCCAATACCAAGTTTGGTAAATCTTCCTCTATTGAATTTGCAGCGCCAACATTAGGTAATAAAACCTTTGATGATCTCTCAGCCAGTGTTAGCGGTGATCGTGGTTTTGATGGTACTGCTGCCAGCACTCAAGGCAATAAGTTGCAAGGGGCAATCACTGTCACTGTACATAAAGTATTACCTAATGGCGTGCTGATGATCCGTGGTGAAAAGTGGATCCGACTAAACCAAGGGGATGAATACATACGCTTAACAGGCGTGGTTCGGGTTGATGATGTTAATCGTCATAACCAAGTGTCTTCTCAACGTATTGGTGATGCGAGGATCACTTATTCTGGCAGAGGCGCACTGGCTGATAGCAATGCTGCAGGCTGGTTAACACAATTTTTCACTAGCCCATGGATGCCTTTCTAATGAAAAAAATGGTTTATTTTATCCTGTCTTTTTTGTGTGTGACGTTGGGTTGGATGCCGCTTAACGTTAGCGCTAAAACAGCAGTTCCTATGATGGATTTAGTGGATGTGCAAGGCATACGCTCAAATCAGCTGGTGGGTTATGGTTTGGTGGTTGGTCTTGATGGCTCAGGAGATCGAAATCAAGTGAAATTTACCAGCCAGTCTATCACCAATATGCTGCGTCAGTTTGGGGTACAAATTGGTGATAGGATCGATCCAAAGCTAAAAAATGTCGCTTCAGTGAGTGTGACAGCCACCGTTGAAGCGATGGCGGGACCCGGTCAAGAGCTTAATGTTGTTGTTTCCTCTATTGGTGATGCAAAAAGCCTACGTGGCGGTACTTTATTATTGACGCCACTTAGAGGTATCGATGGTGAAGTTTATGCTGTTGCACAGGGGAATGTCGTCGTTGGAGGGGTAAAAGCAGAAGGGCAAAGTGGTTCAAAAATCACGGTCAATACACCCACAACAGGGCGAATTCCTAATGGTGCCATGTTAGAGCGAGAAATACCGACGGACTTTAATAACAGCAGCATCGTCACGTTAAATTTACGCCAACCGAGTTTTACCACTGCGAAAAATATTTCCCGTGCAATCAACGCGACTTTCGGTCCAAAAGTGGCGACTGCGGTAAGTAAAGGTCGAGTGGAAATGCGTGCGCCGCAAGACCTACAACAGCGGGTGACTTTTATGTCGATGTTGGAAGACTTAAAAGTAATGACAGGGAGAAAAGCCGCGCGGGTGGTATTTAATGCGAGAACAGGAACGGTTGTGGTTGGCAAAAATGTCCGTGTGAGTGAAGCGGCTGTGAGCCACGGTAACCTTACCGTGACGATTTCAGAAAGTGATCAAATCAGCCAGCCTAACGCCTTTAGCCAAGGTACAACAGAGCGAGTCAATAATTCTAAAGTTGATATCAACCAAGATGAGGCACAAATGTACATTTGGCCTGAAGGGACTGAGCTTAATACTATCGTAAATGCCGTGAACAGCTTAGGTGCGTCACCTGATGATCTTATGTCTATTCTACAAGCGCTACATGAAGCAGGCGCATTGAATGCAGAACTGGTAGTGATTTAGGAGAGTTAGATGAAGTTCGACGACAATATCAGCGTAATGAACAAAAATAATGTTCTATACCATGATAATAATGGTTTGCAGCAAATCAAACATTCGCTATCTGATGAGCAAGGTTTAGAGGTGGTTGCAGGGCAATTTGAAGCGATGTTTTTACAAATGGTTTTACGCCAGATGCGAAGTAGCAGTGATGTCTTGGCTGATGAAGATAATCCATTTTCCAGTAAACAACAGAGCGTCTATCGCGACTTTTATGATGGCCAGTTAGCGATTGAAATGGCGAAACAACAGCAAACAGGCATTAAAGAAATGTTGATGAAACAGTTAAATCCTAACCAAGGATTTAATGATGTTCAAAATAGTGCCGCATTAACTCATCAAGCACTGGAAAAACAAGACACACCAAAGCCTGTCAACAATAAATCGGTCAATCAATTGGCGATGCGAACGTGTACTGCTTTTCAACAATCATTGCAATCTTACAAGGAGCAGTAATCGCTATGAATATGATTAATATTGGTTTAACAGGGTTAAATGCCAATAAAACGGCGCTTGATGTTACTGCTCATAATGTTGCTAATGTTAATACGCCAGGATTTAGTCGACAGCAGGCAATGATGAGTGCTCTTGCTGGCAACGATATATTAAGTGCGGGAAGTGGTGTTGACGTTGCCAGCATACGTCGTATTTCAGACCAATTTATTGTAAAGCAAACATGGGCAGCAACCAGTCAACAAGCAGCAAGCAATGCGAATTTAGACAATATGACGATGCTCGAAAGCCTTTTAGGTGGCGAGGGCTTTAACATTAGTGCTGGTCTTGATTCTTTATATTCGGCGTTAAATGACGCGACGCTTAAACCTGAATCTACCCCTAATCGCCAGCAAATTATTAATGAAGCTAAAGCGTTATCTCGTCGCTTTAATACCTTGTCTGAATCTTTACATGGCCAAGGTAAGCGTATCAGTGACAAAGCTAGTGCGTCTATTGAGCATGCTAATAGCTTAATGAACAACATTGCTGATATAAACCATCGCGTTGTTGAGACACAAGCGACAGGCGGTAATCCTTCTCAGCTTATTGATGAACGTGATGTATTAATTAAGCAACTTTCTGAAGTGGTAGAGATCAGTTCAACCCAGCAACCAGATGGTAGCCTACAAGTCACTCTGGCATCGGGTCAGCCCTTGATCTTAGGTAGTGATGCTGCGCAATTAAAATCGACTCCGATAGTTAATGAGCCGTTTATTAAGAATATTGAAATTAATTTTTCTGGGCAAACCTTTGCAGTTACAGGTGAGTTAGGAGGGCAGTTAGGAGCATTTGATAGCTATCTTAAAGACACCTTAAAACCGACCCAACAAGCCCTTGATGAGATGGCACAAAACCTAGCAACCGAATTTAATCAGGTACTCGCGACGGGTTTTGATTTAAACGGTAATCCAGGCCAAGCATTGTTTTCATTCGATCCCAATTCACCAGCGGCCAGCCTTGATATCACCGCGATCACACCGGCTGAGCTGGCATTATCTTCAGATGGGACACCGGGTAACAGTGATACGTTACAAGCCTTGATCAATTTGTCGACGAAGCCAATGGCGATCACAGGGTTAGGGAGTGTGACCTTGAATGATGCATTTGCTTCTATGGTGGGTAAAACGGCAATAGAAACGCGACAAGCCGCCGTTGATCAAAAAGCCGCAGAAACCTTATTTAGTCAAGCCAACGCAGCACGAGATAATTTAAGTGCGGTTAACAGTGATGAAGAAGCGGCAAACCTAATGACATTTACTAATGCTTATCAAGCAAACATGAAAGTGATCAGTACAGCCAATGAACTGTTCGACTCAGTATTACGATTATTGTAAGGGATGAATGATGAGAGTCAGTGATACGCAATTTAGCCAGCTAATGTTAACTAGCCTATCAAAAAATAACCAAGGCTTAGGGGAAGTGTTAGCGCAGATGTCGACTGGTCAGCGCTTACTCAAATTATCTGATAACCCAATTGATTCTATTAACTTATTGAATTTAGATCGTGAAAATAGCGCGATAAATCAGTACCAAGACAACATTAATAATGTGAAAACCGCGTTATCGTCGCAAGAAGTTCATTTAATGGCTGCAAGTGATACGTTAAAAGATATGCGAGATACGTTGTTACTAGCGTCAAATGGTGCCATCTCAGATGCTGATAGAGAAAGTTATGCCAATAAATTAGTCAGCTTACGCGATGCTTTTATGTCTTCATTTAATGTTCAAGATGAAGAGGGTAATTACCTTTTTTCCGGTACTCAAAGTGATGTCCCAGCGATTACAGCACAACCTGCTGGTGGTTATATTTTTGAAGGTAATAGTGATAAGCGGGTAGTGACGGTAGCCAAAGGCGTTACGATGGAAGCCAATTTTGCTTCACAAGAAATGCTCGATCTTGGCGGTAATAATATCTTAAATCAGATTGACGCCGCGATAACCGAGTTACAAGCCCCGACAGCAAATCTCAATAACACCTTACAAGCAACGTTAAATACTCTAGATACGACGCATGATAATGTATTAGCAGCAGTAACCGATATTGGTGGGCGCCATAATAATTTAGATTTAATGGAAACCAGCCATGGTGATAACAAGTTATTTGTTGAAGCCGTAACCAATGATCTAGAAGCGTTGGATTATGGTGAAGCATCGGTTCGTTTAAATAATTACATGGCTGCGCTTCAGGCTACACAGGCAAGCTATATGAAAATTAACGACCTTTCATTGTTTAAGCGATTGTAAGGTAGCAAAGAATTATGGTGACAAGTACATCGGAAGTCAGAACTCAGAGTATAAATTTTGCTAATGCGAGCAAGCAAGCTGCCATTGTTCCGTCAGCCGCAGACACAATCGATACCAAGAAAATTGCGGGTTCGAACTTAAAACAATTAAGCTATCAGCAAGATGGATATACGGTTTCTAAAACCTTACTTGCCAAGGGGCAGCAGCAAGTAACATCGGTACAAATAGCACAACAAGCTTTAGGCGTTGTAGGGCGTGACTTACAAGCCATAAAGAAGATCTTAAGTACTGAGCTTATTGCTCAACGTGCAGTTTCTCCGTCAGCTCAAGGCAATGCGAATCATCATCTTGATTCAATTAAACACACATTGAATAACGCTAAGAGCGACGGACTTCGTGTTATTGATGCAGAGCTTAAAGTTAATATTGATAGACCAATAACACGTACATTTTCTGTTCCCGGTCTGAATGTTCAGCGTCAGCGAGAGTACAGTGAGCTTATTAAATTAAGCTTTCAACAGTTGGGAACGGTTGTTGTGAATATGGATGCGAAATTAAGCGATAAAGCCTTAGTTTCGCAAATAGATCGTCATGTGATCCCTTTTGGTCTTCGAGCATCGCAACAAGATAACGGCGATATTGTATTTCGAGCCAATGAGCAAAGCTTTCAAGGGTTGGAAGGAAAAGTACAGGTAATTGGTCAAGGGCATCGATACCCTGCAGGACAGGCCAATACACTCACGATTAAGCCTGAGCCTGAAGGTATTGAAGATAGTCAATTTACTTTTAATAACCGTGAGCAAATTCGCGATACTTTAGTAAAAGTGAACCAACATTTACGGCAAGTGCAACAAAGCCTTGATGATATCAAAGCTTATCAGGCGGTATTGGCTAAACAAATGGCAGATGCGAAGGCAAACACGTCGCTGGGAGATGTTAAGCAAGTAGAAGAAAAGCTTAGCCAACTCTCGGGGGCTGGAAACCAGCAATTTAGTGCAACGTATCGCTCTTTAGCAGCACAAGCAAATGTACATCGTCATACGGTTGTCGCTTTATTGAAATAATGTCACTGACTGCATGTTTATTGCTGATTTTCGTCTGCACAACATTCATCTTGTAGATAGGCGATCACAGAATCCAGCTTCTGATATTCAGCGACACAAAACAAAGTTCGTCCTTCTCTGCGTTGTGAAATGAGCCCAGCAGAGGCCAGCCCGGCAATATGATGAGAGAGGGTTGAGCCAGGAACAGAAAGCTTTTCTTGTAATCCCCCAACAGCAATACCTTGATGACCTGCTCTAATCACTGTTTTGTAAATCATCAATCGTGTCGGATGTCCTAATTCTTTCAATGCCTTAGCAATGATCTCTGTATTCATTGTTAATACCCTCACTAAATTTATATTTCGATATTACTGGAAATGTCTTGATCTAGCCAATAAAGATCAATTATATTTCGACTATTCTAGAAATATAGATTGGTGTTGTGATGTTCAAAGATACGTTAGAGATGTTCCTCTTTTTGGCGACTGAGTTAACGCTACTGTTTTTGTTGATTAGCTTTTTGGTTGGCGTGTTACAAAGTTATATACCACCGGAAAAAATTCAGAGGATATTAAGCGGAAAGAAAGGTCACGGTTATGTTGTTGCTGCATTATTAGCAGCTATTACTCCGTTTTGTTCTTGTTCGACAATTCCGTTCTTAAAAGGATTACTCAGAGCTAAAGCGGGTTTTGGCACCATGATGGTGTTCCTTTTCGCGAGTCCACTGCTTAACCCCGTAATCATTGGCTTATTTGTTGTAACCTTTGGTATTAAAGTTGCGGCATTCTATTTTGTGATGGCGATGGGTGTATCTGTTATTGCCGGCGTGCTATTAGAAAAGCTCAATTTTGAGCGCTTTGTAAAACCAGAAGCCTATATTGAACCTGAATCATCATGTGGTGCTAAAAGCTGTGGTGGAGTGAAAGTTGAAACCAATAAATGGAAAAAAATCTGGAATACAACATGGAAAGATTTCAAAAAAGTACTGCCATACTTAATCGGTGGTATTGCTATTGGTTCATTGATTTATGGTTTTATGCCAACTGAATTCATTGCAAAAATAGCAAGTGATAATAATCCATTTGCCATTCCGGTAGCGGCTGTCATTGGTATTCCATTGTATATTCGTGCAGAAGCTGTCATTCCATTAAGTGCCGCATTAGCTGCAAAAGGAATGGGATTAGGGGCGGTGATGGCATTAATTATTGGTAGTGCTGGCGCAAGTTTAACAGAAGTTATCTTATTGAAATCAATATTTAAAACACCAATGATTATTGCTTTTGTTGCGGTTGTTTTAACCATGGCTATGAGTTCAGGTTACTTATATAGCTGGATTTTTTAATCCTTACCATGGAATTTCAGTGCCATCGTAGATAAAGAATTTTCCATTATCTTTATAGTATCATTGTGAATTGAATATTACATATTTATGACGCGTGTGTTTTGTCTGGTTTTTTATATCATGTTGACGCTTTATGGTTAACATTAAATAAGAATAAATATTAAATTAAATATTAATATTGCGTATTAAAGCACCTTTAAGTAGTTAAAGGTGCTTTAAATCTGTTTTTATTTGGTGATATATTTTTATTATTGCTTTGTGAAAGAGATGTGTAATAAAAATTTTATCTATGAATTGCGTCTAATATTTTAGATACATTTTGATAAATAACTTTTGATTATTAAATACCTTGATAATATTAGTTTTAAGTTAATCAACTAAATGGTTTAAATCCTTGAACGCGATTATTAAAGTACCTGTCAGTAAAAGAAATTCATTGTTTTTAGATAGGAATCAAACAGGAAAAGGAAAAGAACAGAGATGTTATGAAATTGGTCTTTTGATTGAAGTTGCTATTAAAAACAAAAAAATAGTAATGTGAATATATCTTCTTTCTTGAACTGGGTTAAACCTGCAATTCTTCATGATCAATTTTTCTTAATAAGAGAGAAAGGAAAGTTAGAATATTCTGGTTACGTAGGCATGGGTTGATGACAATACTTATTCAGATTTCATGATTGAAAATAGGTATGTTCTCCAACCAATGTCATGGAATGAAGGTGAAAATTTATTTCTTGATATATAAGGAGAAGAGACTACAAATGAAAAGTTGTCCTAACTGTTTTAATAAAACGATAAGTATATATGATTTATATAAATTATCTGTTCGAAAAAAGGTAGTGTGTTCTAAATGTAATTCTGAAATAAAGTTTAAAAATTCTTATTATTTTTACATGGTAATATCATCTGTTTGTATAAGTTTTATTGTAATTTCTAAATTTCCTTTCTTTACTAAATTAATATTAATATCAATATTAGCGTTTATACCAATGTTCATTTCAAAAATTTGTTGCCATAAAAGAGTTATTCGTTAATGTAACGAGAATGTGTATGATATTTTTAT